>DATMDV010000134.1:0-43404 GCA_035557475.1 Ilumatobacteraceae bacterium
CGTACGGCGAGGGGTCGCTGCAGTGGTTCGTCGACGCCGACCACACCGAGCACTACTTCACGATCTACGAGCATCGACCCGACGTCCACGATCAGTTGCGTTCGATCGCCGTCCTCGACCTGATCGCCAACAACACCGACCGCAAGAGCGGGCACTGTCTGCTTGCCGGCGACCGCGTGTGGGCGATCGACAACGGGTTGTGCTTCGCGGCGCCGTTCAAGTTGCGCACTGTGATCTGGGAGTTCGCCGACGAATCGATCGACGAGACGGTGCTGTCGCGGGTCGCGACGCTCGCGGAGTCAGTGCCGCTGGAGCTGGCCGTGCTGCTCGACGACGACGAGATGGCGGCCCTGCAGTACCGGGCCACGAAGCTCGTGATGGAGCGCCGGTTCCCTGCCGACACCTCCGGCCATCGCTACCCCTGGCCGCTCGTCTAAGAGCGGGACTGGAGGGCTTCGATCAGCTTCGGCAGGACTTTGTGGACGTCGCCCACGATACCGAGGTCGGCGACGCCGAAGATCGGCGCCTCCTTGTCCTTGTTGATGGCGATGATGTTCTTCGAACCCTTCATCCCGACCATGTGCTGGGTCGCGCCCGAGATGCCGGCCGCGATGTACACCTTGGGCTTGACGACCTTGCCGGTCTGACCGACCTGCGAGCTGTACGGCACCCACCCGGCGTCGACGATCGCCCGCGACGCACCGGCCGCGCCCTTGAGCAGCTTGGCGAGCTGCTCGATCATCTCGTACTTGCTGGCTTCGCCGAGCCCGCGACCGCCCGACACGACGATGTCGGCCTCGTCGAGCTTGGGCCCCTTCGAGTCCTCGACGTGCTCAGCGGTGACCGTCGCGCCACCGGTGGCGCCGAGGTCGGGCACCGGTGCGTCGACGACTTCGGCCGCTGACCCACCCGCCGGCTCGGCCGGGAAGCTCTTCGGCCGGAAGACGGCGAGGAACGGGCCGTCGCCGGTGAACGTCGTGGTGACGAGTGTGTTGCCACCGAACACAGGTGTCGTGACCTTCACCGAGTCACCGTCGACGGCGAGGTCGACGTTGTTGGTGAGCACCGTGCGGTCGAGCTTGACCGAGAGCCGGGCGACGACGTCGCGGCCCTCGTAGTTCTGCGGGAACAGCACGAGGTCGGGCGCATCACCGGCGTCGATCACGGCCTTCATCGCCGACGCGACCGACGCACCCGGCAGGTTGCCGCCGAGATCGCCGGTGGAGTACGCGGTCGTCGCGCCGTACTCGCCGAGAGCACCGGCGATCGGCGAGGCGTCGCCGGCGACGAACGCCGCGACCGTGCCACCGAGCGAGCGGGCCTTGGTCAGCAACTCGAGCGTCGCCGAGGTCGGAGCGCCGTTGGCCTCCTGGGCGAAGACCCAGATCTTGTCGATCGCCATGACGTCCTTTCCTGTCAGATGACTTTGAGGTTCTCGAGGAAGGCGACGATGCGCTGGAACGCCTCGCCGTCGTCCTCGATGATCTCGCCGGCCTGGCGCGCGGCGGCCTCGCTGACGTCGACGATCTCCTGACCGGCACCGGCCCAGCCGACCGGTGTGACGCCGAGGTCACCGGAGGTGACGGCGTCGACGGGCTTCGACTTGGCCGCCATGATGCCCTTGAAGCTCGGGTAACGGGGCTCGACGACGCCGGCGGTGACGCTCACGACGGCGGGCAGCGGGCAGCTGACCTCGTCGAACCCGGCCTCGGTCTGGCGGCTCACCTTGAGCGCACCACCGTCGACTTCGATGTGCTTGGCGAACGTGACCGACGGTAGGCCGAGCACCTCGGCCATCTGCTCGGGGACGGTGCCCGTGTAGCCGTCGCTCGACTCGGTGCCGGCGATCACGAGGTCGGCACCGCCGAGCCGCTGCACTGCCGCGGCCAGGATCTTGGCCGTCGTGAGCGCGTCGGACCCGGCGAGCTCGGGATCGGAGACGAGCACCCCCTTGGCAGCGCCCATCGCCAGCGCGGTGCGCATGCCCGACATCTCACCGTTGGGCGCCATCGAGATGATGCTCACCTCGCCGTCGCCGGCGGTGGCGACGAGCTGCAGGGCCATCTCGACGCCGTAGCTGTCGGACTCGTCGAGGATCAACTTGCCGTCGCGCTTGAGCGTGTTGGTCGACGGATCGAGCTGGCCCGGTGACGCCGGGTCGGGGATCTGCTTGACGCACACGATCACGTTCATCGGCAGCCATTGTTACCGGTCGGTCAACTTCCGTCCCAACCGGCCCTTATCTTTCACCCGTGCGAATCATGCTGGTGGTCAACTCGTTTGCGTCGTCGGTCACGGCGCGCAACACGGTGGTCGTCCACCGCCGGCTCGCACGCGAGAACGATGTCGAGGTCGTCGAGACCAACCGGCGCGGCCACGCCACGCGCTACGCGGCCGACGCCGCACGGCGCGGGTTCGACATCGTCATCGGCTACGGCGGTGACGGCACGCTCAACGAGGTGGCGACCGGGATCGCCGGGACCGATGCCGCGCTCGGTGTGCTCCCGGGCGGGTCGACGAACGTGTTCGCCCGCACGCTCGGTCTGCCGAACGACCCGATCGCCGCGGTCGACCTGCTGGCCAACGGCATCGCCACCCGCGACATCCGCCCGATCGGGCTCGGTCGTGTCAACGGTCGGTTCTTCTGCTTCCACACCGGGATCGGGTACGACGCAGCCGTGGTCCGCAAGGTCGAGCGACGGGCTTCGATGAAGCGCTGGTTCGGCCACCCGCTGTTCATCTCGGCGGCGCTCACGACGTGGGCGAGCGGATACGACCGCCATCACCCCCACTTCTCCCTCGACGCCGGTGAGGGACGCCGGCTCGACGACGGGTACTTCTCGATCGTCCTCAACACGAACCCGTACACCTACCTCGGCAACCGCCCACTCGATCTCTCCCGGGCCGCCACGCTCGATCGCGGTCTGGTCGCGGTGACGTTCCGCACGCTGCGCGTGGCGGCCATCGTCAAGGGCCTGGCCGGCGCATTGCGGGGCGGCGGCGTGCGTCCCAGTGAGTATCTCACCGAGTGGACCGACCTCGACGAGCTCGTCGTCTGGCACGACGTGCCGTTCCCGTATCAGGTCGACGGCGACTATCTCGGCGAGACGAGCCGGCTCGAGTTCGCCCACGTGCCCGACGCCGTGCGGCTCGTCTTCCCCAACTGACTCAGCGGGCGGCTCGGACGGCGAGCGCGATGTCGGGCACGTTCGTGCAGATGCCGTCGACGCCCCACGCGATGAGCTCGCGCATGCGCTCCGGATCGTCACAGGTCCACGTGTTGACGGCGATCCCCGCTGCGTGGCAGGCGTCGACCGTGGACCGATCGAGCGTGCCGACCCAGGGATGCAGGGCACGATGTCCGCCGGCCAGTACGACGTCGACGGCGTCGGGCGGCACCTCGACGACGAGCCAGGCCGTGGCGACGCCGGCACCGGTCGCCACGACCGCGTCGACCATCGCCAGGTCGAACGACGAGATCAGCCACCGTTCCCGGTCGGCGACGGCCAACGCCTCACGCACGACCAGCGGCGCGATCGACCGTGTTTCGTCGAAATCCGGTTCGGCGGCGTCGTTCTTGATCTCGATGTTGACCGTGATCTCGATCGCGCCGCCCGCCCCGGCACATGCCATGAGCGCGTCGTGGAGGTCGGGGACGTGGGCCGGAAGGTCGCGCCGATCGAGCTCGATGATCGGCCCGCGCCCATCGATCTGGGCGTCGTGATGCACTACGAGGCAACCGTCCCGCGAGCGGCGCACGTCGAGTTCGACGCTGTCGGCTCCCATGGCCACTGCGAGCGCGAATGCATCGACGGTGTTCTCGATCGCCGCCCGAGATGCGCCGCGATGGGCGATGATGTCGGTCATCGCCCGATACTCTGCATCGACGGCGTCACCCGCCAGCGTCACCGTCGGCACCCTGGGCGAATCGCCAGATCCTTTTCTCGCGGGCTATCACTTTTTCAGATGGCCCACGCGGTTTCATCTGAAACTCTTGCGAGTGACCGGATCTCCGAATAGCTTGACCGCGACGACGCCGAGCACCTCCAGCTCGGGTCGACAACCAGCCTTCGAGGAGCTCCTCCGTGACGATCCTTGCTACCAGCCTCGCCCTGGCATCGGCCGACGATCAGTGGCGCGACCAGGCCCTATGCAGGGACACCGATCCGGATCTGTTCTTCCCCGTGGGGACCACCGGGATGGCCCTCGTCCAGGTCGAGCACGCCAAGCGAGTCTGCGGCCAGTGCGCCGTCTCGGAGGCCTGCTTGGACTTCGCGCTCGCCACCAACCAGGACTCCGGCATCTGGGGCGGCCTCTCGGAGGAGGAGCGGCGGGTCATCCGGCGCAAGCGCGCCGCGGCGCTGCGGGCGACCGCCGTCTGATCAGCGCTGGCGGTCGACGAGCACGCGCTGCGCGCGTTCCGTGAGCAGTTGTGCCTCGCGGTCGTCGAGCGGCCTGAGCGTGCGCACGTCGACGGCGACCTGTCCCGTGTGCGGCTCGTAGGCCGCGATGTCGCCGAGGAAGATCACGTCGGTCAACTCCGACGATCCGGCGAGGCCCCTGACGGCGTCGGCAACCGCCTCGGCGCCGGGGCTGCCGTCGACCGACAACCGCAGCGTGGTCGTGGTCGCCTCCTGCGAGAGGTTGCGCAGCTGTGAGAGCGCATGGTTCGGGAAGTGCATCGTGCTCGACGCGTCGCGCAGGCGGGTGCTGAACAGGCCGATGTGGTCGACGACGGCATGCACCGGAGCGCTCCAGCCGACCTCGACCTGGATCTCGTCGCCGACGCCGTAGCGGTCCTCGAAGTGGACCGTGAGACCGGTGAGGTAGTCGTTGACCTTGTGCTGGCCGCCGATCGCGACAGCGGCGCCGATGAAACCGGCGCTCGACAGGAAGAACGCGGCATCGATGTCGAGCAGGTGGAAGCCGACGATGGTGACAACGATCCACATCACGAGCGAGATGAGGTGGTTCAACATCCGCGACGCAGCGTCGATGCGTTGACGCCGGCGGTGCTCGCCCATCTCGAACGACTCACCACCGACTCGCCGCGATCGGTTGCGCCACCAGCTCGAGGGCGCCGCGACGCTGCGGGTGGCGACCCGACGCACGACGCGCCGGATCACGAATCCGCTCACACGAGTGAGGATCAGGCCGCTGAGCACGACCACGCCGACGATGATGGGGGGCATCACGGCCAGTGTGCCATCGCCCCTCCCGATTGTGTCGATCACGTGACGGAAGTCCGCCCCGGGAACTGAAGGGAGCGTCACAGGGGACGCCGCTCATTCGTCTGAGTGGTATGGACCAACCCCAGATCATCATCGTCGGCGGCGGCCTCGCCGGTCTCACGGCGGCAGCCAGCCTCACTCGCGCGGGTCAGCGGGTGCTGCTCCTCGAGGCGGGTGAGCACGTGGGCGGGCGCGCCCGCAGCCGCCGGCGCGACGGCTACGACCTCAACCTCGGACCGCACGCGCTGTACCGGGCGGGCGGCGGCTTGGCCGTGCTGCGGCGATTGGGCGTGCGGGTGAGCGGGCGGATGCCGCGGCTCGACCGGGCCGGTGTGCTGGTCGACGGCCACGTCGTGCCGGCGCTCGGGCACCTCCGGACGGCAGTGCGCGACCGGGTCCGGGTGGCCCGCGCGCTGACCGGGCTGGGCGAGTCGGCGGCCACCGCGTGGGCCGGCCGGCCGGCGCAGGCGTGGGTGGACTCGGTGACCGACGATCCGGCCGGGCGTTCGCTGCTGGCCTCGATCGTGCGCACGGCGACCTACAGCGGCGACCTCTCGTTGCTCGATGCCGGGGCTGCGGCGGCGCAACTGCGGGCTGCCGCCCACGGTGTGCTCTACATCCATCGCGGCTGGTCGAGCCTCGTCGAGGGCCTCGCCGACGTGATTCGGGCGGGTGGCGGCGAGATCCGGACCCACTCGGCCGTCGCGGCGGTCGAGCACGACGACGCCGTGCACGCCGTGCGGCTCGTCGAGGGGCAGATGCTCGACGCCGACGCCGTGGTCGTCGCCCTGCCGGGCCCGCGACAGGTCGCCGGCCTGCTCGACGGCGACGCCAGGTCTCGTGTCGGCGCCCTCGCCGACACCGTGGTGCCGGTGCGGATGGCCCATCTCGACATCGCCTTCCGGCCGCTGCCGGCACCGAGGTTCCCGAACGTGTTCGGACTCGACGAGCCGGTGTTCGTGACGGTGCCGAGCGCAGTCGCCGACGTCGCCCCTGATGGCGGTGCGGTCGTGCACGTCGCCCGCTACCTGCGCCCGAGTGAGGCCGACACCAACCACCGCGCGAGCCTGGAGGCCGTGCTCGACGTCGCCCAGCCCGACTGGCAGGACCACGTCGTCGACGCCCGATATGTCCCCCGCTCGATGGTGTGCGGCGACCACGCCCGGCCGTCGACACGGGGTCTCGCCGACCGACCGTCGGTCGACGTGGCGGGCGTCCGGGGCCTCGCGCTGGCCGGTGACTGGGTCGGAACGCAGGGCATGCTCGCCGACGCATCCATCCACTCGGGTGTCGCCGCGGCGACGGCGGTGACTGCCGTCGAGCTGAGAACCGCCGGGCGTCTTCGCGCATGAACGACGGCGTGTTCGACTTCGAGTCCGTGCGGCCGCGGCTGATGGGCATCGCCTATCGGATGCTCGGGAGCGCGGTCGAAGCCGAGGACGTGGTCGGTGACGTCGCCGTGCGGTGGGCCGCCGCCGACCGCGGAGCGGTTCGCGAGCCCGAGGCGTGGCTGGTGACGGTGACGACGCGCCGGGCCCTCGACGTGTTGCGCTCGGCCCGGTTGCAACGCGAGTCGTACCCGGGCGTCTGGTTGCCGGAACCGATCGCCACCTCCGACGAGCCCGGGGAAGTGCTCGAGCGGCTCGAGTCGTTGACGATGGGGTTCCTCGTGCTGCTCGAGCGGTTGACGCCGATCGAGCGTGCCGTGTTCGTGCTCCACGAGGCGCTCGACTATCCGTACGCCACGATCGCCGACGCGGTCGGGCGTTCTGAGCAGGCGTGCCGGCAGGCGCTGCACCGCGCCCGTCAACACGTCACGATGCCGCGTCATGCCACGCCGGCCGACCGCGCCCAGGCCGAACAGGTCGCCTACCGGTTCATGGCCGCCGGCTTCAGCGGCGACGTCGACGAGCTGCTGACGACACTGTCGCCGGACGTCTTGGTGACGAGCGACGGCGGCGGGATCGTGCATGCGGCGATGCGTCCGGTGGCCGGGCGCATCCGGGTCGCCCGTTACCTGGGCAACCTCGCGGGACGCCTGGGTGACGACCCGCTCGTCCTGCCGTGCCGGCTGAACGGCGAGCCGGGCGCGCTGATGCACGTGCCCGACGGTTGGGTCGCCCTCGTCGTCGAGACCGATGGGGAACACGTCACGCACGTGCGCGTCGTGGTGAACCCGGCCAAACTCGAGCGGCTGGTCGAATCGTTCACCGACGCCACGTCCGGGCGGCCGGGTCCGTGGAACACGTCGGCCCGCTTCCGCCACCGGCGGGGCGAGCCGGTGCCGTGATCGCGGCTGAGTCGAACTGCGCTAATCGATCTCGGTCGGCACGACGAGGTCGACCACGGTGCCGCGCGCGACCTTGTACTCACCGAGGCCGGCGATGCGGAGGTCGTCGCACGTCGCCGGGCGCATCACGATCGTGCCGTTGAGCTCGGTCGTGACGAGCGTCCGCACGATCGACAGGCCGAGACCGGTGGCGTCGTCGAGCTTGAACGACGGTGCGACACCGTGGCCGTCGTCGACGACCTGGATCGCCAGACGGGTGTCGCCGTTCTCGAGACGCACCACGACACCGCCACCAGCGCTGCCCTCCGGGAAGCCGTGATCGACGGCGTTCTGGAGCAGTTCGGTGAGCACGACCGACAGCGGCGTGGCGATCGTGGCGGGGATCCGGCCGCCATCGCCGCGCACGGTGAAGCGCACCGGGCGATCGGGCGACTGCAGGCCCTCCTCGGCGAGACGCAGGAGAGGACGCACGATCTCGATGAACGTCACATCGTCGCCGGGCTCGCGAGAGAGCGACTCGTGGACGAGGGCGATCGTGCGAATCCGTCGGACCGACTCCGAGACGGCGGCCTTGGCCTCCGGGTTCGTGAGCCGCCGCGCCTGCAGGCGCAGCAACGATGAGATCGTCTGCAGGTTGTTCTTCACCCGGTGGTGGATCTCGCGGATCGTGGCGTCCTTGCTCAACAGCAGCCGGTCGCGCTTGCGCAACTCGGTGACGTCACGGACGAGCAGCACCCCGGCGATGACCTCGTCGGCGCGGATGACGGGCACGCACCGGCACAGCAGCGTGGTGTCGACGCTCTGCTCGAACTCCTCGATGACGGGGACGCGCCGCTCGTAGGCCTGCCGGACGGCCCCGTCCTGGAAGCCGAGCTCGGCGAGGCGCATCCCGACCGCGCTCGCCTGGATGCCGACGCGGTGCAGTGCCGAGTTGGCGTTGGGCGAGAGGTAGCGCACCCGGGCGTCGCCGTCGAGCCACATCACGCCGTCGCCGACGCGGGGGGCGGCGCTCGAGTCGCCGACCCGGGTCGGGAACGGGAACTCGCCATCGCAGATCATCTGCGCGAACTGGTCGAAGATCGTCTGGTACGTGCGCTCGAGCTCACCCGGCCGGCGGCCGACCTGCTCGATCCACTCCTTGGTGAGCACGGCGATGTTGCGTCCGGCGTACCGCACCGGGATGGCGAGCATCCGGGTCTGGTCGGGCAGGTCCTCGACCTGCACGTCGCCCTCGGCGATGAGCCCGGACTCGAACACCTTGGCGAGCATCGGCCGCTCCGTGTCGTTCGCCCACGAGCCGACCCAATCGGTCTGGTAGATCGTCTGGCCGGTCGCCGGACGGACCTGCCCGACGGTCAGCCATCGCCCGTCGTCGGTGGTGACGTACAGCAGCAGGTCGGCGACACAGAAGTCGGCCAACATGCCCCACTCGGACACGAGGCGGACGAGGTGCTGGATCTGGTCGCGGGCGAGTGACGTGTGCTCGCGTGAGAGATCAGCGAGTGAAGCCATCGCCGGAAGTCTGCCCGATCCCGGGGCCGGACCGCACGCTCAGGTCGGGAAGTTGACCAGGCACTGCCGAGGCCCGCGCACCTGCCCACCCGCCCACGTGACCGACCCGGGATCGGCGAGCGCGAACTCGGGGATGCGTTCCAGCCAGGTCTCGAGCGCGACCCGCAGTTCGAGGCGCGCCAGGTTGGATCCGGCGCAGCGGTGGATGCCGGCGCCGAACGCGACGTGACGGTTGTGCTCGCGGTCGAGGATCACCTCGTCGGGGTTCTCGAACACCTCGGGGTCGCGGTTGGCGGCGGGGAACGTCATCAACACCCGGTCGCCCTCACGGATCGGGCAGCCGTTGACCTCGACGTCCTTGCTCGCCATCCGCGCCATGGTCACCGGCGAGTAGGCGCGCAGCAGCTCCTCGACGGCCATCGGCCAGATCTCGGGCCGCTCGCGCAGCTGGGCGCGGTGCTCCGGATGCTGGGCGAGGTGCCACAACGACGATCCGATCGCCGACCACGTGGTGTCGATGCCGGCCACGAGCATCAGGTTGCACGTGCCGAGGATGTGCGTGTCGGGGATCGGGTGGCCGTCGACCTCGCCCTGCGTGAGCTCGGTGATCAGGTCGTCGTCGCGCGGGTTCGCACGGCGGTCGGCGATCTGCTCCATGAAGAACTCGATGATCTTGATGCGGTTCGCGATGCGCACCACCGGATCCTTGAGCCCGACCTCCAACACGCCACGCACCCACGACGTGAACTCGTCGGATCGATCGGTGCCGACACCCAGCATCGTGGCGATGACACGAACCGGGATCTGCTGCGCGTAGTCGGCGGCGGCGTCGGCGCGACCGGCGTCGACGAAGCCGTCGATCAGTTGGTTGCAGAGATCCCGTGTCCCCTGCTCGTACTTGGCGACCGACTGCGGCGAGAAGATCGGCAAGATCAACCGCCGCGCCCAATGGTGCTCGGGCGGGTCCGACGTGATCGGCGGAGCGGCGACATCGCTGTACGGGATCTGCGTACCGTCGCCGATCGGAGGCACTACGAGGATCTGCTGCGACGTGAACGTCTCGACGTCGTGGGCGAAGGCGACGACGTCGTCGTACCGCGTCGGCATCCACGACCCACCCCAGCGCGCCGTGTGAGCGACGGGACACTCGCCGGCGCGTAGGTCCTCCCACACCGGGTACGGATCACGGACGAACTCGTCGTCGAAGATGTCGTAGTCGGTCGTCCAGTCGAGCACCGGTTCGATCGCCATCGTCAGCTCACTCCTCCTCGGTGATGATCACGGCCCGCTCGGGGCAGTTGCCCTCGGCGCGCCGGGTCGCGGCCTCGAGATCGGCGGGAATCGGACCGTCGATCAGCACGACCGCGTTGCCGTAGTCGTCGCTGCCGAACACCTCGGGCGCCGAGATCGCGCACATCTGGTGCCCGTGGCACAGCTCGTCATCGACCCGAACTCTCACTGTCCCTCCTTGGGCGATCGAGTCGATCGTAGGGGGGTTCGACGCGACGTTCACGGTCGGATGTCAGCGCGGTCCCCGACGACGGGCGGGCTCGACCCGCGCGTACAGCGTCTTGAGGTACGCGCCGTGCTCGAAGCCGATCGGGTGGTCGACCGGGTGACCGGTGCGCCGGATCTCGCTGAGCTCGACGCCCGCCGACGCAGCCGCTTCGTGCACGGTCGTGAAGAAGTCATCGTCCGTCACCCGGCTCGAACACGACGACTGCACCAGAGCGCCGCCGGCCTCGACGAGCCCGACCGCAGACTTCGTCAGCCGGGCGTACGACCGCAACGCGTTCGGCACATCGGCCTGGCGTTGCGCGAACGAGGGTGGATCGACCACGACCAGGTCGAAGCGCTGCTCGCGCCGTCGCAGCCGTTCCATTTCGACGAACGCGTCGCCAGTCGACGTGTGCACCCGGCAGGCACGGACGGCGGCGATGAACCGGTTGTGGGCGAGGTTGCGTTCGGCGGTTCGCAGCGCCGGACCGCTGACGTCGACGAGATCGACGCTCGTCGCGCCGCCCGCTGCGGCGGCGACCGAGAACCCACCGGTGCTGGCGAACACATCGAGCACGCGAGCGCCGCTCGCCATCGACCGCACCAACGCCCGGTTGTCGCGCTGGTCGAGGAAGTGCCCGGTCTTGTTGCCGCGGACGATGTCGGCCTCGAGGGTCAGGCCCCGCTCGCGGAACCGAACCGGCCCGTCCGATGGCGGCCCGACGATCGTCGTACCGTCGGCGAGCCCGAACGTCTCGCCCTTGCCGACGGCGCGCGAGAGGCGCAGGACGACGCGCTCGGGGTCGAGCGCGTCGCACAGCGTGGGGATCACCGCGGCGAGATGGGGGAACCAGATCGCGGAGTACAGCTTGACGACCAGCGAGCGGTCGTAGCGGTCGACGACGAGCGATGGCAGGCGATCGTTCTCGCCGTGAACGCACCGGTAGGCGTTGGTGTCGGGATCGGCCGCGAGCGTCGAGCGTCGCTCGAGGGCGGTGCTGATGCGCTCACGCCAGAACGTCTCGTCGATCGGGCGCGGCTCACCGTGGTGCAGCGCCTTGACGCGGATGGGTGACCCCGGGTCCCACAACCCGATGGCCACGAAGCGCCGGTTGCCGTCGAACACGACGGCGAGATCACCGGTGGCGGCGGAGTCGCCATCCACGTTCCCCGCCGAGCGGCCAGTGGACGTGGATGTAATCGAGCCGTCGAACAACCACGGGTCGCCGGCCCGCAGGTGGCGGACCGCGTCCGGCGTCGCCCTGACCGCGATCCTGCGCTCGCCGGCGGTGGGCAACTGCGAGCCAAGTGCGCCGAGCACGTCGCGTGTCATGGCGTCACCCACGAAGGTGCTCGCCGAGCGCGAGCAGGTCGGCGACGTCGTTGATGTCGCGGTCGAGCGTCGGAGCGGTCAACACGAGCGACGCGAGGCTCTCGAGCTCGGCCCGGCGCTCGGCCTCCCGCGTTGCGACGAGCGCGATGTCGTGGAACCGGGACGCCGCCGCCTCGAGCGTGCTCGACACGACCTCGACCGGCGCGTCGACCTCGGCGGCGATCCGGGCAGCCAGCTCGCCACCCGACGCGGTGTCGAGGCGTTTGGCGCTGTTGGCCGCGCCCTTTGCCGTGAACTCGGCCGGGAGCACCCGGTTGGCGATGATCGCCCCGAGATGGAAGTCGCGCTGGCCGAGCGCGCGTGCGAGGTATGCCGCCTCGTGGGCGGGCGCGGCCTCGAGCGTCGATACGACGACGAACGTCGTGCGGTGGTCGCCGAGCAACCGCTCGACGGCGCTGGCGTGGGCGACGAACCGCTTCTCCATCGCCTGGAACAGGATGAAGAACTCGGCGATGTCCTGCAAGAACCGCGAACCGAGCACCCGGTCGGCAACCGAGTAGAACGGCTTCGAGGCCGCCGTGAACAGGCGCGACCGGTACGGCACCGTGAGCCACCGCAGCAGCCGCGACTCGAAGAACTCCTTCATCCGTCCCGGCGCGTCGAGCACGTCGAGGGCGCTGCGCGACGGCGGCGTATCGACCACGATCAGGTCGTACCGCCCCGACGCGTGCAACTCGTGGAGTTGCTCCATCGCGAGGTAGTCGTGGCTGTGGACGAAGCGGCTCGTGATGTTGACGTACAGGGGGTTCGCCAGCACCGACTCACGAACCTTGGCGTCGGGTGCGTGGCGGCGGATGAGCTCGTCCCAGCCAGCCTTGGTGTCGAGCATCGCGGCCCACAGCTCGCCACGTGGCTCGACGCCGGCCGACGCGAACGCCGCGTCGGGCACCCGCGTCGCGGTGTTGCCGAGCGCACCGATGCCGAGCGCGTCGGCCAGCCGGCGCGCCGGATCGACGGTCAGCACGAGCACCCGCCCACCGAGGTGGGTGGCCGCCGTCGCCGCCATCGCCGCGGCCGTCGTGGTCTTGCCCACACCACCCGAGCCGCACACGAGCACCATCTCCTTGGCGGCGAGCATCGCGTCGAGGCCCGGTGCACCGTCGCGCGCCGGCATCAGTGGTCGCCGATCTGGCCGGCGAGCGCCTCGGCGAGGAGCGTGACCACGCGCCGGCCGCTCGCCCGCGTGTACAGCTCGGGCACGACGATCGTGTCGAGGCCGGCCGGGAGGCCGTCGCGCAGCCGTTCGAGGTGGCCGGCGCCGACCTCGGCTCGACGTTCGGTGATCCGGGCCGCCTCGATCACCGTCCGCACCGCCCGACCGGCGGCCTCGACGAGCATCGCCTCGACGCTCGCGACCGTGCCGAGTCGTTCGAAGACGTCGCATTGGCGATCGTCGAACACGCGGTGCTGGACCCGGTTGGCGACGATCGTGCTGGGGGCGACACCGGTCTCGCGCTCGAGGCGACCGACGAGGTCGAGCGTCTCGGTGACGGGCATCTCCTCCGGCGTCGTGACCACCACCACGCCGGTGGTCGCCGGGTCGCAGAGGATGTCGAGCATCCAGCCGGTCTGGTCGCGCACGAGCCCGACCTGCACGAGGTCGCTGATGACCTTCGGAGCACCGAGCTGGGCGACGATGTGACCGGTCGCTTCGGCGTCGACCACGATGAGGTCGTACGTGCGCTCGCGCACCTCGTGGCAGAGCTTGCCGACGCCGAGGATCTCCTTGACGCCGGGCGCCGCGTCGGCGACGAAGTCGAACGTGCGGGCCAGCGGACCGATGCGCCCGAGCAACGGGATCCGCACGAACAACCGGAGGTACTCGCGCAACGAGTCCTCGGTGTTCATCGCCATCGCCGCCAGGTTCGGTTCGACCAGGCGGGGCTCGAAGCGCAACGCCATCGTGTCGAAGGCATCGGCGAGGGCGCCCTTGGCGTCCATCTCGCACACGAGCGTGCGCCGGCCGGAGCGGGCCGCGAGATGGGCGATCGCGGCGGCGACGGACGTCTTGCCGACCCCGCCCTTGCCCGTGACGAACAGGAGCTTGCGATCGAGCAATGGTGGTGTCGGTTCCGACATCTCAGCCTCCGGAGCCCGACCCGCCGGCCCCGACCCGTTCAGCCTCCGAAGCCGATGCGGCGATCGCCGTCGGGCGTGCCGACCTCGATGTAGGCGATGTTCGCCGACGGCACTCCCACCCGGCGGCCGCGCTTGTCGACCAGCCACAACACCTCGTCGGCGCCGCTGAGGGCAGCTTCGATCTTGGCGTTGACATCGTCGCGCTCGTCGTCGGGGACTTCGACGGTGACTTCACGAGGGGAATGGTTCACGGCGATTCGTACGTCCACGGACCCTGACGGTATCCGCATCAGGGTGACGATCCGCCGTGTCGTGGTGGCGAGAATCGTGGGACACCTGTCATTGACGGCGCGCTTGTCGATCCGCCGTCCAGACGTGAACACCCGGTTCCGGAGACGGCGGCGTCAGCCGCTTCGTCGCCGGCTCACATGAAAGGCTCAACCAATGCAGGTCGCCATTCCACTGTTCCCGCGCTTCACGGCACTCGACGGCATCGGGCCGTACGAGGTGCTGCAGCGGATCCCCGAGGTCGACATCACGTTCGTCGGTCACGACCGCGGCGTGATCCGCTCGGAAAACGGGTTCCTCGGCATCCAATCCGATGCCACGTTCGACGAGCTCCCGCACCCCGACATCATCGTGTTCCCGGGTGGAGTCGGCACACGCGACCTGATGCACGACGAGCGCGTGCTCGACTGGGTCCGCACCGCGCACGCGACCACGACGTTCACGACGTCGGTCTGCACCGGATCGCTGGTGCTCGGGGCGGCCGGTCTGCTCGACGGGCTGACTGCGACGACGCACTGGTCGGTCCTCGACCGACTTGTCGACCTCGGCGCCACACCGATGAGCGAACGGGTCGTCGAGCACCTCGACCAGCGGATCATCACCGCCGCCGGAGTGTCGGCCGGGATCGACATGGCGCTGCGCCTCGTCGAGCTGCTGTTCGACCGCACGGCCGCCGAGGCCAGCCAGTTGATGATCGAGTACGACCCGCAGCCGCCGTTCGACGCCGGCGCCACGCACAAGGTCGGCGACGCGGTGATGACTCGAGTAATCGAGTACGCCGCGCTCCGCAGCTGACTGACAACATCGCGCGATGCCGCGCCGCTTCCGACAGGTCGATGTGTTCACCGACGAGCCGTATCGGGGCAACCCGGTCGCCGTCGTGCTCGACGGCGACGGGCTGCCGGACGCCGCGATGCAACGCTTCGCCAACTGGACGAACCTGTCGGAGACGACGTTCGTCCTGCCACCGACCACGCCCGACGCCGACTACCGCGTGCGCATCTTCACGCCCGTCCTGGAGCTGCCGTTCGCCGGCCACCCGACGCTCGGGACGTGCCACGCCTGGCGTACATCGGGCGGCCGCCCGCGGCGCGACGACGTGATCGTCCAGGAGTGCGCAGCCGGGCTGATCAGCATTCGTAGCGCGGGAGACCACTTGGCATTCGCAGCCCCGCCCCTCGTGCGATCAGGCCCGGTCGACGAGGTGTTCGTCGACCGCATCGCGTCGGTGCTGGGCATCGACCGCGTCGACATCCTCGATGCCGAGTGGGTCGACAACGGCCCCGGATGGGTGGCGGTCCTGCTCGCCAGCGCCGAGGCGGTGCTGGCCCTGAAGCCGGCCCCGATCGACTTCGACCTCGGTGTCGTGGGCCCTCATCCGGCCGGGTCGGAGCACGCGATCGAGGTGCGGGCCTTCTTCCCGAAGGACGGCGCCACCGTCGAGGATCCGGTGACGGGGAGTCTCAACGCCTCGCTCGCCCAATGGCTGCTCGGATCCGACCGGCTGAGCTCGCCGTACGTCGCCGCCCAGGGGACTGCCCTCGGTCGCGCCGGACGGGTGCACGTCTCGCGCGACGACGACGGCACGATCTGGATCGGCGGCGGGACCATCACCTGCGTGACGGGCGACGTCGAGGTCTAGACAGCGCCAAATCAGACGGCGGTCGAGCAGAACGTGTCGCCGAGCGCCATGCTCGACTCGGTGACGACGCCGGCGACGAGCGCCTCGCCGTCCTCGCCGTAGAACTGCGCCAACATCCCTCTGACCATGCCGCGATCGACGGCACAGATGACCGGGTGCTCGGTGGCGACCTCACCGAACGGGCAGTGGTCGTTGATGATCCGCAGGTGGTCGTTGCGGCCCTCGGCGTGCGCCGCGAAACCGTGTGCTGTCAGCGCATCGGCGACGGCCTGGATCGCCGACCGCAGCGACCGGTGCCCGGCCGCCAACTCGTCGCCGGTGAGTCCGGCTGCCATCGCCCGGCCGTACTCGGCACCGACCTCTTCGGCCATCTGCTCGGCCTCGTCGTGGGGAAGACGGGCGAGCGCGCGTCCGAGCAACGACAGGACGAGGTCGTCGCTGCGCACCGGGAAATCGGTGAGCGCGCCGGTGGTGGCCGTGTAGCGCTTCGACGGCCGCCCGGCGCCGCCACCGGCAAGCCGGCCGGTCGCGACCTCGAGATACCCGCCCGCGGCGAGCTTGTCGAGGTGGTGACGGGCGACGTTGGGATGGACGCCGACCTCGGTGGCCACCATCGACGTCGTGACCCCGTCGTCGCACACGTGATCGCGCACGTACAGGTAGATCCGGCGTCGCGTCGGATCGCCGAAGGCGTCGGTGATCGCCGACACGGTGGCGGTGAACGACGCGCTACTGGCCACAATCGGATTCTACCCCCGGGTCCCCGCTGATTCGGCCAGTGGCCCGGGCACAATGACCCCATGTCAGTCACGCGCGAGCAGATCGTCGACGCTCTCCGTCCGGTCGAGGACCCTGAACTGCACCGATCGATCGTCGATCTCGGGATGCTCCGCAACGTCGACATGCACGACGACGGTGGCGTGGGGATCCTGATCGCCCTCACCGTCGCCGGCTGCCCGCTGCGCAACGAGATCACCCGACGCGTCACCGATGCCGTCACACCGCTCGACGGTGTGGCGCGCGTCGATCTCGAGTTCACCGTGATGACCGACGACGACCGCGAGGAGCTCCGCAAGAAGCTGCATGGCGACCCCGGCGCGACCGCTGGTCAGGGTCAGACACACGGACACGCCGAAGGACGGACCGTCCCATTCGCCCAAGCCGGCTCGAAGACGCGGCCGCTGCTGGTGTCGTCCGGCAAGGGTGGTGTCGGCAAGTCGACCGTCACGACGAACCTCGCGGTCGCGCTGGCAGCGCAAGGTCACTCGGTCGGCATCGTCGACGCCGACATCTACGGATTCTCGATCCCGCGAATGCTCGGCGCCGACCGCGACCCGGTCGTGATCGATCAGATGCTCCTCCCTCCCGAGCGGTGGGGTGTGCGGTGCATCTCGATCGGCTACTTCGTGCCCCCGGGCCAGGCGGTCATCTGGCGGGGGCCGATGCTGCACAAGGCGCTCGAGCAGTTCCTGACCGACGTGTTCTGGGACGAGCCCGACTTCCTCCTCATCGACATGCCGCCGGGGACCGGCGACATCGCCCTCAGTCTCAGCCAGTACCTCCCACGCGGCGAGGTGTACGTCGTCACGACCCCCCAGCCCGCCGCCCAGAAGGTCGCCCGGCTGTCGGCGGCGATGGCGCAGAAGGTCAACCTCGAGGTCAAGGGCGTGATCGAGAACATGTCGTGGTTCACGGGCGACGACGGCAAGCGGTACGAGATCTTCGGGTCGGGTGGCGGTGCCGAGCTGGCCGCCGAGCTCGGTGTACCGCTGCTCGGGCAGCTCCCGCTCGTGCCGGCCCTCCGGGAGGGCAGCGACGACGGGCGTCCGATCACGGCCATCGATCCCGACAGCGAGACAGCGCAGGCGTTCCACCGCATCGCCGAACGGATCGCGACGGAGTTGCGGCCGAAGAAGATCTTCCACCGCGAGTTGAAGGTCATCTGACGCCGAGCTGCCGGCCGATGGAACCATTGCCGCGCTACCGCTTCGAGCGACTCGTCGCGGATGCCCTCGACGAGCTCCCCGACGAGTTGCAGCCGGTGCTCGACAACGTCGTCGTGCAGGTGGAGGATCGCGATCCCGACGAGCCCGACCTGCTCGGGCTCTATCACGGCGTGCCACACACCGAGCGGACGGGCAACGAGGGTCCCGACGTCGTCACGATCTACCGGCTCGCACTCTGCGAAGCGTGCGACGACCTCGACGAGCTCACCGACGAGGTGTACGTCACCGTCGTCCACGAGATCGCCCATGCCGCCGGCATCGACGACGACCGCCTGCACGACCTCGGATGGGCGTGAACCGCGTCCCGTCGGTGGCGCTTCTCGGCGCGGCTCTGCTCTCGGCGGCGTGCGCCGCGGGCGGCGGCGAGCAGCGCGAGTCCGACCGATCACGCGAGATCGTGATCGACACCGACTCGGCGAAGCCGATCGATCGCCGGCTGTTCGGCACCAACGTGCCGGCCTGGCTCGGCCCGGACACGCTCGCCGACCCGGCGTTCCGGGCGGCCACCGCGGCGCTCGGCACCACGCTGCTGCGCTTTCCGGGTGGGAGCTGGAGCAACGGCTACGACTGGCTCGCCTGCGAGCGAGCTGTCGAACCGGACTGCTTCGCCACCTGGGCCGCGCGACCGAGCGACTTCGTCGGGTTCATGCAGGCAACCCGACTTCCCGGCGTCTGGACGACGTCGTTCAGCGGCACCGCCGAGGAGGCCGCCGCAGCGGTCGCATTCTTCAACGGCGACGTCGACGACGACCGAGCGCTCGGTGTCGACCGCGAGGGTCGCGACTGGAGGACAGTCGGCGAGTGGGCGCGCCTGCGGGTCGCCGGAGGCCATCCGCAGCCGGCCCAGATCGAGCTGTGGGAGGTCGGCAACGAGGTCTACGGCGCCCGACCGGCGGCCGGGCCGAACTGCGCGGAGTTCGGGTGGGAGGACGTGTGGACGTGTGACGGAACCCAGTACGTCCAGGGCGACGACGCTCACGACGGATACCTCGAGTACCGCGACGAGATGCGCACCGTCGACCCCGGCATCGAAGTCGGCGCGGTCGGTCTCTTCGACGGCGAGAGCTGGGGGTCCTGGGGGACCGAGGTGATCGCGGGCGCAGGCGACCAGCTCGACTTCTATGTGATCCACCACTACGGCTTCGGGGGCGAGCCCGACGGCGGCACGGCACTGGCGGTCCCGAACCAGGCGTGGCCGGAGCTGATGCAGGTCGCCACCGAAACGTTGGCGGCCGAGAACCCGTCGCGCGCCGTTCCGATCGCGATCACCGAGTACAACATGGTCGCGTTCCAGGACGGCGACATCAACGCGCTGATGGCGCGAGCGATCAACATGTTGTACATCGCTGACACGATCGGCCAGATGGCCGAGCACGGCGTCACGATCGCGAATCAGTGGAACCTCGCCAACGGCAAGGCACCGAACGGCACCGACTACGGCTTGATCGACGCCGACACCGGAACACGTAACCCGCAGTACTACGCGCTGGCGCTGTGGACGCGGTTCGGCGACGAGTTGCTCGCCACCGAGGTCGGTTTCGACACCGACGACGAGCTGAGTGCCTACGCCGGCCGCGCTGCCGATGGGACGGTCAGCGTTCTGGCGATCAACAAGACGGGGGAGTCGACGACCGCACGGCTGCGGATCGGCAGCGGCGCCGCGGGCTACACCGCCCGCGCCGACGTCGTCGCCGCCGACTCGCTCGAGGCGACCACCGTCGAGTTCAACGGCTCGGCCGATCCATCCGTCGATCTCACCGATCCGCCCGCCACCGAGCTCGGCGACGTCGGTCCGGAATTCGACGTCACGTTCGAGCCGTACTCGGTGACACTCCTGCGACTCTCCCCTGTGGATTGAGCATTCACACGACCTGAATCACCCCCGAAGAGCCGCTGGTACTGTCCGCCGCGGGGACCCCGACCGGGGTTCGAAGACGGGCATTCGGGAGGGACGATGGGACATCGCACGATGCGCATCGCGCTGTCCGCGGCGATCGCGGTCACAGGCATCATCACGGTTGGTGCAGGTTCACCCGCGTCCGCTGCGACGTGGTCGATCGTCGACCTGAACACGGCGGGCGTCGACGCCACGCGACTGGCCCAAGAGATCGCCGGCCAGGGCGTGAACATCACGAGCGCGACGTTCACGGGCGACCCCCGCCAGGGCGGCCTGTTCTCGGGTCCCGGTGTCGTCGACGCGATCGGCGTCACCGACGGCGTCGTCATGTCGAGCGGACTCGTCAGCGATGTCGTCGGCCCGAACGACGATCCCGGCAAAGGCGAGGACTTCGATCGCGTCGGCGATGTGGGCCTCAACGCGGTCGTCGCCCCACGCACCACGTTCGACGCCGCCGTGCTCGAGATGACGTTCGTGCCGACGAGTCCCGACCTGCAGATCAACTATGTGTTCGCGTCGGAGGAATACACCGAGTTCGTCGATACCCAGTTCAACGACGTGTTCGCGTTCTGGGTGAATGGTGTCGCCACGGACACCAACTGCGCCACGGTGGCCGACCCCGGCGGCCGCGTGCCGGTCACGATCAACACGATCAACCACCTGCGCAACACGCAGATCTATGTCGACAACCCCGACCCGGGGACGTTCGACACCCAGTTCGACGGCTTCACCCTGCCGCTGACGTGCTTCGCGACGGTGAACCCGAACGTCGCGAACACGCTGCGGCTGGCGATCGCCGACACCAGCGACGGGATCCTGGATGCCGCGGTGTTCCTGGAGTCGTCGGGTGTCACGTCGACACCGAAGACGAGGTACTCGCCGTTGACCCCGGAGCGTGTGCTCGATACCCGGGGTGGCGCCAAGATCCCGGCCGGCGGCACCATCAACGTGCCGCTCGCCGGCCGGTTCGGCGTGCCGGCTGACGCCGTTTCGGTCGCTCTCAACGTCACCGCCACGCAGGCCGAGGACAACGGCTTCTTGACCGTGTTCCCGAACGGTCAGCCGCTGCCGGTGGCCTCGAACGTCAACTACACGGCGGGGGCCGACGTGCCCAACCTGGTGGTTGCCCCGCTCGGCACCGACGGGTCGGTCAACATCTTCAGCGAAGACGCGACCCACGTGATCGTCGACATCTTCGGATGGTTCGGCATCAACGCCGCGAACGGCTTCGTGCCGGCGGCGATCCCGGATCGGGCGTTCGACAGCCGCACGGGAGGCGTCAAGGTGGGCGCCGGCCAGGTCGTCACGTTCCCGGTGGTCGGCCACGGAGGCGTTCCTGCCGGTACGCCGTCGGTCGCGCTGAACCTCACCATCGACCAACCGGATGCGGCAGGCTTCGCATCGGTGTTCGCGTCCGGCGCTCCGGTGCCGCTGACCTCGAACGTCAACTTCGCAGCTGGCCAGACGCGGCCCAACGTGGTGTTCGCCCCCGTCGGGGCCGACGGCCAGGTGAGCGTGTTCGTGTCGACGGGGGCGCACGTCATCGCCGACGTGTTCGGGTGGTACAGCACCGCCAGCGACGCCGAGCTGTTCAAGCCGGTGAAGCCGAAGCGGGTCTGGGACAGCCGTCAGCACGCCATCATCCCCGCCGGCGGCGAGCTCACGTTGAAGGTCACCGACATCGTCGGCGTGCCGTCGACCGCAACCGCGGTGGTGCTCAACGTGACCGTCACCGCTCCCGCTGGCAGCGGGTTCCTCACGGTTCACGCCGCCAACGTGCCACGACCCGAGACGTCCAACGTCAACTACGTCTCCAGCCAAACGGTGCCGAACGTCGTGATCACGGGCGTCTCCGTCGACGGGCGCATCAAGATCTGGACGTTCTCCGACGCCCACATCATCGTCGACGTCGCCGGCTGGTTCGGCTGACTGGCTCGATAGCGTCCCCTGAGTCAGTCCCGACGTGAGGGATCGGACGTGAGGATGGGGAGTCTGCGTGCGCAGAACGGGCGCAAAGTGGCCGGCGGTATGCGTGCTGGTGCTGACCGCGTGTGGTGGAGGCTCATCCACCACACCCATTCTCCTCGACGACGTCACAACCACCGCGTCGACCGCCCCACTGCTCGGTGACACGGCTGCGAACGAGCCAGATGGCGCGTCGACGAGTGCGCCAGGCACGGGGTCGGCGCCATCGGCGACAGTGGAGACGGTGGCGACCGCCAGCACGACGTCGACGACATCGACGCTGCCACCGCTGACGCCCGAGAACGCTCCCCGGGTGCAGTGGCAGGGCGGGACGGACTACCTCTTCGGCGCGAACCTGCCCTGGTTCGGCTGGGGGTGCGACTTCGGGTGCGGCCCGTCGGCTGGCGGGGTCAGTGACCCGGCGACGAGTGCTGCCATCGGGCCAGTACTCGACTCTGCGCACGCAGCCGGCATGAACGTCGTCCGTTGGTGGCTGTTCCCCGGCGAGCCCACGCAGTTCACCCTCGACTCGGCCGGCCTGCCGAACGGGATCGTCCCCGCCGTCTACGAAGACATCGACGCCGCGCTCGTTCTCGCCGAACGGTCGGACGTGTCATACGTGTTCACGCTGTTCTCGGGACCAACCGACCTCCCAGCTGCGTGGCTGATGACGGAGGACGGACGGGCCCGGTTGACCGCCACACTCGGAGAGTTGTTCGCGCACTATCGGGACGCCGAACGAATCATGACGTGGCAGGTGATGAACGAGCCGGAATGGGCCATCTGGGACCGCCACGTCGCCATCACCGACGTGCAGGATCTCGTCAGAAAGGTCGCCTTCGCCGTCCACGCCGAGACGCGGGCCTTGGTGAGTGTCGGCGGCGCCAGGCTGGACGGGCTGTGGATGTGGCAGGAGCTCGGGCTCGACTACTACACCGTGCACTGGTACGACCCCATGAAGGCGGCCGGCGAATGCCTCCCGTGCGTCACCTACGCGCAGATCCGTGACGGGCTCGCCCTCGACGCCCCGGTCGTGGTCGGTGAGTTCTACCTCGGTCCCGACGTGGACGGCGATGCCCGCTTGGAGGGATTTCGCTCGCACGGTTTCGCCGGTTCGTTCGCCTGGTCGCTGATGCCCGACCAAACGGCTGATCGCTTGACCATCGACATGGCGGCCGCGGCGCGCTTCGCCGCCCGCCTCGAGGTCGACGGATGAGCAGGAACTGTCAGTCGTTCGTGTAGCGCTGCTCGCGGAACGGATCGCCGTACATGTGGTAGCCGTTCTGTTCCCAGAAGCCCGGACGATCGCCGGCCACCAACTCGAGCTCGCGCACCCACTTGGCGCTCTTCCAGAAGTACAGGTGGGGGATGACGACGCGCACCGGGCCGCCGTGGATCGGTTCGAGCGGCGCGCCGTCGTGCTCGTAGGCGACGATCGCGTCGTCGGTGGTGATGTCGGCGAGCGGGACGTTCGTCGTGTACCCGAACTCGGCGTGCTCGATGACATGCGTCGCCGACGGGTGCACGCCCGCCCGCTCGAACAGGTCACGGACGCGAATGCCCGTCCATGTCGTGTCGAACCGGCTCCACTTCGTGACGCAGTGGATGTCGAACGTCGGCGTGACGCCGGGCAGTGCCCGGAGCGCGTCGAGATCCAGGGTGAACGGTTCGTCGACGAGGCCTCGGATCGTGAGGTCCCACTGACCAGGCTCGTACGACGGCACATCGCCGACGTGGAGGACCGGAAACCGCTGCGTGAGGTACTGCCCGGGTGGGAGACGGGACGGGTCGTAGCCCTGCTCGACGAGCGCTCGTCGGTTGCGTTCGAAGAAGCCCACGGACATCAGTCTCTCAGTGTTGCCAGCTACCGTTACGACAAATGACTGACATTCCGCCCCCACCGGGAGCCGCGCCGCCCCCACCCCCGCCTCCGAATCTCACGCCGCCGCCGGGCTACGCCGCGTATGCACCGTCGTACATGTCGTCGGTCGCGCTCAAGCGGGTGCAAGGGCTCACGACCTGGATCGTCGTCCTCGCCGCCATCGTCGGGGCCGTCGGTGTGGGGTCGACGTTGCTCACCCTCCTCGCCCGCGACGAGGCCAGCGACTTCCTCGCCGGACGCATCACCGACGACGACTTCGTCGAGGCCTACTCCCCCGCGTTGCTGCTCGGATTCGTCCAGGTCCCGGCGATGATCGCGCTCGTCGTCCTGACCATGATCTGGATGCACCGCCTGGCCTCGAACCATCGGGCACTGCACCGCGACGGCACCTGGTCACCAGGATGGGCGATCGGCGGATGGTTCCTTCCCCCGCTGGTGCTCTACGTCATTCCGTACCTCATGTTCCGCGAGCTGTGGAAGGCGTCCGACCCGAGTGTCCCGGCCGGGGACGACCGGTGGAAGACGAATCCGGTCAGCATCGTCGTCACGCTCTGGTGGTTGGCCTATGGCGTGGCACCGATCCCGATCGCGATCGCCCAGGGACGCGAAGGGATCACCGGCAACCTCAACGGCGACATGGAATCGCTGGCCGAGACCGTCGACGAGCGTTTGGCGTGGAGCTTCGCGTCGAGCCTGATCGTCGCCCTCGCGGCAGTTCTCTACATCGTGTTGGCCCGCCAACTCTCTCGCCGCCACCGTCAGCTGACGGGTGAATCGGCGCAGTCGGCCTGAGACTGCGCGTTGACGATCTACTTCGTGCGACACGCCAAGGCTGGCGATCGATCATCGTGGTCAGGGCCCGATTCGGAACGCCCGCTGAGCAAGGCCGGGCGCCAGCAGGCACACAAGCTCGGCAAGCGCCTCGGCGCGGTCGGGGTGACGACACTGGTGTCGAGCCCGTACGTGCGTTGTGTGCAGACGCTCGAGCCGCTCGCGGAACGGACGGGATTGTCGATCGAGGTCGACGACCGGCTCACCGAGGGCGCGCCGTTCGAGCGCGTGCTCGAACTGCTCGACGCCTTGCCGGGTGGCGCCGTGCTGTGCAGCCACGGCGACGTGATCCCCGAGACCATCGAGGCCCTGGTGCGCCGCGGTCTCGACGTGCGGACACCGGCCGACTGGCGCAAGGCGTCGGTCTGGGTCCTCAAGCGCAACAAGCAGGGGTCGTTCACGCGCGCCGTGTCGTGGGGCCCACCCGGCGAGTGAGACGACGGCTCCGTCAGTCGGCGCCGGTGTCGGCGGTCGGTTCGGCGTCGAGATCGGACTCGATCTGGGCGAGGAGCGCCTCCACCTGGTCACGTACGTCGGCGGGCGGTCCCCCGGCGAGGCACCGCTCGACGTTCGGCAGCGCGACCGCAGCCTCGCCGAGGAACCGATACTCGACGATCCCGAGGAAGCAGAACGGGTCGGGGTACGACGGGTCGAGCTCGGTCGCCCGCGAGAGCTGCATCACCGCGTCGAGGAGGAGGTCGCCCGCCTCCTGCGAGTCGCTCGTGAGCGCCGCCGAGAGTGCCGTCGTCCACCCGGAGTAGGTGAGCGCTTCGACGTGGTCGGGGTCACGCTTGATGACCTCGCCATAGATCGCCGCCGCCTGCGCCGGATCCTCGAGGCTGAGCGCCCTGGCCTGGGCGAGCAGCACTTGGATCTCGTCGCGCGGATCGAGCCCGGACATCTCCTGGCCGGCGAGTCGCTGGCCGGAGGACCGGGCGACGAACCAGCCGAGACTGCCGGCGACGACCAGCACGACGACGACGGACAACAGGTATCGACGCCAGTTCCCAGACTCGACGCTCGTCGCCGGCGCACGCCCCTCGTCGATCGAGCGGAGCACCGAGGCGGCGCGCACGGTGTAGCCCTCGCGCAACGTCTGATAGTCCTCGGCGTCGACGTCGCCGGCGGTGTGCTCACGTTCGAGATCGGTGAGCGAGCGCAGCAGGAACTGGCGCTCCTCCTCGAGCTCGGCAAGACGGTCAGGGTTCATCGAGCTCACGCAGCGCCTGCTCGACGAGCGCGTAGTCAGCGTCGGTCGCCGCCGGCGCGGTGCGAGCGGCCCGAGCCCAGCGGCGGAACGCCACCGCCAGCCCGGCCACCCCGCACACCAGCGCGGCGACCGGCAATGCCCACACGAGCGTGTCGAGACCGGTCGCCCGCGGCACCAGCAGCACGTCACCTCGGTACCGCTCGGCGATGTACCCGATGATCTCGTCGTCGGTGCGGACACCTTCGCGAACCTGTGCCTCGATCTCGGTCCGGATGCTCACCGAGGCGTTGTTGCGCGACTCGTACACGCTCTCGCCGTCGCAGATCGGACACGCGATGCGGCGTGCGATGCCGTCGATCCGATCGCCCTCGGTCTGCGGTCCCCCGTCGCGTGTGACGCCGACGGCGAGGAACCCGACGACGACGAGCGCCAGCACCACCCATCCCGGCCACCGCTTGAGCCCTGCGCTCGACCGGTTCATCGCTGCTCGCGCCCGCGCTGGATGCTGCTCGACAGGAACTCGGCGGTGACCTCCGAGATCACGCGGGCGCGCACGACTCCATCGGGGTCGATGACCCAGGTCTCGGGCACCTTCGACACACCGAACGCGACCGAGAAGCGGCCGTCGCCGTCGAAGACGACCGGCCAGTCACCGCCGTTGTCGGCGAAGTACTCCTCGACGACGTCGTGTGGCTCACCGCCGACGGCGATGGTGTAGAGCTCGGCCCCGTCGGCGCCCAGCCCACCCTGCTGCTCGACGAAACGCAGCAGCTCAGGATGCTCGCGCCGGCACGGCGCGCAGTTCGACGTGAAGAAGTTGAGCACCACCCAACTGCCCTTGCGACGCGAGAGGTCGAACGTCGTGCCGTCCGCCAAAACGCCGCTCGCGGCGGGTGCCGGGCGGTCGAGGAGCTGCGTGTCGGCAGTCTCGTTGCGGGCGGGGTCGGCGCCGGCGAGCACGACGAACAGCCCGGCGACCACGAGCGCCACGGCGAGCGCGACGAACGGCGCCACCCGGCGACGGCGCGCGCCGTCGGGCTCAGTCATGGGCGAACGCTTCCTCGACCGACTTCTGCTCCATCTCGGGTGGCGGTGCCGACACGGGCGCCGACACCGGATCGGTCGCCAGCCGGCGCCTCTTGCCCGGGAAGGCGGCGAGGACGGTCCCGAGCGCCATCACCGCGCCACCGATCCACAGCCACAGCACCATCGGCTTGACGAACACCCGCAGCGTGACCTCGCGATCGGTCGGTACCGGTGCGACGGCCGATGGTGCGATCGTGAGGTACACGTCGTTCGTCAAGCCGGTCCGCACGCTCGGCGTGGCGATGTCGGTGCCGAGCCGGAGGTACTTCGTGATCGCCGGCGCGTAGATCTTGTCGCCGTCGAGCAGCACCTCGGCGCGCACGACACTCGCCCGGTCGTCGACCTCCTGGGTGATGCGCACCAACTCGAACGTGTGACCTCCCCACGCCCGTTCCTCGCCGACCGGGAGCGGGATCGTCGCCGAGTGGGTGTAGCTGTTCGACGCGGCCAGGGCGACGGCGATCATGATCACGCCGAGGTGCACCACCATGCCGCCGTTGGCGCGTCCGACGAGGCCACGCCAACCCTGCCTTCGGGTGGCGAGCACGACCTGGCGCATGGCTGCCCCGGCGGCGAAGCCGGCGAGCCCGAAGGCGATGAGCGGTGCCCATCCCTCGGCTCCGACCACGACCGCGACGCCGAGCGCCGCGGCGCCGCACCATGCCGGCCAGAACAAGCGGTCGCGCAGCAGCTCCGTCGACGCCTTGCGCCACGGCAGCACCGGCGCGATGGCCATCAGGAACAACAGTGAGATCCCGATCGGCATCGAGAGCCGGTCGAAGTACGGCGCCCCGACCACGGTCCGGCGGTCCTGCAACGCCTCGACGAGCAACGGGTACACCGTGCCCAGCAGCACGATGAACGCGAACACGGTGAACACTACGTTGTTGGCGAGGAACGCTCCTTCGCGTGACACCGGCGAGTCGATCGAGCCGGGCGACCGCAGGCGGTCGCCCCGCCAGGCGATGAGGGCGAGCGACACGACGACCACGACCCCGAAGAACACCAGCAGGTAGCCGTCGACCTGTCCGGCCGCGAACGCGTGCACGCTGTTGATCACACCCGACCTGGTGAGGAACGTGCCGAGAATCGTCAGCGCGAACGTGGCGACGAGCAGGCTGAGGTTCCACACGCGCAGCATCCCTCGCCGCTCCTGCACGAGCACCGAGTGGATGTACGCCGTCCCCGTCAGCCACGGCAGCAGGCTGGCGTTCTCGACCGGGTCCCACGCCCATACGCCGCTCCAGCCCAGCACCTCGTAGCTCCACCACCCACCGAGCAGGATGCCGATCGTGAGCAGCCCCCACGAGAACAGCGCCCAGCGCCTGGTCTCCATCAGCCACCCTTCGCCGACCCGGCCGGTGACGAGCGCGGCGATGGCGAACGCGAACGGCACCGTGAACCCGACATAGCCGAGGTACAGGATCGGTGGGTGGAACAACACGAGGATGTGGTTCTGCAGCAGCGGGTTCGGGCCCGGCCCGTCGAAGCCGGCGCCGACAAGCGGACCGTTCTGGAACGGCGAGGCGGGGCCGAAGCTGACGAGCGCGAAGAACGCGGCGACGACGAACATCACCACGAGCGCCCACCCGACGAGCGGGTCGTCGGTGCGCCGCCGGAAGCGCCAGGCGACGGCCGCGGTGTACCCCGCGATCACGATCGCCCACAGCAGGATCGACCCCTCCAGCGAGCTCCACATCGCGGCCACGTTGTAGAGGGGCGGCGTGGCCGACGAGCCGACCTGCTGGACGTAGGCGAGCGAGAAGTCGCGTGTGATCAACGCCCGCTGCATCATCACGACCGCAAGCAGCGCGCCCGCCAGCCCGAGCCACGCGTACCTCGGCGCCAGGCGCAGCGTCCGGGTGTTGCCGGCGCGGATCGAGAACGCCGTCGACAGCGCGCCGCACGTCATGGAAGCCAGCATCAGCATCAGCCCGGCGTTGCCGAGCGCGAGGTTGAGGCTCGCCGCGATCATCCGCCATCCGCCGGGCAGGTCGTTGCCGCCTCGGCCTCGGCCTCGGCGATGCGGTCGGCGTTCTCTTCCTGATAGCTGCTGTCGTGCTTGACCTCGATGTCGTCACCCATGAATGTGCCGCCCTCGAGGCGGCCGTGCACGATGACCGGCAGGCACTCCTTGAAGATCCCGCCCGGCTCCCCGTCGTACTCGACCGGCAGGGTGACGTCGTTGAACGTGATCGTGAACGCCGTGACACCGTTCGCAGCCGAGAGGGACCCGGCGTCGACGGTGCCCTGGACGCGCAGGCGGCGATCGCCGTCGCAGCCCGACCGGACGCCGATCTCGTCGGCGTTGCAGTAGTAGTCGACCGCCGATCGCAGGAACTGGGTGACGATCACCCCACCCGCCACGAGCACCAGCCCGAGCACGACCAACGGGATCCACCGTCGCTGCGCCCGGCCGCGTGGCGCGGCGTCGGACACGGGACGCGGGGAGAGGTCGGTCATATCTCTCTACAGCCAGTACTTCTCGTCGTCGGGTACCTGCTTGGCCAGCCGGCGGCCGTGACGGACGAAGCGCCACGCGACGAGCGCGACCATCGCGAACGTCACGACGTAGCTGCCGACGATGAACCCTGCGTCTTCCATCTTCTATCTCCCACTCGCTTCCGCGCGACGAGCCTCGAGGGCGACGTCCAGACCCTGCTCGTCGAGGAGGTCCTCCATCGCCATCGAACGCGTGCGGTGCATCAACAACCACACGTACAAGAGCGTGAACGACACCACGCCGACGAACAGGCTGAACAGCATCAGCCCGTCCATGTCGATGTCGCCACCCGGATCGAGCACGGTCGCTTCCTGGTGGAGGCTCCGCCACAGCCGAACACTCCAATGCACGAGCGGGATCTCGAGCACGGCGAGCAGCCCGATCACCGCGCTGCGCCGGGCGCGTTGGTGGTGGCTACCACCGAGGCGACGGACCGCGACGTAGCCGATGTAGCTGACGAACAACAGCGCGGTCGTCGTCAGGCGCGCGTCCCATCGCCAGAACACGCCCCATGTCAGCCGTCCCCACAGAGATCCGACGACGAGGGTGGCGGCGACGAACGCCACCCCGATCTCGGCGCTCGCCCCCGCCAAGCGGTCGAAGCCGAGAGAGTGGTTGCGGCCGAACAGGTAGATCGCCGATCCGAGGGCGGTGACCACGAACGCGAGGTAGGCGATCCAGATCGTCGGCACGTGGACGTAGAGGATGCGCACCGCCTCCTCCTGATCACGGTCGGCCGGTGAGAAACCCAATCCGAACGCGACCAGCCACGCCATCGACACGATCGTCGCCAGACCGAGCAGGCGCGTGGCACGGGTAGCGGTCGTGCCCGACGTGCTCGCTCGGGGTGGCAGGGGATCCTGGTCGATCATGGTCATCCACGACTCATTCTCTTCACTCGTCGACCAGCGGGCCAAAGGCCAGCGAACCCCCGACCCCGAAGGCGACGGCGAAGACGGCGAGCAGGCCAACCCAGGGCCAGCCCTCCGACACTGCCGCCCCAGCGGTGCCGAGCGCTGATTCGACCGCTCGCGTCGCTCCGATCAGGACGGGCGCTACCACCGGGAACACGAGCAGCGGGAGCAACGTCTCGCGGCCCTTGAACCCTGCGGCAAGGCCTCCGTACAGCGTACCGACGGCGGCCAGTCCGCAGGTCGCGGCCACGAGCGTGGTGACCAGCAATAACACACCTCCAACATGCATTTCAGCCCCGTACAGGACGAGCGCCGCACCGAGGAGCACCACCTCGAGCACCGCCAGTTGCACGGCGAGCGCCAACGCCTTGCCCCAGAAGATCGCGACCGGGTCGACACCGGCGACGCGCAGCGCATCGAGCGCGCCGTCGTCGGTCTCGATCGCGAACGTCCGCTGCACGAGCACGAGCAGGCTGAACAGGGTGGCCAGCCACACGAGCCCCGGCGCCACCCGCTCGAGGACGTCGCTGGAGTCGAGGGCGAACCCGAACATCACCATCGTGACACCGGCGAACGGGAGGATCTGGTTGGCGACGACGCGGCTGTGTCGCTCGATCCGCAGGTCCTTGGCCGCGATCAGCTGGATGATCTGCCGGCGCTTCACTGCTGCTCCGCGATCTGGCCGGCGACGACGTCGACCGTGCGCGTCGCCAGCGAGCCGGCGCGTTCGAGCTCGTGGCTGGCAACGACGATCGTCGCCCCCGATGCCGCTGCCTGACGGAGCACGGCGTCGAGCTCGTCGCGGCCGTCGGCGTCGAGGCCCGCGTGCGGCTCGTCGAGCAGCCACAGCTCAGCGCGTCGGGCGACGACGCACGCCAGCGCGGTACGTCGCCGCTGGCCGGCCGACAACGTGCGCACCCGGACGTCGGCGAGCCGCCCGGCGAGGCCCAGCCGCTCGAGCGCGGCGCGGATCTCGCCGGTCGTTGCGCCAACCGTCGAGCCCCAGAACCCGACGTTCTCGGCGACCGTCAGGTCGGCATAGAGGCCGTTCGAGTGGCCGAGCAGGCCGACCCGCGGGCGGATCGCGTCGCGTTCGGTCGCCAGATCGAACCCGAGCACCCGGCCGCTGCCACGCACGATCGGGAGCAGGCCGGCGCAGAGCCGCAGTAGCGAGGTCTTGCCGGCACCGTTCGGCCCGCGCAGCAACACGATCTCACCAGCGCCCACCGCGAGCGTGGCCCCGGCCAGAGCGGGGAAGCCACCGAGGACGGCGACCGCGTCGTCGAGTTCGATCACGGTGCGTGGGTTCCCGTCCATGGCCGGCGGGAGCAACCTTACGTCACACAGCTCGCCGAACCGCTCGGCTGCCACACTGAGCACGTGACGTATGCCCCCGAGGGCCAGGGATCTGATCCGTGTCCCGTGTGCGGGCACCCCGAGGACGCTCACGTTGTGTGGCCCGCCGACGAGACGTTCGACGGCTGGGCGCACTGCACCGTCGGCACGGGGAAGGGCGCGTGTCGGTGCTGGCGCGAGTGGCCGCGACTTCCGGCCGCGACCGACGAGCCACTCCCCGCCGCCAGCCCGGACGCCCGCGACTGGCGCGATTTCGTGCGCGGCGTCGGCAAGGTCTTGATCGCGACCGGGCTCCTCCTCGGCGGCTTCGTCGCCTATCAGCTGTGGGGAACCGGGATCGAGGCCCGTCGTGCCCAGAACGAGCTCGAGGACGAGTTCGAGGCGCTCCTCGATTCCGTCACGTCGACGACGTCAGCGCCCACGTCGACGACCGTCCCGCTCGGTACCACTCCGGCGACGACGCCGGGGACCACACCCGCCACCGTGCCGGACACCGTGTCTGCGACCGTGCCACCGACGTTCCCGCCGATCGCCGCGGGCGATCCGGTCGCCCGTCTCGAGATCCCCGGGATCGGGCTCGACGTCGTCGTCGTCGCCGGCGTCTCGGTCGACGATCTCCGGCGCGGGCCCGGCCACTACCCGGACACCCCGCTGCCCGGCCAGTACGGCAACGCCGCGATCGCCGGCCACCGCATGACGTACGACGGTCCGTTCCAGCACGTCGACGACCTCGAGCCGGGCGACCAGATCATCGCGACCACTGTCGCCGGTCGGTTCGTCTACGCCGTGACCGGTTCCGAGATCGTCGAACCCGACGACATCGGTGTGATCGCCACCACCAACCTCGACGTCGCCGAGTTGACGTTGACGTCGTGTCACCCGAAGTGGTCGACGGACAAGCGAATCATCGTGCACAGCGCGCTCGTCGCCGACGAGTCCGCACCCGTCACCCTCCCCGAGGGCGCGGCGCCGCCCACGACCATCACCACCACGACGACAGCGCCGACGGCCACCACCATTCCGACGACCCCTGATACGGCCGGCGCAGACACGACGACGCCGACCACGATCGTGTCGCCCCCGACGAGCGTCGCACCGAGCATTCCCGAGCCGTTGGCCGATGCCTTCTCCGACGGCTGGTTCCACGACCGTTCGGCGATCCCCCAGGTCGCGCTGTGGGCGTTGGCCGTCACCGTCATCGCGATCGGCACCCACGTGCTGAACCGACGGGTGCGCAGCAAGCTGATCGGCATCGCCGCCGGTGCCATCCCGTTCCTGATCGCGCTGTACTTCTTCTACCAGAACGTCAACCGCCTCCTTCCGCCGAGCCTCTGACCCGTGAACGACCCTGCGATCGACCCCGTGCGCGCCCGCCGAGCGCAGATCGCCCGGTGGACGCTGCTCGCCAACCGGATCGGCTATCTCGCGCTGGCGCTCGCCGTCGCACTGTTCGTGATCGCGTTCGCGACAGGCTTCTCGTCGACGATGGCCGCGCTGGTCGTCGCGTCGATGATCGTGTCGTTCGTGCTCCTCGTGCCCTCGATCATCCTCGGCTACGCAGTGAAAGCCGCCGAACGCGACGATCTCCAGCACGGGCACTGAGTCGGTCAACTCGGTTACCCTCTACTAGTGACCGGCGGGCGAAGCGGCTGACGCCGCCGCCCGCCGAACCGCGTGTTCGCCTCTGAACGACGGGTTACCCTCTGGTAACCATGTCTCCTTCGCGCACTCCCAACCCCCGTCTGTCCGCGACCGCACGTCGGGAACAGATCCTCGACGTGGCGCTCGAGGTGTTCGGCCGGGCCGGGTTCCACGGCGCGTCGATGAACGACGTCGCAGAGGCCGCAGGAGTCACGAAACCGGTGCTCTACCAGCACTTCGACTCCAAGCGCGAGCTCTACCGGGCGCTGCTCGAAGAGGTCGGCAACCGGCTCCTCGCGGCGATCGCCAAGGCCACCGCCAACGCTCCCGACGGCAGGTCACAGACCCAGCGCGGCTTTCAGGCCTACTTTCGCTGGGTGGCCGAGGACCACGACGAGTTCAAGCTGCTCTACGGCGGCGGCACGCGCCGTGACGACGAGTTCCGCGGCGCGATCCGCCACGTCACCGACGAAGCGGCCGACGCCATCGCCCCCCTCATCGCCGTCGACATCGAGACCGAACACCGGCGCACGATCGCCCACGCGCTCGTCGGCCTCGCCGAGGGCGCCAGCCGGCGGCTCGTCGAGCTCGGCGAGAACTTCGACCCCGACGAAGTCGCCCGCCAAGTGAGCGATCTCGCGTGGGCGGGTCTACGCGCGGTTCATCGAGTCGATTGACCCGACGGGCGGAACATGCCCCACATCTGCGGGCCGTCACCTGGGACGTCCCACTCGGTGCGAACCTCGAATCCGTGGTGCATGTAGTAGGCCACGTTCGCCGGCGTCTCGGTCTCGAGGTAGCACGCCAAGCCATCGACGTCGGCGCGCTCGAACATCACGTTCATCAAGGCCGTCCCGAGTCCCTGGCGCTGCCAGTCGGGATGGGTGGCGAGCATGTTGAGGTACCAGTGCGGCTCGGGTGGGGTGTTCGCCTTCATCACGCCGCGTAGCGCATCGAACCTCGCCAGCCGCCATTCGGGGTGTTGGGGGATCGGTCCGACGTCGACATCGACGTCCGGTCGCCCGGGCGGCACCCAGGCGGCGACCGCGACCCCGTCCTCGGTGGTCCACGTCTGCCCGTGAGCGATCCACCGCGTCATCGGGATCCGCATCACCTCGCCGCGATCGGCCTCGAACTCCTCGTCGTCGGGGTACAACCAGCGCATCACGGGATCGTCGAAGAACGCCCGCATCGCGGTGAGGCACAGGCGCGGGATCTCGGTCGCGGTCGCCCGACGGGGCACGCTCATCATCCGCTCACAGGCGTTCGATAATGGTGACGTTGGCCTGCCCGCCGCCCTCGCACATCGTCTGCAGCCCGAACCGGCCGCCCGTGCGCTCGAGCTCGTGCAGCAACGTCGTCATCAGCCGTGCGCCCGTGGCACCGAGGGGATGGCCGAGCGCGATCGCCCCGCCGTTGACGTTGACCTGCTCGCGGTCGAAGTCCGTCTCGCGGAGCCAGGCGAGAACCACCGATGCGAACGCCTCGTTGATCTCGACGAGGTCGATGTCGCTCGCCGTCATCCCCGTCTTGGCGAGCGCCCGCAGCGTGGCGGGGATCGGCGCCGACAGCATCATGATCGGATCGTCGGCGAACACCGACATGTGATGGATCCGGGCCCGCGGCGTGAGTCCGTGACGCTCGACGGCGGCCTCGTTGGCGATCAGCAGCGCCGCCGAACCATCGGAGATCTGGCTGGCGACCGCCGCCGTGAGGCGACCGCCTTCGGTCAGCGTCTTGAGCGAGCGGATCTTCTCCCAGTTCGGCTCGCGCGGCCCCTCGTCGAAGTCGAGCCCTTCGAGTGGTGCGATCTCGGCCTCGAAACGTCCCTCGGTCCGGGCGCGGATGGCGCGCTCGTGGGAGCTGACGGCGAACTCCTCCATCTCCTCACGTGAGATGTCCCACTTCTCGGCCATCGCCTCGGCGCCGACGAACTGGCTGACCTCGCCGGTGCCGTAGCGAGTGGTCCAACGTGGGGAGCCGCTGTACGGGTCGTCGAAGCCGAGCGCCTTGCCGGCGTCGGCGGCCGACATGATCGGCACCATGCTCATGTTCTGCACACCGCCGGCAACGACGAGGTCCATCGTCCCCGACATCACGGCCTGGGCGGCGAACTGCACGGCTTGCTGGGCCGAGCCACACTGACGATCGATCGTCACACCGGGGACGTGTTGCGGCAGTCCGGCCGCCAGCCAGCACGTCCTGGCGATGCAGCCCGCCTGCGGCCCGACCGAGTCGACGTTGCCGAACACGACGTCGTCGACCGCGTTCGGGTCGACGCCGGTGCGTTCGATGAGAGCGGCGATGCTGTGGGCGCCGAGGTCGGCGGGGTGGACGGCGGAGAGACTCCCGCCGCGGCGGCCGACGGGTGAGCGGACGGCATCGACGATGAACGCTTCAGGCATGGTCCCGAACGTACCCGCCGTCAGCCGTAGAGGTCGCCCCCGAGGTACTTGAGCCCCGAGTCGGGCTGGATCGTCACGACTCGTGATCCTGGCCCGAGCTCGCGTGCCAGCCGCAGCGCGGCCGTGAGGTTGGCGCCACCCGATGGCCCCGTCCAGATGCCGTCATGCGTCGCTGCCCGCCGGGCCATCGCGAACGCATCGGCGGTCGAGACCTTCTCGACGCGGTCGTAGGTGTCGGGCGTGAGGTTGGGCGGGATGAAACCGACCCCACCGCCTTCGATGCGGTGGGTGCCGGCCGGCTCCCCCGAGATCACGGCCGACTCGGCCGGCTCGACCGCGACGCGAGCAACGTCACTCCATCGCGACCGCAGGACCTCGCCGACACCCACGAAGCACCCACCGACGCCGACGTACGCGCACCATGCATCAAGTCGCTGTTCGCTCAGTGCATTTATCGGATCGGCGTGTTGCTCGAGGATCTCCCGACCGATGTCGCGGTAGCCGTCGAGCGCGTCATGGTTGTTGAACTGGTCGGTGGGGTAGCCGCCCGTCTCGGCGACGATCTCCTTGGCCCGATCCATCATCTGGCCGATCAACCCGGGATGGATCCCCTGCGGGCTGTCGATGATCTCGAGCTCGGCGCCGAACGCGGCCATCGTCCGCAGCTTCTCGACCGCGAACGCGTTCGAGCTGACGATGCGCAGCGGGTAGCCCTTGACCGCGCAGACGAACGCCAGCGAGCTGCCGGTCGAGCCACCCGTGTACTCGACCACGGTCTGGCCGGGCACGAGCACACCGCGCCGCTCGGCGCCTTCGATCATCGCCAGTGCCATCCGGTCCTTGTACGACCCGGTCGGGTTGGCGGCTTCGAGCTTCACCCACACCTCGGCGTCGTCGGGCCCGACGAGTGCGCCGAGTCGCACCAGTGGCGTGTGTCCGATCCCGCTGAGTGCGCCTGGACGGCCGATGCTCATCACACCGTGGGGCGGTGATCGCGCCGGCGGGCCATGACCTCCGAGCCGGCCAGCGCACGCGCCTCGGGCGATCCGCCGACGAGCCAGGCGATCGTCGCCGCTGCGAAGTCGGGCACGTCGGCGGCCGGTTCCCATCCGGGCGGATCGGTCGGGGGGAGATGGATGTCGCTCAGCGACCGGCCCGGGTTGACGTTGTAGCAACGCACGCCGGCGCCGCCGACCTCGGCGTGCAGCACGCCGATGATCCGGTGCGCCGCCGCCCGTCCCATCGCCGAGCCGACACCCCACGCGCCGGGCTCGGTCGGCTCCTGCGTGGCGCCGACCGACGTGAGGTGCACCACGACGCCCTCGCCGCGTTCGACCATCGGCGGGATCAACCGCTGGAACAGCACGAGCGGGTGGAGGGCGTTGGCCACCAGGATGCGATGGACGAGGTCGACGGGCACACCGAGGGCGGCGTCGTCGAGGCCGGGGCCCTGGTAGCGCGCCGTGCTGACCACCACATCGATCCGACCGAACGCGGCGAGCGCCAGATCGGCGGCGCGCTCGACCGATGCCCGGTCGGTGAGGTCCATCTCGACCGTGACAACGCCGGCGCCCAGCGCCCGGCACTGCTCGGCGGTCACCTGCAGTGACCCGACCTGCTGCATCCCGGCGGCCGGATCGTCGAGGTGGGTGCCGAGGTAGGTCGACGTCCCGTCGGTCGCGCGTGCCGTGATCACCAGGTCGAGGCCGTCGGCCGCGAGCGCGATCGCGGTTGCCTCGCCGACGCCACGGCTGGCGCCGGTGACAAGTGCGACTGCTCGGCCCACGCGCTGCACTGTACGGCGTACGGTCATGCCCATGGAGAACGGCGATCGCGGGACCGTGTACGGCGATTCCCGCGAGCAGATCCGCAGACTGATCGAGGACTGGGTGATCTGGCGCGATTCCGGCGACTGGGATCGCTTCCTCACCTTGTGGCATCCCGAGGGGCGGATGATGGCGACGTGGTTCCAAGGCACCGCCGCCGAGTTCGCCGACATCAGCCGCGCCGGCTTCGAGCGAGGGGTTCGCATCCTCCACGTGCTCGGCGGGACGTCGGTCGACGTCGAGGGCGATCGGGCGATCGCCCAGACGCGCATGGCGATCCATCAGCGCGCCGACGTCGACGGGGTGGCGTGCGACGTCGTGTGCACCGGTCGCTTCTACGACTTCCTCGAGCGCCGAGAGTCCTGTTGGGGATTGATGCTCCGCCAGCCGATCTACGAGAAGGACCGCCTCGATCCGATCGATCCCGCCGCCCACCTCGTGCTCGACCGCGACCTGCTCGAGCGCTTCCCGGAGGGCTACCGGCACCTCGCCTACCTCCAGACACGGATCGGGTACGACGTCAAGCCCGACATGCCCGGCATCACCGGACCCGAGCTCGACGCGCTGTACCGCCGCGGCGCCCGATGGCTGGCGGGCGGGGAGATCTGACGATCAACTCGTGAAGAACAGCTGGAGCTCGATGATTCCGTGGTCCTCGGCCGACACGACGATCGGTGCGTCGGGGACGCTCACGCCGTAGTCCGCGAACACGATGTCGATGGAACCGACGACGACCACGACACCGTCGACGAGCTGCGCCTCGAGCGGGATCGTGACCGGGGTCGTGATGCCGTGGATCGTGAGATCGCCGATCGCGTCGACCGCCACCGGCTCACCGGCGGCCGCCGCTTCGCCGAGCTCGATCGGCTGGGTGAGCACGAACGTCGCCGTTGGGAACTCGTCGGTGTCGAGGGCGCGGCGGGCGTTGTCATCGCGCCGGCTGTCGTTGGTGACGATCTCGCCCATGTTCGCCTCGATCGAGACGGCGGTGACCGTGGTGCCGTCGATCGTCATCGTTCCCGAAACCACCGGCGTGCGACCGACGGCGGTCGTGGAGCCGATCCCGGTCAACTCCTCCTCGACCCGGAACCCGACGAACGTGCCGGTCGAGTCCTCGAAGCTGAACTCCCCGATCGACGTGTCGACGTTCCAGGTCCCGGCGACGCCGGCAGCGGTCGCGACCGTGTCGGTGGCCGGCGCGGTGGTGACCGGATCGGCCGCGGCCACGGTCGTGACCGGCTGCTCGGCGGTCTCGGTCGGCACGGTGCCCTCGTCGAGCGCGGCGGTGGCCGCGTCGAGGTCGACCGCGGCGGGGGCATCGTCTTTGAAGAACCACCAGATGCCGAGGCCGGCGAGCACGGCCACGACGATGACGCCGCCGGCGATCCATCGCACCAACCGCCGCCGCCGATTCGTGGGACGACGTGGTGGTTCGACGGGGATGTCCATGGCGGGGGGTCCTGACGCTGGGCCTGCAGATGTCGTGGTCACGGCGTCGCGCCGATCAGATCAGCGGCGACCTCGAGAGCCGTATCGATCGAGATTGCGAATCCGATGTTAGAAGCGCTCACGCCACCGCCGCTGGTCGCGACCGCCGAGTTGATGCCGATCACCTCGCCGTGGTCGTTGACCAACGGCCCGCCGGAGTTGCCCGAGCTGATCGCAGCATCGGTCTGGATCAGATCGTCGAGTGTGCCCTGTGCCGTCTCGACACTGCGATCGAGCGCCGACACGATCCCCTGCGTCACCGTCAGGCCGCCTTCGAGCGCGAGCGCGTTGCCGATCGCGACGACGGAGTCGCCGACAGCTGCCACATCCGACGACCCGAGCGACGCCGGCACCAGGCCCGACGTGTCATCGACGTGCAGCACAGCGATGTCGTTGGCGGGGTCGCTCCCGACGATCGTCGCCGACAGCGTCGCGCCCGTGGCGGGGACGGTGACCTCGACCTCGCTCGCGCCCTCGACCACGTGCGCGTTGGTCACGATGTAGCCGTCGTCGAGCACGACGCCCGTACCGGCGCCGTTCGCCTCCGCCTCGAACGGCCCGCGCTGGTAGTTGACGGTGGTCTCGATCGAGACCACCGAGTCGGCGAGACCGTCGACGATCTCGGCGACGGTCAGCGCGCTTGCGGCGCTGTCGACCCCGACGTTGTCGATCGCCACCGCGTCCGACGGGGCGTCTGCACCGCTGCGATCGGCGAGCGAAGCGCCGAACGCGCCGGCGCCGAGCGACAGCGCGACTACTCCGATGACAGCGGCTCCGTTGCGGGCCCACCGGCGGCGGCGGGAGCCGGACGTGGTTGCCGGCACTGTGGGGACCAGTGGCTCGGGATCGAACGCGGCCGGCGGTGGGCCCCACGCGACCGAGCCGGCGAACGGATCGGGCATCGGTGGCGGCCCGGTCGGCGCGGCGTCGCGCCGCGGATCGATCGGGGGTTCGGGGTGCGTGGCGTTGTCCATCAGCCGACCTTGCGCCCCGATGTTGTGAATCTGACGAGAATCGAGTGAGAACCCGGTACGTCAATTCTGACCGATCACGAGTGGACTTGCACGTCGAGGCTGGCCAGGCCATGGAGCGCATTGTTCCGACGCCAGAACGCGTCGCCGATCTCGAAGCGTTCGACTCGCGCCGCCAGGGCGGCGATGATGGCGTGCCCCTCGAGGCGCGCCAGACCCGCGCCGACGCAGTGGTGGATGCCGCGTCCGAAGCTGAGGTGATCGACCGGGTTGCGCGCCACGTCGAAGCGATCCGGGTCGTCGAAGTGCCGTTCGTCGCGGTTCGCCGAGCCGAACAACACCGCGACGCGCGATCCCTCTGGCAACACCGTCCCGTCGAGCTCGACGGGATTGGCGGCGAGCCGCGTGAACCGCTGCACGGGCGGTTCGATGCGCAGCACTTCATTGAACGCCGACGGCACGAGTGACGGATCGCCACGGACGAGGTCCCACTGGTCGGGACACCTCGCGAACAGCCACACCGCGGCCGAGAGCGCGTTCACCGTGGTATCCATCCCCGCCCACGCGTAGGCGAGCATCAATCCCGGGCACGCGTCGGGCTCGATGTCGCCGCGCTCACCCGCGGCGTAGATCTGGCTCCCCCACCGTTCCGGCGTCAGCCGTTCCGGGGTCGCGAAGCCCGTGCAGTAGTCGAATAGCTCGCGGAACCCGACGAGCGAACTGCGCAACAGGTCGTTGTCGGGCCCGAACGTGTTGAACGCCGCGGCCGCCCGTTCGAGGAGATGCTCACGTCCCTCCTCTGGCAGTCCGACCAGATCGGCCACCACGCCGACGCTGTACGGCTGGGCGAGGTCGGCCACGGCATCGAACGACCCCCGCTCGAGGAGGTCGGCGACCAGCGCCTCGGCCCGAGCGGTGATGCCTGCTTCGTGCGTCGTGAGCGCGCGCGGGACGAGTTGGGCGTTCAGCACCTTGCGGCTCGTGTCGTGGAGCGGCGGGTCGGTCGTGAGGATCCCGCGACCCGACCTGGCGTTCATCGCATCGTCCATGCCGACACCGCGTGCCGACGTGAAGCGCCGCCAGTCCTGGAGCACGGCGCGCACCTCGTCGTAGCGGGGCAGTGCGTACGCCGCGTACTTCGTCATCCACACCACCGGCCCGAGCTCGCGCAGGTCCGCGTAGGCAGGGTAGGGATCGACCAGGACGTCGTCGGCCCACAGATCCAGGTCGGTCGACGGGCAGTCGGGGCCTGCGGTCACCCGGGCGAGCGTAGGCGCGCCCGTCGGGCGAGGGTCACCGTCGCCGTGCGGACGTCGTCGACGGTCGTCGCCGGCTCGTCGAAGGCGATGCGTGCCGTCCGGCCGCCGCCCGGGGTGGTGACCCACAGCGTGACGCCGTAGCGATCGACGCTCGCCGTGCGCGCCGACGTCGCGTCGAGCAGCCCGGCGTACGCCTTGGCGTAGTCGAGCAGGACGTCGGCGTGATCCTCGTCGAGGTGGGTGCGGATCGCGGTCTCGAACGGCGCGATCGGGTCCGGGCCGCGGTTGGCGTAGTCGTCGGCGCCGACCCAGCTCATGTGCCCGAAGCCGCCGACGTACCGCACTGCCGACGGCTCGAGCTGCCACCACGAGAAGTCGGGAAAGTCGACGTAGAACGCGGCACCGGGGTGAGCCGCGAGGTACTGGTCGCGCAGCTCCTGCTCGATGCTGTCGAACGGCACGAGTGTGCCGACGAGCGTGACGCGTGCCGCGGCGAGTGGGTCGTCGCCGTCGGGCACGTGGGTGGCGGCGAGCAGGCTCGCCCGCGGGTCGCGCTTGGCGTTGATCGTGTGCTCGGCCATCGCCGAGATGCACACGACCGGGCGTCCGAACGCGTCGTCGACGTACGACACGACGCTGCCGAACGGGAACCCATCAGCGGTGAGCGTCGCCAGGTGGCCGCGCCGCTGCGCCGCGACGAGCGTGCGCGCGTACTCGGCGTCGTGCGGGAACGACGCCACGTCGCCAGCGATCGCCGGCCCCCCTTCCGAGTGCGGGTCACTCATCGGTCGACTCCCGTGGAGACGAGCTCCTCGACGAGGCAGGCAGCCTGGGCGCGCACCGCGACGTCCTCGAGGTACGCGAGGTCACTCTCTGGGACTCGTACGACACCGACCGACACGCCGAGTGCAGCATCGCACCTCACCGACACCTCGATTCGGTCGGACGGGATCGGCACCTCGCACTCGGCGAGCACGCGTTGCACCGCGTACGGGCACAACGTCGTCGCGAAGAGGCACTCACGACCCTGCTCGCCGCGCCTGCGGTAGACACCACCTCCGACCGGAGAGAGCGAGCCGGCGAACCCGATCGACACCACCTGGTCGGTCCACCGATCGCCCGGCGATTCGATCGCCGAGCCGACGAGCGACCGCAGCGAGCACGGGTCGAGGTCGGCACCCGGCCCGAACGACACGGACAACACCGTGCCGTCGACGTACGTGAGCGAGAGCGCGGCGTCGGAGACGGTGTGCGCCAGCGCAGCTGCGAGACGAACCTGCTCGAGCTCCATCACGGGCACGGCGTCCTGGCGGAGGCCATGAACGAGCAGAACTCGTCGCGGGTGACGGTCCATGCATCGCCTGCGAGCACGAGTGTGCCCGAGAGGTCGGAGTACTGGGGGTTCCCTCCGAACAACACGTCGTACGTGACGGTCGCCGTGTCACCGTCGACGACGACGGCTGTCACGTCCATCGTGATGCCGCCCATGCCGTCACCAGCCGCGGCGTACGCCTCGATCGTCGACGCCAGGTCGGCGACGTCGGGCAGGAACTCGGCCTTGGCGTCGGCGTCGGTCGCCGAGTCGAACACCGTCTCGTAGGCGCGCGCGGCCGCCGCCTCGTCGTCGTCGTCGAGCTCACCGCCCTCCGGCCCACCGGCAGCGACATCATCGCCGAGGTCCTGGCCGGGCACCGCCGTCGCCGGGTCGCCGTCGACCGCCGCGGCCAGCTTCGGCACCAGCTCGTCGAGCAGGTACGGGATGCTGAGCGGGCTCGAGAACGAGAACGCACCCGACACCTCGAAGTCGGTGAACACCTCACGACCCTCGGTCGCGAAGGCGAGGGACTGCCGCAACGGGAGCGCCAAGATCTCGTCCTGAACGAGTTCGTCGCCGACGATCCACACCACGGTGTCGAGATCGAGCAGTTCCAACTCCTCGGCGCTGAACGACGCGAAGAAGGCATCGCCGGCGATCTCGTCGAACTCCGGCGGGATGACGAAGCCGAGGTCGGCGAGCAGACGACTGCGCACGTCCGACGACGTGTATGCACCCGGGGAGCCCTCGAACGAAAACGCCACGGCGGTGGTGGCGCCCACGAACTCGGGGTGTTCCGTCTGGACTGCCGCATACCGGTCCTCGATCGCCGTCACGAGGTCCTCGGCCAGTGTCGCCTTGCCGACCGCACGACCGACGATGCGGGTCTGTTCCTGCCACGGTGTGCCGTAGTCGAT
>DATMDV010000135.1:0-36488 GCA_035557475.1 Ilumatobacteraceae bacterium
GGCTACCCGGTCGTGGCGGATCGGTGGCCAGGCGAGGGTCCACTCGGCGGCGTGATCACTGCGCTGATGGAAGCCCGCGGCGACGTCGTCATCGCGGCCTGCGATCTCCCCGACCTCGACGCGGCCGCGGTCCGAGCGATCCTCGACGCACCTGGTGGAGCCGCGGCCGAGGCGGTGGTGGCCACTACCGATCGTCTGGAGCCGGCCCTCGCCCGCTGGAACCACCGGGCGCTCGAGCAGCTGACGGCGATCTTTGCGACCGGCGAGCGGGCGCTCCACGCCGCGCTCGCGTGTCTCGACACCGCCGAGGTCGCCGTCGACCCGTTGGCGATGCGGAACGTGAACTCGCCGGGTGACCTCGGCGGGACCGCGGCGACTCGATAGCGTTGGAACATGGCGTTCAGTGAGATCAGCGTCGACGAGCTCGCCGAGTTGATGGCGGCCGGTTCGCGCCTGGTCGACGTGCGAGAGGACGACGAGTACGCCGACGGCCACGTGCCGGGCGCCGTGCACGTGCCGCTCGCCACCGTCGCCGACAATGTCGACCAGTTTCGAGGTGAGGGCCCGACGTACGTGATCTGCAAGTCGGGCGGCAGGAGCATGCGGGCGTGCGAGTTCCTCTCCGATCGTGGCGTCGAGGTGGTGAACGTCGCCGGCGGCACCATGGCGTGGCAGCTGTCAGGCCGCGATGTCGAGACCGTCGACTCGTGAACCGCACCGCGGTCAGTCCGGCACAGGCATACCGCTGGGTCGACACCGACGCCGAGTTGGCAACGGTGATCGACCGCCTGATCGCCGAGCCGCGATACGCGCTCGACACCGAGTTCCACCGGGAACGCACCTACTACCCGAAGTTGGCGCTGCTCCAGCTGGCGTGGCCCGGCGAGCTGGTGCTCGTCGACCCGTTGGCGGTCGACGTGCGGGCGCTCGAACGTCTCTTCGCGTCCGACGCGTTGGCAGTCGTCCACGCGTCGCAGCAGGATCTCGACGTGCTGACGCACGCCGCTCGCTGTGTGCCGCGGCGGTTGTTCGACACCCAGGTCGCGGGCGGTTTCGTGGGCTACGGAACGCCGTCGCTGGTCGCCTTGCTGCAGGGCGAGCTCGGCGTCAGCCCGGCCAAAGGTGACCGGCTCACCGATTGGTTGCGGCGCCCGCTCACCGTCGATCAATGCGAGTACGCGGCGGCCGATGTGGCCTACCTGCTCGAGGCGCACGATCACCTCGTCATCCGCCTCACCGAGCTCGGACGGCTGCAGTGGGTCGACGATGCGTGTGCCGAACTGTTGACCAAGTCGACGGCGCCGTCCGATCCCGACGACGCGTGGACGAAGCTGAAAGACGTCCGTTCGCTGCGTCCCCGGGCGCGTGCCGTGGCGCAGGCGGTTGCCGCATGGCGCGAGCGCCGGGCGATGGCGACCGACATCCCGGTCCGGCACGTGCTGCCCGATCTGGCGATCCTCGGCATCGCCCAGCGGCAACCCACCGTCGAGCGTGACCTCGGCCAGGCCAGAGGGGTCGACGAGCGCTTCAGCCGGGGCGCGATCGCCGGCGAGATCCTGAAGGCGGTGCGCGACGGGCTGGCGGCCGAGCCACCCGAGCCTCGGCCGGGCGTCGAGGATCTCGAACGTGAGCTGCGTCCCGCCGTCACGCTGGTGTCGGCGTGGGTGAGCCAGGTCGCGCGTGACGAGCGGATCGACACCTCGTTGCTGGCGACGCGTGCTGATCTCGTCGCCCTGTTGCGCGGCGACGACGACGCCCGCCTCGCCGCCGGATGGCGGGCCGAGCTCCTGGGAACCGGGGTCCGCCGTCTCGTCGACGGTCATGCCGCACTGACGTTCGACGGCAAGGGCTCGCTGAAGCTCGTCGATCTGCCCTGACGCTCGCTCGCGACCCCCGTGACCAGTGCCGTTGGCAGGTGTCACACCGTCACCTGGACGTCCATACCGTCGGCGGACGGAGGTGATCCGGTAGGCTGACGGCAATGTCAATTCTCTAGTCTCTGGGAGCCCTGTCGTGAAGAAGGGTCGTCATCGCCGCTTCGAAGAGGCGCGCAAGCTGAAGCAGTCCGGCCCTGGGGCCTTTGACCTGGGGTTCGGTGATCGCTCGCAGCAGTCCAGTTCCGACGACGACGACGAGTACGCCGCGCTCGCCGAGAAGTACGGGGTCAGCTTCGACGATGACGAGGAACCCGCCGACGACTGACGTGGCCTGACGCGCCCGGCGATGTCAGCGGCGGACGGCGGGGTGGGGGAGCGGGGTCCACTGCGGCCGCTCGAGTTGTTCGACCATCATGTCGTAGATGTGGGCACCGACGAGCTCGCGGATCTCGTCGCGGCTCGACTTGTAGAGCGGCTCGCGACCGATGAACGCCTCGGGCGACTCGGTGCACCACCAGTGGAAATCGTCGCCGCCCTCACCCCAGTCGCGGCGCTTCCACTCCCGCAGGCGTGACGTGACGTGGCCGTTGTCGTCGGTCTGGTGCTCGAGCCTGATCGGCACCTGCCAGCACACGTTCGGCTTCCAGTCGAGCGGGCGCTCGCCGGCCTCGAGGGCGGCGATGTGCAGCGCGCATCCGACGCCGCCTGCGAACCCGGGCCGGTTGAGAAAGATGCACGCGTCGTCGACGAGGCGCGTCGTGGTGGTCGGTTCCCCGGCCGAGTCGGGCTCGCCCGGACGCATGAACCCGCCGCGCACCGCCTTGGCGTGGAACTGCATCTGCTCGGGCTTGACCCGCACGAAGGCGCGCACGACGATCTGCACGTCGTCGTCGTCGATGAGGTGGGCGCCGTAGCTGCAGCACCCCTGTTGGAGCTCCTCGGCCGGCGCGTCGAGCACGCCCTTGCAGCCCTCGCCGTAGATGCACTTGTAGTTCGACCGGAGGAACGTCGCGTCGAACTCCCACGTGCGCTGCTCGTCGGGATCCTCGAACGAGATGAGTTCGTGGACGTCCGTCGCACTCTTTCCCACGGAGCCGCAGGGTACAGCCGTCGGTAGGCTCGGATGTGTGACCAGGCCGATGACCGCCGACCAACTTCGTGACTCGTTCCGGGAGTTCTTCGCGGCCAAGGACCACAGCATCGTGCCGTCGGCGAGCCTCATCCCGCACGACCCGACCGTGTTGTTCACCGTCGCCGGAATGGTGCCGTTCAAGTCGTACTTCGTCGGCGACGAGGCCGCCCCGTTCCGTCGTGCCGTGAGCTCGCAGAAGTGCGCCCGCGCCGGCGGCAAGCACAACGACCTCGACGACGTCGGGCGTACCAAGCGCCATCTCGTGTTCTTCGAGATGATGGGCAACTTCAGCTTCGGCGACTACTTCAAGGAGCTCGCGATCCCGTGGAGCTGGGAGCTCGTCACCGAGGGATGGGGCTTCGACGGCGACCGGCTGTGGATCACGGTCCACGACAGCGACGACGAAGCCGAGGCGATCTGGCACGACCAGGTCGGTGTGCCGCTCGATCGCATCCAACGCCTCGGCGACAAGGACAACTTCTGGCAGATGGGCGACACCGGTCCGTGCGGGCCGTGCAGCGAGATCCACATCGACCGCGGCCCGGCCTTCGGGCCCGACGGCGGACCCCTGGGCGATCCCGAGGGCGACCGCTTCATGGAGTTCTGGAACCTGGTGTTCATGCAGTACAACCAGGCACCCGACGGCAGCCGGACCCCATTGCCGAGACCGTCGATCGACACCGGCGCCGGGCTCGAGCGCATCCTCGCCCTGCTGCAAGACGTCGATTCGGTGTGGGAGACCGACCTCATGCAGCCGCTGATCGACACCGCCTGCTCGCTGACGGGCAAGTCGTACCGGGTCGGCGACTACGACGACCGCGACAGCTTCGCGATGCGCGTGCTCGCCGAGCACGCCCGGTCGTCGACGATGGTCGTGAGCGATGGTGTATTCCCGTCGAACGAGGGACGTGGCTACGTGCTGCGCCGGATCCTGCGCCGGGCGGTCCGCTACGCGTACCTGCTCGGGACCGAACAGCTGGTCATGCCGCGCTTGTCCGAGACGGCGATCGACGTGATGGGCAACGCCTACCCCGATGTCATCAAGAACCGCGACTTCATCCTCAGTGTGTTGACGAAAGAGGAAGAGCGGTTCCGCCACACGCTGCGGACCGGGTTGACGATTCTCGACGGCGAGCTCGGGAGCGAGACGCGGTTGCTGTCGGGTCCGACCGCGTTCTTGCTCCACGACACCTACGGGTTCCCCCTCGAGCTCACCCAGGAGATCGCCGGCGAGCGCGACATCCGGGTCGACGTCGAGGGCTTCGAGACCGAGATGGCGGCGCAGCGGGTGCGGGCCAAGGCGGCCCGCAAGGGTGTCGTCGACGACGCCCTCGTCGACGACTACCGCGAGGTCGTCGAGCAGTTCGGCGTCACCGAGTTCCTCGGCTACAACACCGACACCACCGAGAGCCGCGTGCTCGCCGTCGTCGACGTGCCCGACGGCAGTGGAAACATCGAGATCTTCCTCGACCGCACGCCCTTCTACGCCGAGAGCGGCGGACAGATCGGCGACACCGGCACCATCGCCACCGAGACGGGCACGGTCGAGGTGCTCGACACGACGTTCGCGCTGCCAGGGCTGCGCCGCCACACGGCGCGGGTCACCGCGGGCACGGTGTCGGCCGGCCAGACCGCGACGGCGACGATCGACGCCGAGCGGCGCAACGCGATCCGCAAGAACCACACCGGCACCCATGTGTTGCACTGGGCGTTGCGCAAGGTGCTCGGTGAGCACGTGAAGCAGGCCGGCTCGTGGGTCGGTCCCGACCGGCTGCGGTTCGACTTCTCCCACTACGCGGCCGTCACCCCGGACGAGATCGAGGAGATCGAGCGCCTGGCCAACGGCGAGACCCTCGCCAACGCGCCGGTCCGGGCGTTCGAGACCACCAAGGACGAAGCCGAGTCGCTCGGCGCGATCGCGTTCTTCGGCGACAAGTACGGCGACATCGTGCGCGTGCTCGAGGCGGGCAGCTCCGTCGAGTTGTGCGGCGGGACGCACGTGCGCGCCACTGGCGACATCGGCACGATCAAGGTCGTCAGCGAGGCGTCGATCGGTTCGAACCTGCGTCGCATCGAAGCGTTGACCGGCGCCAACAGCGTCGCCCTGTTCCAGGAGTACGAACGCGACATCGACGACGTCGCCGAGCTGCTCGGCGCGACTGCGTCCACCGTCAAGGAGAACGCCGAGAAGCGGATCGCCCAGATCAAGGCCCTCGAGGACGAGAACCGCGCGCTGCGCGCCCAGCTCGCCGTCGGCCGCGCCGGCGAGCTCGCGGCGGCGGCGCCCGACGGTGTCGTCGTCGCTCGCGTCGACGACCTGACACCCGCTGATCTGCGCGATCTCGCGGTGGCCGTCCGCCAACAGGAGGGCATCCGGCGGGTCGTGCTGGCGGGCACCACGACGACCGGCGGCGTATCGCTCGTCGCCGCGGTCCGCCCGTCGGAGGGCATCGCCGCGGCCGATCTCATCCGCGATGCGGCCAAGGCGGTCGGCGGCGGCGGTGGCGGGAAGGGCGACATCGCGACCGCCGGCGGCAAGGACCCGGCCGGACTCGACGACGCGCTGCGCCTGGCACTCGAGGCAGCGAACGCCTGACCCATGCGCGCGCTCGGCGTCGACCTCGGTTCGAAGCGGATCGGGATCGCCGTCAGCGACCCGTCCGGCACGATCGCGTCGCCGCTGACCGTGGTGCACCGTTCGAGCTCACGCCGCCGCGATCTCGACGCGATCGCCCGCATCGCCACCGACGAGGACGTCGACACGATCGTCGTCGGACTCCCGTTGACGATGCGCGGTGAGGTCGGTCAGGCGGCGGAGGCTGCCATCGCAGAGGCGGCCCGGCTCGCTACCGTGGTCGGCGTGCCCGTCGAGACGCACGACGAGCGGCTCACCACGGTGACCGCCGAACGGAGCATGATCGACGCCGGGATGCGCGGTGAGGAGCGGCGCCGCGTGGTCGACAAGGTCGCGGCCGCGGTGATGCTGCAGTCGTGGCTCGACACCCGGCGGGCGCGGGGCGAGACGTGACGCTGACCGAGGGACCTACCGACTGGGAGGTCGATCCCTGGGACTCGCCCGCGGCCTCCGGTTCGGTCGAGCGCCTGCGCCGCGACACGCGTGCCGTCAAGTGGGCGGTGTGGATCGTGATGGTCGTCGTCGTCGTGCTCGTGCTCGTCGCCGGTCGGATCGGCTGGTGGTACGTCAAGCAGATCAACCCCGAGGGCACGCCAGAGGCGCCGGTGAGCTTCACGGTCAACGATGGCGACACGCTGGAGAGCGTGAGTGAGCGCCTCGAGGCGCAGGGAATCATCGTCAACGCCGGGGTGTTCCGGTGGTACGTCGAGGAGAAGGGCGGGCTCGAGCTGACGCCCGGTTACTACCAACTCCGGCCGGCCGACCACATCGGCAACATCGTGGGCACGCTGCGCACGCCGCCCGCCGAGACCTACACCAAGATCACGTTTCCGGAGGGTTTCACCATCGCCCAGATGGCCGCCCGCCTCGCCGAATCGACGGAGCGGATGACAGCAGCCGAGTTCGTCACCGCGGCCAACGAGCCGGCCGTGGTGTCGACGTTCCGTCCCGCCGGCGTCACCTCGTTGGAAGGGCTGCTGTTCCCCGACACGTATCAGGTGTCGAACGGCGAGAACGAGGCCCAGGTCGTCGAGCGGATGGTGTCGCTGATGGAGCGCGTCGGTCTCCAGGAGGACCTCGAGGCGGGCGCCGCCGACCTCGGCTACACGCCGTACCAGATCTTGATCATCGCCTCGATGATCGAGCGCGAGGCAAAGCTGCCCGAGGACCGGGCGAAGATCGCTCGCGTGATCTACAACCGGCTCGGACCGTTCTCGCCGTACCCGCAACTGCAGATCGACGCCACGTTGCTCTACAACCAGGATCCGGCGCTGAGCATCGGCGAGCTGCGTCAGATCGACACGCCGTACAACACGTACATGTACTCGGGGCTGCCGCCGACGCCGATCGCCAACCCCGGCCGGGCTTCGATCCACGCCGCGTTGCACCCGGCGCCGAACCCGCCGTCCGGCGACCCGGTCTGCCAGGAGTTGCCCGACCCGACCAACTGCCCGATCTACTTCTACGTCCTCGCCAACGAGGACGGTGGTCATGTGTTCGCGGTGACGCCCGAACAGCACGAGCGCAACGTCGCCGCCGCCCGTGCCGCGGGCCTCCTGGGATGATGGGGTTCGGATGATGGGGTCCGGATGAAGGCCCCGACAGGAGCGACACAGCTCACTGCCGTCATCGGCTCGCCGGTGCGTCACAGCCTCTCGCCCACACTCCACAACGCGGCGTTCGCGGCCGCCGAACGCGATTGGGTGATGCTCGCCTTCGAGGTCGCACCTGGATCCGGCGCCGCCGCGGTCGACGCGATGCGCACCCTCGGGTTGCGCGGCATGGCGGTCACGATGCCCCACAAGACCGACGTCGCGGCGGCAGTCGACGACGTCGATCCGGCCGCCCGGGTGCTCGACTCGGTGAACACCGTCGTGCTTCGCGCCGACGGCACGACGTTTGGCACCAGCACCGACGGGCAAGGTTTCGTCGGCTCGCTGCTGGAGCGCGGGATCGACCCTGCCGGGGCACGGATCGCGTTGCTCGGTGCCGGTGCTGCAGCGAGAGCGCTGATCGACGCACTGGGGCGGGCCGGCGTGGCCGACCTGGCGATCGTGAACCGCACCGCCGAGCACGCACGCCAGGCGTCCGAGCTCGCCGCCCAGGCGCGGGTCGGTGACACGGACGACATCCGCAACGCCGACATCGTCGTCAACGCCACGCCGGTGGGGATGGGGACCGACGAGCTGCCGTGCGACCCGGCGTTGCTCGGTCCCCGCCAGATCGTCGCCGACCTCGTCTACCACCCGCTGGAGACCGCCCTGCTGCAGGCGGCGCGCGACGCCGGCGCACGCGGGGTCGGCGGGCTGGCGATGCTCGTCCATCAGGCCGTCCTGCAACACGAGCTGTGGACGGGCGAACGCCCCGACCCGGACGTGATGCGGTTGGCAACGGAGGGCGAGCTCGTCAGGCGTCACGGATAATCTCGCCCGGATGCTCCGCTTCCTCACCGCCGGCGAGTCGCACGGGCAAGCCCTGGTGGTGGTGATCGAGGGGCTCCCGGCCGGACTCGAGATCACGGTCGAGGAGATCCAGGCCGAGATGGCGCGCCGGCGGCTCGGGTACGGGCGCGGTCCGCGCCAGCGCTTCGAGGTCGACGAGTTGATCCTGGTCGGCGGCGTGCGGCACGGACGCACGCTCGGCTCGCCGGTCGCGATCGAGATCAAGAACACCGAGTGGTTCCGGAGCGACAAGTGGCATCGGGAGATGTCGCCGGCTCCGGGACAGACCGAGTCGCCGCTCACCGAGGTCAGGCCCGGGCACGCCGATCTGACCGGGATGCAGAAGTACGGCTTCACCGACGCCCGCGATGTGCTCGAGCGCGCCAGCGCCCGCGAGACGGCCGCCCGCGTCGCGGCCGGGGCGGTGGCGAAGAAGCTGCTCGGCCACCTCGGGGTCCACATCATCTCGCACGTGATCCAGATGGGCTCCGCCCGCGTCGGCGCCGGCACGCCGCGCCCGACGCCCGACGACCTCACCATGGTCGACGACTCACCGGTGCGCTGCTTCGACCCCGGCACCGCCGAGGCGATGATCGCCGAGGTCAAGGCCGCGGCCAAGGACGGCGACTCGCTGGGTGGTGTGATCGAGGTGCTGGGCTTCGGCGTACCAGTTGGCCTCGGCAGCCACGTGCACTGGGATCGCAAGCTCGACGCGCTGCTCGCCCAGGCGATGATGAGCATCCAGGCCGTCAAGGGCGTCGAGATCGGCGACGGGTTCGAGGTCGCCGGACGTCGCGGTAGTTCCGCCCACGACCCCATCCGCTGGGATGGCGAAGCCAACCGCTACCGCCGGCTCAGCACGCTCGCCGGTGGCACCGAGGGCGGAATGTCGACGGGTGAGCTGCTCGTGGTGCGGGCGGCGATGAAGCCGCTCGCGACGCTCAACGTGCCGACCCTCGAGACGGTCGACACGGCGACCAAGGAGCCGGCGGTGTCGTTCAAGGAACGCACCGACGTGACGGCCGTGCCGGCGATGGGTGTCGTCGCCGAGACGATGGTGGCGCTCGTGTTGGCCAACGAGGCACAACGCAAGTTCGGGGGCGACTCGGTGAGCGAGTTCGTCCGCAACGCCGAGGCGTTCGCCGCGACCATCGCCGCCTCATGACCCACCTCGTGCTCGTCGGGATGATGGGCTCCGGCAAGACCACCGTCGGCCGGGTCGTTGCCGAACGGCTCGGCCGGCCGTTCCTCGACTCCGACGAGCTGATCGAGGCCCGCACCGGGCGCACGGTGAAGCAGATCTCCGATGACGAGGGGGTGCCGGCCTACCGTCTCCTCGAGACGCAGGCGTTGCTCGACGCGCTCTCGGCTTCTGTGCCCAGCGTCATCGCCGCCGCCGGGGGAGTAGTGCTGAGCCCCACGAACCGCGATGCGCTCCGCGCCGCCGACGCGACGGTCGTGTGGCTGAATGCCGATCCGTCGCTCCTCGTCGATCGTGTCAGGAGTGGCGGGCATCGGCCGTTGCTCGACGACGACCCGGCGGGCACACTGCAACAGATGCACCGCGACCGTGAGCACCTGTACCGCGAGGTCGCCGATGCGGTCGTCGACATCGATGGCCGCGACGTCACTCAGGTCGCGGATGCGGTGCTCGGGGCGATGGGCGCGAGCGAGAAATGAACGACGTCAATCGCGCGATGCGCGACGTTCGCCGTGTGCGCGTCCCGCTCGGCGAGCGCTCGTACGACGTGCTCGTCGGTCACGGCGCGGCGGTCCAACTCGGCGAGCTGCTCCCGCCGACCGCCCGCCGGGCGGCAGTGGTGAGTCAGCCCGGCCTTCCGGTCTCGATCGACGCCAGCATCCCGCACGTGCTGCTCGAGGTCGGACACGGCGAGGAGCACAAGTCGCTCGCCACGATCGCCGACCTGTGCAGCGGGTTCGCCGAGATGGGGCTCACCCGCGACGACGTCGTCATCGCCGTCGGCGGTGGCATGGTCACCGACCTCGCCGGGTTCGCGGCCGCTTCGTACCACCGCGGCGTGCCGGTGGTCCACGTGGCGACGACGTTGCTGGCGATGGTCGATGCGGCGATCGGCGGCAAGACCGGGGTCAACCTGCCGCAGGGCAAGAACCTGGTCGGTGCGTTCTGGCAGCCGCACGGCGTGGTGTGCGATCTCGACGCCCTCGAGACGCTCTCCACCCGCGAGCTGCGCTGTGGCTACGGCGAGATGGCCAAGTACCACTTCCTGACCGGCGACGACCTGCTGGCGATGCCGTTGACCGACCGCGTGGCGCGGTGCGTCGAGATCAAGGCCGAGGTCGTGGCGTCCGACGAGCGTGAGGACGGTCGGCGGGCGATCCTCAACTACGGACACACGCTGGCCCACGCTCTCGAGATCGCGACGGATTACGACCTCGCCCACGGCGAGGCGGTCGCGATCGGGCTCGTGTTCGCCGCTCACCTCGCCCACCGGCTCGAACGCATCGACAGCACGCGCGTCGGACAGCACATCGAGGTCGTCGGTGAGACGTACGGGCTGCCGACCGCCTTGCCACCCGGTCTCGACCCGGACCTCCTGCTCACGCTGATGGGCCGCGACAAGAAGGCACGCGACGGGCTCACGTTCGTGCTCGACGGACCCCGCGGCGTCGAGGTCGTCGCCGGTGTCGATCCGGCCACGGTCGTCTCGACGCTGGAGCTGCTCGTCCGATGATCCGGACTGCCTCATGATCCGGACGGAGCGTCTTGTGCTCCGGCGGTGGACCGACGGCGACCGTCCCGCCTTCCACGACCTCAACAGCGACCCGCTCGTGATGGCGACGATCGGCGCCGTGATGGACCGCGCCCAGTCCGACGCCATGATGGATCGCATCGAGGGCGGATTCGAAGCGCACGGGTTCGGCCTGTGGTGTGTCGAGCTCGACGGCACGTCCATCGGGTTCACGGGCCTGTCGGCTCCATGGTTCCGCGAGGGCATCGAAGTCGGGTGGCGGATCCGCTCGGCGTGGTGGGGGCACGGTTACGCGCCAGAGGCCGCGAGGGCGGCGTTGGCGATCGCGTTCGACGACCTCAGCCTCGACGAGGTGATCTCGTTCACCGCGGTCACCAACGACAAGTCGCGGCGTGTGATGGAGAAGATCGGGATGACCCTCGATCCCACTGGCGACTTCGACCACCCGTCGGTCCCCGAGGGCAGCCCCCTGCGACCCCACGTCCTGTACCGCCTGACGGCTGCCCAATTCCGTTCGACACAGTACCGTTCGGCGCCGTGACCGTTTCGGAAAGCGAGCCCGATCATGCGCACCACCTGCACGGTGATGAGCCGCTGGTGCTGTTGTTGCACGGGCCGAACCTGAACCTGCTCGGCGAGCGTGAGCCCGAGGTGTACGGCACCGCGACGTTGACCGACTACGTGAAGGCCGTGGTGCGCTCGGGCGCCGAGAACGGGTTGCGCATCGAGTCCCACCAGAGCAACCACGAAGGCGAGCTGATCGACCTCATCCATGCCGCGCGCGGCCGCTGCGCGGCGATCATCATCAACCCCGGGGCGTTCACCCACTACGCCTGGGCGATCCACGACGCGCTGGCGGCGTTCGAGGGTCCGATCGTCGAGGTCCACATCTCGAACCCCAATGCCCGTGAACCATGGCGCCACACGAGCGTGATCGCACCGGTCGCGACCGGCTCGATCATGGGGTTCGGTGTCGACGGCTACGACTATGCCGTCCGTGCCATCGCCGGGAGGATCCTGTGAACGACCTGGCGCCGATCGGCTACGCGGGTCGCGCCGACCGCGTGCGGCAGCGGTTCGACGAAGCCGCCCTGCTCGTGACGAACCTGACCAACGTGCGGTGGTTGACCGGCTTCACCGGCTCGAACGGGTGGGTTGCGGTACTGCCCGATCGACTCGTGCTCGGCACCGACGGGCGCTACCGCGATCGGGCCGAGACCGAACTGGCCGACGCCGGCGTCGATGCCGAGATCCTCACCGGTTTCACGCGCCCCGAACAGCACGACCAACTGATCGCCACGTTGCGTGGCCTCGCCACGGTCGGCGCCGAGGCCGCATCGATCACCCACGCGGCATGGACGTCACTCGCCGCCGAGATCGACATCGTGGCGAGTGACGGCCACGTCGAAGCCGAGCGCCGGGTGAAAGACGACGGTGAGGTCGCGCGCATCGCCGAGGCGGCCCGCATCGCCGATGCCGCGCTCGCCGCCGTCGCCCCGACGCTTGGCGACGGTTTGACCGAGGTCGACGTCCGCGACGAGCTCGACCACCGGATGCGCCGGCTCGGGGCTGCCGGTCCGAGCTACGACACGATCGTGGCGACCGGCCCCCAGAACGCCGCTCGCCCGCATCACGAGCCGGGCACGCGGCGCATCGTCGAAGGCGACACCGTCGTGATCGACGTCGGTGCCCTCGTCGACGGCTACCACTCCGACATGACGAGGAGCTACGTGGTCGGCGACGCGTCTGCGGAGCAGGGCGAGGTCTACGCCCTCGTGCTCGAGGCTCAGCTCGCCGGACTCGACGCGGTCAGCGCGGGTGTCGCCGCCCGCGAGGTCGACGCGGTGTGTCGCGACATCTTCGAAGCAGCCGGTCGCCTCGACTGGTACCTGCACGGCACCGGCCACGGCGTCGGGCTGGTCATCCACGAGGATCCGTTCCACAGCCGCACCTCGACGCAGGAATTGCTGGTCGGGGACGTGGTGACCGTCGAGCCCGGGCTCTATCGTTCAGGGTTCGGTGGCTTCCGGGTCGAGGACCTGGTGGTGGTCACCGAATCCGGATGCCGGATCCTCACTGAGACGTCCAAGGACACGCCATGCCTGCCATTACGACCAACGACTTGAAGAACGGCATCACGCTCGAGCTCGACAACGGGCTGTTCCAGGTCGTCGAGTTCCAGCACGTGAAGCCGGGCAAGGGTGGGGCCTTCGTGCGCACCAAGCTGCGCAACGTGAAAACCGGGAACGTCTTCGACCGCACGTTCAACGCAGGGGTACGGGTCGAGCAGGCGATCGTGAACCGCACCGAGATGCAGTTCCTGTACCGCGACGGTGACGACTACGTGTTCATGGACAATCAGAGTTACGAGCAGGTCAACGTGTCGTCGGCAGCGCTCGGTGACATCGCCGAATACCTGGTCGAGGGGATGTCGGCCCAACTCGGCTTCCACAACAACGTGATCATCAGTGCCGAGATCCCGGCGTCGGTGGAGCTGAAGATCGCCGTCACCGAACCAGGCGTGCAGGGCGACCGCGTGTCGGGCGCCCGCAAGCAGGCGACGCTCGAGACCGGCAAGGTCCTCCAGGTGCCGCTGTTCGTCGAGACCGGCGACAAGGTGAGGGTCGACACGCGCACCGGTGAGTACATGACGCGCGTCTGATGGAACGTCCCGACGCGCGATCCGACGCCCGTGAGCGGGCGCTCTACCTGTTGTACGAGGCCCAGGCCAAGGGCATCGATCCGGCGGCCACGATCGACCTCCAGGTGATCGACCCCGACGCGATGACCACCGACTTGGTGGTCGGGGTCGGGGCCCGGCTGGCCGAGATCGACGCCGCGATCGCCGACAAGGCGCGCGACTGGCCGTTGACGCGCATGCCGGTGATCGATCTCAGCGTGATGCGATTGGCGACCTTCGAGCTGATGGCGCGCCCTGATGTTCCGCTGGCAGTCGTCATCGACGAGGCCGTCGAACTGGCGAAGCGGTTCTCGACCGACAACAGCGGTCGGTTCGTCAACGGCGTCCTGGCGGCGATCGCCGCCGACGTGCGCACTGTCGTCGACGGGGCCGACCACTAGATTCCCGGCCGTGCAGGCCGGCCGAGTGGCACGATCCGTCGTCGCCGTCACGGCGGCGATCTTCCTGGTCAGGGTGCTGGGTGAACCGTGGAACGCGGGGTTCGACCCGTTCTTTCCCGACACCGCCTCGTACATCCGGGTCAGTCACCGCAGTCCGTTCCACCCCCGGTTCTGGTTCGACGAACGCCCGCCCACCTATCCGCTCGTGCTGTGGATCATCGGTGGCGGCGGGCGAGCCGTCGTGGTGTTCCAGACCGTGGCCTACGTCGTGGCGTGGATCTGGCTCGGCGCCGTCGTCTGGCAACGGATCGCGTCGCGCCCGGTCGCGGCCGTCGCGATCGGCGTGTTGGTGCTGACCGCCGTGCAGGCGAGGTGGACGCTGTGGACCACCCTGATGCTCACCGAGTCGCTTTCGATCACGCTCGCGGTCGCGGCCGTCGCTGCCTGGTGGCAGTTCGTCGCCGAACCGTTGCGGTGGCGACTCGTGGTCGCCACCTCGATCACCGCGGCGTGGATGCTGCTCCGTGACTCGAACGCGGTGTCGTTCACGGTGTTCGCCGCGCCCGCGCTGCTGCTCGCAATTCTTCTGTTGCGACGAGCCGCGACCGATCTCAGGAGGTACTCGGCGATCGGGCTGGCGGGGTTGATCGCGGTGGGCGCGTTCTCGTGGATCGGGCAGGTCGCGTCGGACCGGGGCGAGGCGTCGTTCCACAACAACGTCGGGTTGCGGTGGCTTCCGGATCCGGAGATGACGTCGTTCTTCGAGTCGCGCGGGATGCCCGTCGACGACGTGCTGCTGGCCCGGACCGGCTCGGACGCGTGGGCCGCCGGCGAGGCGTTCTTGCGTGATCCGGCGTTGTCCGAATACCGCGCCTGGGCCGACGGTCGTGGTCGAGTGGCGGCCGCCGAGTCGTTCGTGCTCGCCGCGCCGTTCTGGCTCGACGGACTACGCGACGACCTCGGACGATCGCTGCGTGAGGAATACCGCGGCTACGACCTGTTCGACGTCGGTGGCAGGGTCCCGCGCCGCACGCTGGGGCCGTTCGACCCGATCGGGTCGGGGGTGATGCTTGCGGTCGCGACGGTTGCGTCGGCGGCATACGCGCTGATCGCCGCTCGCCGCCGACGGGCGCTGGGCCTCTACGCCGGGTTCTTGCTGATCCCGGCCTGGATCGACCTGTACTTGTCGTACGCCGGCGACGCGGTCGAGGTCAGCCGACACCTCGTCGGTCCACTGTCGCGGCTGTCGGTGGCGTTCGTGGTCGTGGTCGCGATCGGCATCGACTCGGCGATCGCGTGGATGCGCGAATCCGCCGGCCCAGCCGTCGATGACGACGACCTGGCCTGGTCGGCACAGGACGGGTCAGAGGCGACCTGGTGACGCAGCTGACCCGGTGGGCCAGACCGGTCGTCATCGGGGTGTTCGCCGCACTGGCGATCATCGCCGTGTTCCACATGCAGCTGAGCGCCGCCAACTACGACCCGCAGTACATGCGCGTGCTCGTAGAGCGCACGATCCGCCTGGGTGGCTCGTATTACGAGAACGGGGTCCACAACAAGGGTCCGCTCGAACCGGCGGTGTACGAGCTCGCCGGCCGGATCGGTGGACGGTCTGGGTTCTGGTTCGTGATCGCGATCTTCACGATGGCCACGACGCTCGTCATCGCCGCCGCGACCGCCATCGTGACCGAGTTGGCCGGCGGGGTCCGGGCGGTCGCGATCTCGGTCGCCGCGATGGCGACCGCTCACCTGACGTTGTCGGACAGCGACTACGCGGGGGTGCTCTACTCGCGCAACATCACGGTCGGGCTGCTGGCGGCGACGCTCGCTGTCGGCGCCTGGGACGGCGCCTGGCGGACGGAGCGGCGCCGCATCGGTTCGGTGCTCGTCGCCGGACTGGCGATCGGGTTGGCGGTCCAGACATTGCTGTCGGCGTGCTTCACGGCCGTACCGGTCCTGGCGTGGGTGATGTGGACGCGACGGCACGAACGGGTGCGATCCCGTCCGGCGTGGCTGGCCGTCCCGCTCGTTGCGGCCGTCGGGTTCCTGTCGGCGCCGATCTACTACCGGATCTTCGGACCGTGGGACGCGTTCGTCGATGGCTGGTGGACGTACGCCCGGTGGATGAACTCGGCGACCGGGCGCAGTCTCGGCGGACAGTTCGGGCTCGGTGTCGACCAGTTCGGCGACTACTACGGCGACCGCCCGGTGCTGTTCGTCGTCACGGTGGCGTTCCTCGCCGAGATGGTCGTCCGGTGGCGCGCGCTCGGCGGATCGGATCGGGCATTGCGGGCAACGATCGCCGGATGGTGGCTGGCGGCCTGGATCGAGCTCGCCCTCAGCCAGCGCTACTCCTCGCACTACTTCTCGATCCTCGCCGTGCCGAGCCTGCTGATGATCGCGGTGCTCGTCGGTGCCACGACGCGGCGCCTCGTCGCGATGTCGAAGCCGGCGTCGGCCGTGGTCTCGACGGCCCTCCCGCTCGCGGTGACGATCATCACGATCTACGTCGGCGGCACGGCGCCGTTCCGCGAGGGGTTCCGCGAGGCGAGCGCGTTCGAGGGGGTGGATGACTTCGACGAACGTCGGGAGCAGCTCATCGACGGCCGGACGCACATGTTGCGGGCGGCGCTCGACCTCGTGTCCGAACCGGACGACCCGCTGCTGATGTGGACGAGCTACCCGTGGCCGTATCTCAACTTGCACCGCGTTCCCGCTACTCGATACATCTGGAAGACGTTCCTGCTCGGCGAGATCTATCTCGCCCGCTCGGGACCGCAGTACGTCCTTCCCGGGACGTGGGAGACGTTCGCCGCCGATGTCGAACGCACCGACCCGACGGCGTTCGTGGTCGAGGCCGTCAACCCGGTCGTGACCGGCACACCGTTCGAGACGCTCGTCGACGAGAACTTCTCGACGGTGTTCACCGACGACGTCGCCACGCTGGCGTTCCGCGACGACCTCGCGCGGTGGTTGCGGTCGCCGCCGCTGCGCACGACATCGCCGGCATCGACACCCACTGTCGAGCTCGATCCGGATGTCCCCGAGGCGCTGGAGGCCAGCGGTTGTGTCCGCCTCGACGGCGACATCGTGAGCGCGTTGAACGAGGCCCGTGTGTCGTTCCGCTTCGGCGCGGCATCGTCAACGGGTGAGGTGGTGCCGGCGATCACGTACGCCCGCACGGGCGGCAACTCCGCCGCCGTGACGTCGCGCGGCACGGCTGGCAACCCGTTCGCGACACAGGTCGTGGTGTCGTCCACGGACGCCACGGCGTTCACGCTGGTCGTCGGATCAAGGGCGGCGGTACTCGTCGTCGACGGGATGGTCGTCGGCGCGGTCGAAATGGATGGCCACGACGTCGTGATGGTGGAGGCATCGAGCGAGGGCACCCGTCTCGAGCACCTCGTTCGCTCCGCACCACCGGCCGAGAGCGGGTGTTGAGGCACGAGAAGTCATGGCTGCGACACCCCGTCACTATCGTGATCCGGGCCGACTCCCCCCAACGAACCGACCCGGATCCGATCCGGGCCTCGAAACCAACGGAGTCGCCATGAACGAATCAAACCTGGTGGTCCTGCAAGGCCACATCTCCAGCGAACCGCGTCGCAAAGACCTTCCGTCGGGCGCCACGCTCCTCCAGATCGAGATCACCACACCCGGTGACGGAGGGCAGCTCTCGGTCCCGGTGGTGTGGTTCGAACCGACACGCGCGTTCGCGCCCGCCGACGAGGTGACGGTGCTCGGTCACGTCCGGCGCCGCTTCTACCGCACCGGTGCGGTCACCCAGAGCCGTACCGAGGTGGTCGCCGACTGCATCGTCGCCACTCGCCGCCGGCGCGACGTGCAACGCCTGGTCGGACGCGCCATCGCGGCGCTCGGCGGTTCGGGGTCGTAGCGCCATGACGCAACGGTACGATCCAGTCGCATGAGCGACGTCCGCAACGACTTTGCACCCGGCGTGATCACCGGAACCGAAGTCAAGGAGGTCTTCGCCCTGGCGAAGGCCAAGTCGTTCGCCCTCCCGGCGTGCAACGTCACTGGCACCGACACGATGAACGGCGTGATGGAGGCGGCCGCGGCCGTCAACTCGCCGGTGATCATCCAGTTCTCCCACGGTGGCGCGGCGTTCATCGGCGGGAAGAGCATCTCCAACTCCGACAACCAGGGCTCGATCCTCGGCGCCCTCGCCGGCGCCGATCACGTCAACCGCATGGCTGCCGCCTACGGCGCGCGCGTCATCCTGCACACCGACCATTGCGCGAAGAAGCTGCTCGGCTGGGTCGACGGTCTGCTCGACGTCGGCGAGAAGCACTACGCGACCACTGGCAAGCCGCTGTTCAGCTCGCACATGCTCGACCTGTCCGAGGAGTCGCTCGAGGAGAACGTCGAGATCAGCAAGCGCTATCTCGAACGGATGTCGGCGATCGACATGACGCTCGAGATCGAGCTGGGGATCACCGGCGGCGAGGAAGACGGCGTCGACAACTCCGACGCCGACGACAGCGACCTGTACACCAAGCCCGAGGAGGTCGCTTACGTCTACGACGAGCTGACGAAGATCAGCGACCGCTTCACCGTGGCGGCCGCGTTCGGCAACGTGCACGGCGTCTACAAGCCCGGCAACGTCAAGCTCAAGCCGACCATCCTTCGCGACAGCCAGGAGTACATCCAGGCCAAGCTCGCCACCGCTGAGTTGCCCGTCGACTTCGTGTTCCACGGCGGGTCCGGATCCTCGCCGGCCGAGATCGCCGAGGCCATCAGCTACGGCGTGATCAAGATGAACATCGACACCGACCTGCAGTGGGCGTTCTGGGACGGCATCCGTGGCTACGCCGCCGACAAGCACGACTTCCTCCAGAGCCAGATCGGCAACCCCGACGGTCCGGACAAACCCAACAAGAAGCACTACGACCCGCGGGTGTGGCTGCGCGCCGGCGAGGTCAGCTTCGTCGAGCGCGTCAAGCAGGCCTTCGCCGAGCTCAACAACGTCGGAACGCTCGCGTAGCGCCTGTTACGTCAGCGTGCGCACCACCAGGCCGGTGCGCAGCTTCGGCGTGAAGAACGTCGACTTCGGTGGCATCAACAGCCCTTCGCGCGCGGTGCGCTCGATCTCGGCGACGCTGACCGGTCGGATCAACACGCCGGCCGCCGCCGCGCCCGATCGGACCGCGTCGAGCACGCGGTCCACACCGTGCTGGTAGGTGACGTCGACCTCGACGTCGCGAAGGGCGTGCTCGAGCCACGCGCCGTCGAGCGCCCGGACCCCGTCGAACACGCCGGGCTTGGGGAGCAACCAGGCGCCGTCACCCGCGGCGTCGACGAGGCACAGCGCGCCACGCTCGCCCATCTGCGCCAGCGTCGAGCCGTCGACCGGGCCGGCCGGCTCGATGTCGAACGAAACGGCGAGGCGGTCTCGGAGCTCGTCGAAGCCGGGCGCGGCGTACAGCCGATGGATGGCATCGACGCTCAACTGATCGGCGACGAGCTCGCTCACGAACGCGAGCGTCAGCTCAGCGGGCGTCGCGTCGGAGCCGGCCGATCGCCGGATCTCGTCGCGGTAGGTCCTGGCGATGCCGTAGCGGTGGTGGCCGTCGGCGATGAGCACGTCGTCGGATCCGACCGCCGCGCAGATCGCGCCGATCCGCTCGGCGTCGGTCAGGCGCTCGACGCTGTGAACGACGCCGTCGACCGTGACCGATCCCATTGGCTCAGCGGCGGGTGTGAGCAGATCGGTGAGCCCTCCGGCGAGCGACAGCCCCCAGATCGGTGAGAGGTTGCACCCCGTCGCACGAGTCAGGTCGAGTCGATCGGTCGACGCCTTCGGCGTGGTGCGCTCGTGGGGCAGGACCCCGCCGGCACCGTCGTCGACGACCTCGAGGCCACCCATCACCCCGACGATGTCGCGATCGGCTCCGGCAGAGTCGGTGAAACGCATGCGGTAGAGCGTGAGCGACGGTGTCTCGTCGGCGACCATCACGCCCGCGTCGATCCAGGAACGCAGGCGGTCGGCGGCGCGCTCGTACCGGTCGTCGCCGTCACGTTCACGCGGGATGTCGACGTGGACGATGTTGTGCTCGTCGCTGGCCGCGAGGGCATCGACCTCGGAGTCGGACACGACGTCGTAGGGGGGTGCGATGACAGCGTCGAGATCGACGGTGTACCGCAGGGCGGCGAACGGTTCGAAGCGCGGCACCCCCACAGGTTGGCACGCGATGCGTGCGACGATGACGCCCATGAACGCCCCGACCGCCGTGTCAACCGTGCTCTGCGACCTCGACGGTGTCGTGTGGCTGGCCCGTCAGGCGATCCCAGGTTCTCCGGAGGCGGTCGCCCGACTGCGGGCGGCAGGGTGGCGGGTGCTCTTCGTCACGAACAACTCGGCGGTGGTCGTCGCCGAACAGGAGCAGGCATTGCTCGACATCGGCATCCCGGCCGTCGGCGACGTGTTGACGTCGGCGGGCGCGGCCGCAACGCTCTTGTCGCCCGGCGAGCGTGTGCTGGTCTGTGGCGGACCGGGCGTCGCCGAGGCCGCCGAAGGCGTTGGCGCCGTCGTCGTCGACGACGGGCCGTGTGACGTGGTCGTCGTGGGCTTCCACCGCAACTTCGACTACGAGCGGTTGCGAGTGGCAGCGACGGCGGTCATCAGCGGGGCGCGGTTGATCGGCACCAACGACGACGCGACGTATCCGACGCCCGACGGCCCAATCCCGGGGGGCGGCGCGATCCTCGCCGCGGTCGCGACCGCGTCGGGGATGGTGCCGGTGATCGCCGGCAAGCCGTACGCGCCGATGGCCGAGCTCGTGCGCCGGGCGGTCGGTGCGGGGTTCGATGTCGACGCGACGGTGATGGTCGGAGACCGTCCCTCGACCGACGGCTTGTTCGCGAGCGTCATCGGCTGCAGGTACGCGATCGTCCGGACCGGTGTGACGGGACCAGGTGCACCGTTGCAGACGACGCCGTGGCTGGACGTCGTGGACCTCGCGGCCGTTGCCGACGTCCTTGTTGCTGAATCGTGACGAAAGTCGACGCCGGTAGGCTGCCCATCATGGCCAAACCCAGAATCAACAAGCTCCTCGAGGCCGGCGTGCACTTCACCGAGATGTCACGCAAGCAGGCCGAGGCAGTCGTCAAGCAGCTCGTCAAGGCGGGTGAGGTCCAGCGCAAGGATGCCGAGTCGGCCGTCCAGTCGCTCGTCGAACGGGGTCGCGAGACGACCGAGCGGCTGTCCTCGTTGATCCAGCACGAAGTCGCCAAACAGGTCGGGCGACTGAGCGAGCAGTTCGACGGACTCGAGGACCGCTTCGAGGCACTCGCCGAACGGCTGATGTCGAGCGCCAGGGGTGCAGCACCCGCTCCCGCCAAGAAGGCCGCGGCCAAGAAGTCGCCGGCCAAGAAGTCCACGGCGAAGAAGTCGGCGGCGAAGAAGAGCACCGCCAAGAAGACGACCGCCAAGAAGACCGCCGCCAAGAAGAGCACCGCCAAGAAGGCGGCCAAGAAGTCGGCGGCGAAGAAGAGCACCGCCAAGAAGGCGAGCTGACGCGACGTCCGTGTCGTGAGTGCCCGCCGCCGACTCGACGCCGAGCTGGTGCGGCGTGGCCTCGCCAAGAGTCGCGTCGAGGCCCGCACCCTGGTCGAGTCCGGCCGGGTGCTGGTCGGCGGCGCGGTCGCGATCAAGGTGGCGCGGCTCGTCGCCGCCGCCGAGCCGGTCGTCGTCGAAGGACCGCCGGCGCGGTACGTGGGGCGCGGCGGTGAGAAGCTCGAGCACGCGTTGACCGCCTTCGGCATCGACGTCGCGGGCTGGCGGGCACTCGATGCGGGCGCGTCGACCGGCGGGTTCACCGACTGCCTCCTGCAACGCGGCGCCCAACATGTCGTCGCCGTCGACGTCGGGCACGGGCAGCTCCACGAACGGCTGCGCGCCGACGAGCGAGTCACCAACGTCGAGCGCACCAACGTGCGTGACATCACGCCAGCGGTCTCCGGCGGACCGGTCGACATCGTCGTCGCCGATCTCTCGTTCATCTCGCTCACGAAGGTGATCGGCGCGTTGGGAGGCGTGTGCAAACCTGGGGCACCCATGGTGTTGCTCGTGAAACCGCAGTTCGAGGCCGGCCGCGTCGAGGTGAGCCGCGGGCGTGGCGTCATCACCGATCCGGCGATCTGGGATCGCGTCCGCGACGAGATCACGGAGGCGCTCGTGTCAGCAGGTTGCCAAGTTGTCGGGTGGACCGTCTCGCCGATCACCGGTGCCGAAGGCAACCGCGAGTTCCTCGTGCACGCACGAGCTCCGGGCGACGTGCACACGAAGGAGGTGCAGTGACCGGCGTCGTCATCGTCGCCCATCACGAGCGGGGCGAGGCCGCCGCGCTCGCGCGCCAGGCCGCCGACTGGCTCACCGAACGCGGGCACGACGCCTGGATGCCCGCCGCCGACGCGGCCGCCCTCGGCTTGAACGACCTGGCTGCCGAACGACGACCCGACGACGCCGATCTCGCCCTGAGCCTCGGCGGTGACGGCACGATGTTGCGGGCGGTGCGCTTCGTCGACGGCGCCGCGGTACCGCTGCTCGGCGTCAACCTCGGTGTGCTCGGCTACCTCACCGAGGTCGAGTCGCACGAGATGACCAGCGCCCTCGACCGCTTCACGAAGGGCAGCGAGGAGGGCGAGTGGCACCTCGACGAGCGCCTGATGCTCGACGTCGTCGCCCGCAGCAGCGTTGGGGTGCCGCTCGGCACGTGGCGGGCGTTGAACGAGGCGGTGGTCGAGAAGCGCGAGCCCGGCCACACCGTTCGTTTGCTGGTGCGGATCGACGGAGTGCCGTTCACGACCTACGCCGCCGACGGGCTCATCGTGTCGACGCCGACCGGTTCGACCGCGTACTCGCTGTCGGCTCGCGGTCCGATCGTGTCGCCCCGCCACCGGGCGCTGTTGCTGACCCCGGTGGCGCCGCACATGTTGTTCGACCGCAGTCTCGTGCTCGATCCCGCCGAGCCGATCGAGATCTCGGTCGTCGGTCACCGCGAGGCGAGCGTGTCAGTCGACGGCCAGCCGGTCGCCACGCTCGTCGAGGGCGATGTCGTGGTGTGTAGCTGTTCGGCGTCGACGGCGCGCTTCGTGCGCTTCGGCGAGCGTCACTACCACCAGATCCTGAAGGCCAAGTTCGGTCTCACCGATCGATAGCCGGGTCGACGAGGCCGCGGCGTACGGCGGCTGCCGCCGCCTCGGCGCGTGTGGTGGTCCCGAGCTTGACCAGGATGCTCGACACGTGGTGCTCGGCGGTCTTGCGGCTGATGTAGAGCGAGGCCGCGATCTGCGGATTCGTCAGCCCGGCGGCGACGAGCTCGAGCACCGCGACCTCGCGGGCGGTCAGGCTCGCGTCGTTGGGACGAGTCGTCGGGCGCGGACCGCGGGGGACGTCGCGCGCACCGAGCTCGCGCAGCTGACGGGCGACGATCGCGGCGGTCGTGTGGGCGCCGAGATGGTGGAGCTCCGACAGCGCCTGGCGCATCGCGCCCTCGTCATTGGAGCTCGAACGGGCGAGCGCCGCCTCGTACACGCAGCCGCGGTCGGACCACTCCTCGAACGCACGCGCCCACTGCCCGCTCATCTCCAGGGCGTAGGGCTCGGCGGCGTTCTCGGGGATGTCCTGCGCCAGGCCGGATCGCCAGCGCCAGCACGCGAGCTCGCCCACCAGCCACGGGGCGCGCCTGGCGATCGCCCCTTCGAGTGCCTCGCGCGTCGCGTCGTCGACGGCCGCCGGCCGCCCCGCCAGCCATGCCACCTCGGCTTGGGCGGCAACCACCGGCGCCAGATGTTGCAGCTCGCCGGTCGGCTGGGCCAGCTCGAAGGCCTCGTCGAGCAGGGCCTGGACGCCGGGTTCGCCGCGTCGGGCGCGGACGAGGGCGACGACCACCAACACCGGGATGCGCGGCATCATCGCCCGCGGGTCGCGCAGGATCGGCTGGGCGAGCTCGATCGCTTCCGACCATCGACCCTCGTCGAAGGCCACCCGGGCAAGGTAGGCCACGACGTACTGCTGCCACAGCACGAGCCCGCGCTCGTCGCAGTAGTCGATGCCGCCGCGGAGCAGGTCGGCGACCCCCGGATAGTGACGCGATCGGTTCGACGCCCAGCCGATGTTGATGAACGCCCGGCCGACGTGCTCCTCGAGCCCGGCGTCGTGGGCGAGCGTCAGGCTGCGTTCCAGCAGCGCCCGACCGCCGGTCGAGCCGGCCAGGAGTTCCGCTGTCCCCAGCGTGTTCAGGACGTGCACGAGGGACTCGCGATCATCGAGGTCCTCGGCGATCGCGAGCGCGCGTTGGCCGAACGTGGAGGTGCCGTCGGCGTCGTCGGCGTTCAACGCCAGGCTGGCCAGGTTGCAATACGCAAGCGCCAGCTCGCGGCCGGGCGGCAACGCCTCGAGCAATAGCACGGCCTCCCAGCCGGCAGCCTGGGCCTCGTCCACCGGATGTCCGGTGCAACGCAGGTGCGACGAGTGCTGTCGAAGTGCATCTCCGGCCCGCAGCCGGTCGCCGGCTGCGTGGAACTGCTCGACCGCTTCTTGGCCGGACGCGATCGAGACGTCGAACTGGTCGCACAGGAAGCTCTCGTGGGCCTGCCGTTCGAGGATCTCGGCCCGTGCGTCGGGCGCTAGTCCCGACGCGTACCTCAACGCCCGGGCGTACTGCGCCGCGGCCTGTCGGTGGGCGCCGACCGCGGCGGCGTGCCGGGCCGCGCTCGGCGCCAGACGCAGCACCGCCGCGGCGTCGCCGGCGCCATCCGCGTGGTGGGCCAGGCGGGCGAGATCGACGTTGCCGTCTCCGAGTGCTTCCAGCACGCGGAGCACGTCGCGATGCAACGCGATCCGCCGGTTCGGTGTGAGCGAGGCTTCGATCGCGAGCCGCGCGAGCTCGTGCCGGAACGCGACCGCATGCCCGGCCGGCGCGAGCATCCCCGAGCTGAGGCAGACCTCGAGGCCGTCGAGGTCGGGCCCGGCGAGCGCCTCGAGCAGCCACAGCTCGGCTTGCGGTGGCGCGACGGCGACCGCTTCCAGCAAGTTCATCGCCGCGCACGGCAGGCGAGCGGCGCGCGCGAGAACCGCGTCGCGGACCGTCGAGGGAATGGTCGGTCCGCTGCCGGCGGCCAGTACTTCGGTGACGAAGAGCGGATTGCCGGCGGTCTTGTGGAACAGATCGGCGTCGTCGACCCCGTACGGCGCAGCGAGCGCCGCGACCGCGCCGGCCGACAACGGCTCGACGCTCAGCCGCCCGATCGAGTCACTCGAGGGAAGCTCGCCGAGCATCACCCGCAGGGGATGGGTGCGCTCGAGCTCGTCGCGATACGTCACCACGATCAGCGCCGGCATCGCCTCGACCCGCCGGGCGACGAGACGCAACACGTCCAACGTCGCCTCGTCGGCCCAGTGGACATCCTCGATGACCACGATGGTCGACGGGCGCGACTGCAGCGCGGCGATCAGCGCGTCGGCGACCTCATGTGGCCGTCCACCGCCATGCATCCCGGTGACGGACTCATCGGCGAGCATCGGGGCGATGTCGAGGAACGGACCCAACGGACGCGGCGTGAACAGGGCGTCGCACGCACCCCACACGACGTCGACGTGGTTCGCGTGCGAGACGCTGAACTCACGAACCAAGGCGGTCTTGCCGACGCCGGCCTCGCCACTGAGGAGGACCAGCCGCCCCCGCCCGCTTCGCCGCAACATCTCGAGATGCTGGGCCAGGGCGTCGAGCTGGTCGCCCCGCTCGAGCAACACGTCGGATCGTGCGGTCGACTCGACCGACAGCTGCACACTCGTCATCGGCGGGCCCCCTCCGGCATCCCAAAGACTCGCACAGGGCGGCCCGGGCGAGGCACCAATTCGGACCCGATCGTCGTCCTCGGCGGTCGATTCGGGCACACTGCGGTGATGGCCGTGTCCCTCCACCACATCGTCATCGACACCCACGATCTGCCGCGCCTCGCCGAGTTCTGGACACAGGTGCTGGGATGGCGGATCCTGTCCGAGCGCGAACGAGAGATCGTGATCGGCACCGACGAGACGGCGCCGGTCGGGATCTGTTTCATGCCCGTGACCGACCGCAAGTCGACCAAGAACCGCGTTCACCTCGACCTCAACCCTGATCCCGACGACCGGGAGGGCGAGATCGAGCGCATCATCGCCCTCGGCGGCCAACGGATCGAGATCGGTCAGAAGGGCGACGAGTCGTGGACCGTGCTCGCCGACCCCGAAGGCAACGAGTTCTGCATCCTGCGTCCGAAGTCGACGCTGATCAACTGAAAGGGACGTCGTGCTCACCGAGTTGCACATCGAGAACCTCGGCGTGATCGAGCGCGTCGAGCTCGTCCTCGGACCGGGCCTGACCGCGGTGACGGGCGAGACGGGCGCCGGCAAGACGATGATCGTCGAGGCGATCGAGCTGCTCGTGGGTGGTCGGGCCGACGCGACGATGGTGCGGGCCGGCGCCGCCGAGGCGCGGGTCGACGGCCGATTCGTGCTCGGCGACGGAACCGGACACGAGCCAGGGCACGAAGTCGTGCTGACCAGGGTGGTGCCGTCCGACGGGCGGTCGCGGGCATACGTCGACGGGCGACTGGCGACGGCGGGCTCACTCGCCGAGATCGCCGAACAGGCGGTCGACCTGCACGGCCAGCACGCCCACCAGAGCCTGCTCGGCGCGGCGACCCAACGCGCCGCCCTCGACCGCTACGGCGAGGTCGACCTCGAACCGTTGCGGGCGGCCCGCGCCGCGGTGACCGAGATCGATGCCGAGTTGGCGGCGCTCGGCGGCGACGAGCGTTCACGGGCCCGCGAGATCGACCTGTTGCGCTACCAGGTCGACGAGCTCGACGCGGCGGCGTTGGCGAGCGTCGACGAAGACACCGACCTCGATCGCGAGGAGGCTGTGCTGGCCGACGCCGTCGCCCACCGCGAGGCCGGCGCCCGAGCGCTCGCCGCGCTGACGGCCGACGGTGGTGGTCGCGACGGAGTCGGAGCGTCGCTCATGGCGCTGTCCGATCGGGCGCCGTACGAGGCGCTCAGCAACCGCTTGCGCGACGCGCTGTCGGAGCTCGACGACATCGCATCTGAGCTGCGAGCGCTGGCGGAGGCGATCGACGAGGACCCCGAGCGCCTCGAACAGATCCGCCTCCGCCGCCAGCGCCTCCATGACCTGTGCCGCAAGTACGGCGACGATCTCGGCGAGGTGATGGCGTTCCACGCCGCCTCCCAGCAGCGCCTCGCCGAGCTCCAGCGCTTCGATCAGCGCGCCGCCGAGCTCGATCGCGAACGCGCGCTCGCAGTCGAACGTGCACGCGACGCTGCCCGGGTCGTCGGCGAGCGGCGGCGGGTCGTGGCCCCCCGTCTCGCCCAGGCGGTCGAGGAACGGTTGCGCGAGCTGGCGATGGGCAACGCCGCGGTCGCGGTCGAAGTCGGTGAATCGCCTGACGATCACCCGGGCGACCGCGTCCAGTTCCTGCTCGCCGCCAACCCCGGCGCGCCGCTGCTGCCACTCAGCCGGGTCGCGTCGGGCGGCGAGCTGGCACGGGCGATGCTGGCGCTGCGCCTCGTGCTGACGGTCGGCGGCGGCCCGGACGCCGATGGTCGGACACTGGTGTTCGACGAGGTCGACGCCGGGATCGGCGGTTCCGCGGCGGTCGCCGTCGGCGAGGCCCTCGCCGCGCTCGGGGCCGATCATCAAGTGCTCGTGGTCACCCACCTGCCGCAGGTCGCGGCCCTGGCACGCACCCAGGTGGCCGTGACGAAGGAGGTCCGCGACGGCCAGACGTTCGCCACCGTGGCCGCCCTCGACGGCGAGCGCCGGGTCGACGAGCTGGCGCGGATGCTGTCCGGATCGACCGACGACGCGGCACTCGAGCACGCCAGGGAGTTGCTCCGGCGCAATTGACCCGGTCCACCTGATCCGCGCGCGTCCGGGCGTCGTCGGGGTATGGTGAGATCCCGTCGTGCACCCGCTCGAACGAGTCATCTGACGGAGGTCCCCACCCCATGCCGAAGCACATCTTCGTGACCGGAGGGGTGGCCAGCTCGCTCGGCAAGGGTCTGACCGCGAGCTCGCTCGGCCGGTTGCTGAAGCTGCGCGGGCTGCGCGTCACGCTCCAGAAGCTCGACCCGTACATCAACGTCGACCCCGGCACGATGAACCCGTACGAGCACGGCGAGGTGTTCGTCACCGACGACGGCGGCGAGACCGACCTCGACCTCGGTCACTACGAACGCTTCATCGACGAGAACCTGTCGCGCAACTCGAACGCCACTACCGGGTCGATCTATCAGGCGGTGCTCGCCGCCGAGCGGCGCGGCGACTACCTCGGCAAGACCGTGCAGGTGATCCCCCACATCACCGACGAGATCAAGCGCCGGATCCGCCGGGTCGCGACCGACGACATCGACGTCGTGATCACCGAGGTCGGTGGCACGGTCGGCGACATCGAGATCCTTCCGTTCCTCGAAGCGCTACGTCCGTTCCGCAAGGATGCAGGCCGCAACAACGTGTGCTTCCTGCATGTCACGCTCGTGCCGTTCATCGGACCGTCCGGCGAGCAGAAGACGAAGCCGACCCAGCACTCGGTCACCGAGTTGCGCAGCCGGGGGATCCAGCCCGACGTCATCGTGTGCCGCAGCGAGGAACCGCTCAGCGACGACCTGAAGCGCAAGATCTCGAACCTCTGCGACGTCGACGAGCGCGCCGTCGTCAACGCCGCCGACGCCCGCAACATCTACGAACTGCCGCTGATCCTCCACGACGAAGGCCTCGACGACGTCGTCTGCGACGTACTCCGGCTGGAAGGGCTCGACGTCGACCTGACCTCATGGGAGCAGGTCGTCGCCAAGGTCGACGCCGCCACCACACCCGTGCGGATCGGCTTGATCGGCAAGTACGTCCAGCTCCCCGACGCCTACCTGTCCGTCGTCGAGAGCCTCAAGCACGCCGGTTTCCACCACGGCGCCGCGGTCGAGATCGACTGGATCCAGGCCGAGGACGTCGAAGGCCTGCTCGCCGCCGGCCGGCTCGCCGAGCTCGACGGGGTCGTGATCCCCGGCGGCTTCGGAGCGCGTGGGTTCGAAGGCAAGATCGCGGCCGCCCGCTACACCCGTGAGGAGCGGGTGCCGTGCCTCGGGTTGTGCCTCGGGCTGCACGCGATGACCGTCGAGTTCGCCCGCCACGAGCTCGGGCTCGCCGGCGCCAACTCCACCGAGTTCGACCCGACGTCGAAGCACCCCGTCATCGATCTGATGCTCGACCAGCGCGACATCACCGACAGGGGCGGCACGATGCGGCTCGGCGCGTACTACGCCGTGCTCGCCCAGGGCACCAAGGTCGCCGAGGCGTACGGCGAGCCGGTCGTCAGCGAGCGTCACCGTCACCGCTACGAGTTCAACTCGAACTACAAGGCCCGCTTCGAGGGCGCCGGCTTCGTGTGCAGCGGCACCTCGCCCGACAAGCGGCTCGTCGAGTTCATCGAGCTCGCCGACCATCCGTACTGGGTGGCCACCCAGGCGCACCCGGAGTTCAAGAGCCGACCCGACCGTCCGCACCCGCTGTTCCGCGAGCTGATCGGCGCCGCGCTCGCCCGGCGCGCGGCCCGCCACGTGCAGATCGGAGACACGGCACTCATGCCGGCGCCGGCGCCGGCATGACCATCATTGCGTTCCCCGGCCACGCAGGCCGTTGCTGGCCGCTCCTCGGCTGGCGCCTCGTCGCTCGCATCAGTGTCCCGGTGGACCAGTGACCGGGTTCCGGCGGATCAGCGAACGCGAGCTCCATCAGGGCTACTTCTGGCGGGTCGTCGCCGCCGAGTTCGAAGCGCCCGACGGCGAGCGGTTCCACCGCGACATCGTGCGCTCGCCTGGCGCAGTCGGTGTCGTGCCCCTGATCTTCGACGCCGAGGGAAACGCCTCCGTCCTGCTCGTCGAGCAGTACCGCGTGGCGCTCGAACGGAACATCATCGAGATCCCGGCCGGGATGCGCGACGTCGAAGACGAACCGCCCGAGCTGACCGCCCATCGAGAGCTGATCGAGGAAGCCGGTCTGCAGGCGGGCCGGCTCGATCACCTCGTCGACATCCTGCCGTCACCCGGGCTCACCGATTCGGTGACGATCGTCTTCCTCGCCACCGGTTGCTCGCCCGTCGAGCGCGAGCTCCACGGCCCCGAGGAACAACACATGACGCTGCTGCACCTGCCGCTCGGTGACGCGCTGGCGATGATCGACAGCGGCGAGATCGCCGACGCCAAGACCGTCGTCGGGTTGCTCGCCACGCAGCGACTGCTCGAACGCGACGTTCGGCGTTGAACGTCGAGCTGCCGATCGAGATCGAGGACTTCTTGTCGTGGATGTCGAGCGAGCGCGGCCGGGCCCGCAACACGCTCTCGGCCTACCGCCGTGACCTCGGCACCTATTGCGTCTGGCTCGCGCGGCGCGGCCTCGATCCGCTGACGGTGCAGTCCCGCGACCTCATCGAGTTCGTGGGGGAGCGCAAGGCCAGCGGGGCGGCGACGTCGAGCATCGCCAGGCAGCTCGCGGCGATCCGCATGGCGCACCGCCATCTCGCCGTCGAGCAACACCGCCGCGACGACCCGACGGTCGACCTCGAGGGCGTCCGCGTCCCCTCTGGCATCCCCAAGCCGCTCACCGAGGACCAGGTGACGAGCCTGTTGGCGGGCGTCATCGGGAACGACCCCCAACACCGACGTGATCTTGCCCTGCTCGAGTTGCTGTACGCCACGGGAGCGAGGATCTCCGAGGCGGTCGGGCTCTCGATGGGCGACATCGACTTCGACGAGCGCCTCGTCAGGCTCTACGGCAAGGGCGCCAAGGAACGGATCGTGCCGTACGGCGGAGCGGCGGCCACCGCCCTCGAGGCGTGGTTCTCACCCGACGGCCGCGGCGCGCTCGTGCCGCGGCAATGGCGCCGGCGCGACGACGCGGAGGCGGTGTTCTTGAACCTGCGCGGCGGACGGCTCAGCCGTCAGGCAGCATGGATGGTCGTGAAGAAGTACGGACAGCAGGCGGGGATCGGCACCGACCTGTCGCCGCACGTGCTCCGCCACTCCTGCGCGACGCATCTGCTCGACCACGGGGCCGACCTGCGCATCGTCCAGGAGATGCTCGGTCACGCCTCGATCTCGACCACGCAGGTGTACACCCGCGTCAGCCAGGAACGGTTGTGGGACGTCTACCGCAAGGCCCATCCACGAGCGGTCAACCGGTGACGAAGCTCTCGGACATTCCCGTGCTGGCCGTCCACCTGGCCCGGCGGTTCTTCACCTCGTTGTCGCGCGCCGCACCACCGGCATCCGACGAGGAATGGGCCGAGTCGTGGCTGACACCTGCCGAGATCGGGTTCTGGCGGCGGCTGCGGAACCACGACCGGCGCCACTGTGTGCAGGTGGGTCGGAACTTCGTCGCCCGGCGACCGGATGCGACGCGGCCGGAGGTGGCGGGCGCGCTCCTGCACGACATCGGCAAGGTCGACGTCGGGCTCAGCATCCCCGGACGGGTCGCCGCCCGTCTCATCGGAGGGCGGACTGCCCGCCTGCGGCGCTACCTCGACCACGAGCGGATCGGTGCCGAACTGCTCGCCGCGCACGGGTCCGACCCCGTCACCGTCGACCTCGTCGCGGAACGCGGCGACGCCTGGCCCGACCTCAAAGCTGCCGACAGCTCCACATGATCAGAGGCGGCTAGTCACACACGGAGGATGTGGTTGGTGCGGTGGTGGTTGGCCACGGCGCGGATGACCATCCAGACGGTGAACGCCGCCCAGATCCCGGCGATGCCGAGGTCGCGGAACACGAGCACGATCGCGGCGAGCGGCGCGACGGCGACCAGGTACCCGACCGCCGCCCGCCCGAGGAACCGGTAGTCGCCGGCGCCGATCAGCACGCCGTCGTGGGCGAACGCGACCGCCGCCGGGAACATCATCACGGCGAGGAACCACAGCGCCGTCGTCGCCCGCGACGCGACCGCGGCGTCGCCGGTGAACACGTTCGGGAGCCATGGCGCCGACGCCGCGATGACCACGGCGAGCAGCGTTGCCGACGCGAGCGACAGCCGGACGGCCCGCGACGCGAGGTTTCTCGCCGTCGCCATGTCACCGCGGCCGAGGTCCTCGGCGACGAGCGTCTGGGCCGGTACGGCGAGGGCGTCGAGCGAGAGCGAGACGAAGGAGAAGAGGCCGATCACGATCTGATGAGCAGCCAACGTGGGTTCGTCGATGCGGGCGGCGATCGCCGTCGAGCCCCCGAACACGGCCAGCATCGCACTGACCCGTAGGACGAGGTGACGCCCGGCGTTCGCCAGCGGGGCCATGCCCGCCCACGCGGGTCGGCGTGTCAGCGCCGGGATCAGATGGGGGCGGATGACGACACCGAACGCCACGGCAGCCATCGCCTGGGCGATCACCGTCGACCATGCCGATCCGGGAATGCCGAGGTCGAGGCCGTACACGAAGAAGACCTCGAGCACGGTGTTGACGAGGTTCGACACGAACAGGATGAAGAGCGGGAGGTAGTAGGCCGACACCCCGCGCAGCACTCCCTGGGCGGCGAGCGTGACGAGCACGAACGGGATCCCCACCGCACTGATCTGGAGGTAGTCGGTGGCATGGCCGAGCGCGTCGCCCGACCCTCCGAGCAGCCGGCAGATCGGTTCAGCTCCGACGACGAGCAGGGCTGCCGCCGGCACGCCGAACAGGACCGACAGCCACAACGCCTGCACACCCACGTCGGCGGCGCCCGGGTGATCGCCCGCGCCCACTCGTCGGGCGACCCGCTCGGTCGTGCCGTAGGCGAGGAAGTTGGAGCCGAAGACCACGAATGACAGCACGGTGGCGGCCAGTGCCAGACCGGCGAGTTGCGGTGTGCCGAGGCGCCCGACGATCGCCGTGTCCACGAGCACGTAGAGCGGCTCGACCGCCAGCGTCCCGAGGGCGGGGATCGCGAGCGCGACGAGCCGGCGGTCGGCGGGATCGAGGAACCGACCGACCAGACCCGCGGGTCGGGGTCGACTCAAGCGGGCAGCAAACCGATCGCCGAGTAGGCGCGCTCGAGGGTCTTCGAGGCGACCGCACGGGCCTTCTCCGACCCGAAGCGGAGCAGCCGCGACAGCTCGGCCGGATCGGCGAGCAGCTCGGCGTAGCGTTGCTGGATCGGCTCGAGCAGAGCGACGACGGCCTCGCCGGTGTCGGACTTGAGGCGGCCGTATTGCGTGTACGCCGTGGCGAGATCGGTCGGCTTCGTGCGCGTGGCCGCGCCGAGGATCTCGAGCAGGTTGCTCACACCCGGCTTGGCGACGGGGTCGAAGCGCACTTCGTTGTCGGAGTCGGTGACCGCCCGTTTGAACTTGCGCATGATCGCCGCCGGGTCGTCGTTCATGTAGACGCAGCCGCTCTCGGAGTCGGATGTCTTCGACATCTTCGACGTCGGATCCTGGAGATCCATCACCCGCGCCCCGGCCGGTGGCGTCACCGCGGCAGGCACCACGAACGTGTCGCCGAACCGGTTGTTGAACCGGATCGCGATGTCGCGGGTGATCTCGACGTGTTGACGCTGATCGTCACCGACGGGCACCTCGTCGGTGTCGTACAGCAGGATGTCGGCCGCCTGGAGCGCTGGATAGGTGAACAGCCCGGCGGAGATGAAGGAAGCCGTGCCCGATTTTTCGGCTCGTTTGGCGGACTTCTCCTTGAACTGGATCATGCGCGACAACTCGCCGAACGACGCCGTGCACTCCATCACCCACGCCAACTGGCTGTGCTCGACGACATGGCTCTGGACGAAGATCGTGGCGACGTCGGGATCGAGCCCGATCGCGTACATCATCGCCGCCAGGCGGAGCGTCTCGTCGCCGACCACTCCGGGCGTCTCGGTGACGGTGAGCGCGTGCAGGTCGACGATGCCGTGGAACGCGTCGTTCAGGTGCTGGTTGTCGGCCCAGTTCCGCAACGCACCCAGGTAGTTGCCGAGGTGCACGTCCCCGGTCGGTTGGATGCACGAGAGCACGCGGGTCACGCTGCGTGAGGCTAGCGAGCTATCCGCCCCTCGTCCGGGTCGGTTCGGTAGCGTGATCGTGATGGCCTTCGACGTCGCCACCCCCGTCTTCGACGGTCCGTTCGACCTGCTCTTGCGGTTGATCCTGGCCGAAGAGGTCGACATCTACCAGGTCAGCCTGTCCACCATCGTCGACGCCTACCTGGCCGAGATCGAGCGGCTGCAGGACCTCGACCTCGACGTGGCGACCGAGTTCTTGCTGATCGCGGCCACGCTCGTCGAGCTCAAGGCACGGCGTCTGCTGCCGGGCCGGGCCGACGTCGATCTCGACGAGGAGCTGGCGCTGTGGGAGGAGCGCGACCTGCTGCTCGCCCGGCTGCTCGAGTGCAAAGCGTTCAAGGACGTCGCCACGGTCTTCGGCCGCCTGGCCGACGACGCCGACCGCAGCTTCGCCCGCCAGGTCGGTGCCGACGAGCGCTTCACGGCGTTGGTGCCCGACCTGCTCGAGGGCACCAGCCTCGACCGTCTCCGCAACGCCGCCGTCCGGGCCCTCACACCGCGGCCCGAGCCGACCGTCGACATGTTCCACGTCAACCCGGTCCGCCTCACGGTTGCCGACGCCGTCGCCGAGCTCATCGACGAGCTGCCGCGTCTGGGGCGCACCACGTTCCGTCGCCTGACCGCCGACCTCGTCGAGCGGGTCGAGGTGATCGTGCGCTTCCTCGCCGTGCTCGAGCTCTACAAGCAGGGCGTCGTCGAGCTCGATCAGGTCGAGCGATTCGGCGAGATCGAGGTGATCTGGACCGGCGGGCGAGGGCTGCGCGCCGACGAGCTCCTGATCGACGTCTACGAAGGCTGATCGGCGCTGTTGAGATGACCGACATGTCCGACGACATCTTCCCTCCGGTCCACACCGAGATCGCCGACCTGAAACGGGCGATCGAGGCGGTTGTGCTCGTCGCCTTCGATCCCGTACCGCCCGACCTGCTGGCGCAGCTCCTCGAACAGCCATCGGCACTGATCGAGCAGTGCTGCGCGGAGTTGGCCTCCGAGTACACCGAGCAGGGCCGTGGCTTCGAGCTCGCCCGGATCGCCGGTGGATACCGGTACCAGACCCGGGCCGATCTGACGCCCTACGTCGAGCGCTTCCTGCTCCACGACCAGCGTGCCCGGCTCTCGGGCGCGGCGCTCGAGACGCTGGCGATCGTCGCCTACAAGCAACCGATCTCGCGGGCCCAGGTGGCCTCGATCCGCGGCGTCGATCCCGACGGCGTGATCCGCACGCTCGTCGCCCGGGGCTACATCGAAGAGGTCGGACGCGACCGCGGGCCCGGCCAGGCGGTGCTGTTCGGCACGACCGAGGCCTTCCTCGAGAAGCTCGGTCTCGACTCGGTCGCCGACCTGCCGCCGATCGCCGATTTCATCCCCGGTGCCGACGTCGTGGAGGCGCTCGAGCACGGCTTGCGGGCGACGCCGTCCGACGATGCCAAACGACCCTGAGCCGCCGCTCTGGGAGCAGTGGGAAGCCACCAACCGCGAGCTGCCCGGGGGCGAACGCCTCCAAAAGGTGCTCGCCGCCACCGGCTGGGGGAGTCGCCGAGTCTGCGAGGAGCTGATCGTGGCCGGGCGGGTGACGGTCAACGGTGAGGTCGCCACGATCGGGCGCCGGGTCGATCCCGAGCACGACCTCGTGGAGGTCGACGGGGCGCCGGTCGGGGTGCGGCCGGGCCTCGTCTACTACCTGCTCAACAAGCCGGGCGGCGTGGTCACGACGTCGAGCGACACACACGGCCGCCCGACCGTGATCGACCTCGTGCCGGCGACGCCGCGGGTGTTCGCCGTCGGTCGCCTCGACGCCGCCACCGAGGGCCTGTTGCTGCTCACCAACGACGGCGAGCTCGCCAACCGCGTGGCCCATCCGAGCCATGGCGTCGAGAAGGAATACCTCGTCGAGGTCGAGGGCGGTCCGGTGTCGGCCGGAGGGTTGCGCCGGATCCGGGAGGGCGTCGAGCTCGACGACGGTGTCACGGCGCCGGCGACGGCGTCGCAACCGATGCCCGGGGTCCTGTCGATCGCCATCCACGAGGGCCGCAACCGCCAGATCCGGCGGATGTGCGAAGCGATCGGCCATCCCGTGCGCCGACTGGTGCGCACGCGGATCGGTCCGATCTCCGATCGCACACTCGCACCGGGAACGTGGCGGGAGCTCACCACCGACGAGCGCCGGGCCTTGACGGAGGCCGTCGCCGGGCGCGGTCGCCGGTACGATCGTCCGACGTGAACGCCTCGCCCCGCCGCGCCAACGTCATCGGGCTCGGCCTCGTGGGCGGCTCGATCGGGCTCGCGCTGCGCGAGCGCGGCTGGCACGTGAGCGGCGACGACGCCGACGCCGGCCGGCTCGCCGAGGCGATCGCACGCGGGGTGATCGACACCAGCGGGATCGATCCGAGCGGAGAGATCACGTTCGTCGCGGTGCCCGTGCTGTCGATCGCCGATCAGGTGAAGCGGGCCCTGGCCGAGACGACCGGCGTCGTGACCGATGTCGGATCGGTGAA
>DATMDV010000136.1:0-3929 GCA_035557475.1 Ilumatobacteraceae bacterium
TCTCGCCCACCTCGTCTGGCGCCGCCTCGGTTCCGTCGGCTCGGTGCACGCTGACCGAACAGCCGGGTGTGACGAAACCCATCGACGACGCGACGGGCGTGTCGGCATGATCGGTGAGGACCGCCGGGATCGTCTCTGTCATGCCGTACAGCTGCCGTGGCCGGCATCCCAACAGTGACGAGAGCGTCTCGTACTGATCGTCGCTGATATTGACGGCGTACCAGCAGTTCTGGAGCTGCAGCCCCGGAACGGCGGTGGCGCCACGGGCGAGGATCATGCGGATCGGTGCCGCGAACAGGCTGGCGTGCGTCGCGTCGTGGCGAGCCGCCTGCAGCAGGAACCGGCTGGCGGAGAATGTGGGCATCAGCGCCACCGACGCGCCGGCGGCGATGGCGGACGCGAACGAGTAGTACTGGGCGTTGGCGTGGAACAACGGCAGCACCACGAGCTGGCGATGCTGCGCGGCAAGGCCGGAGGCGGCGGCCATCGTCGAGCCGGCAAAGGCGTAGTTGGCCTGCGTGATCTCGACGCCCTTGGGAGCACCGGTGGTGCCCGACGTGAACATCACCGCCGCCCGATCGAGCGGACTGGGCGCCGGCCATGGGCCGAGGTACGTGCGCCCGAACACTGCGAGCTCGCCGTCGGCTTCGTCGATCTCGACGACTGGCATCGCGCTGGACACATCGTCGAGCGCGGCTCGGTAGGTGGCGGCCCGGTCGGCGGCCGCGAAGCCGATCACCGGGTGGGTTCGCGAGATGTGACCGCGCAGCTCGGCCGTGGCACTCATCGGGTCGCTCGGCACGATCCAGGCGCCAAGGCGGACGGCGGCCAGCCACACCGCCACGAAGATCTGTGAGTTGGTCAATGCCAGGTGCACCGCGCTCGTGGGGATCACGCCGTGGCTCGCCATGAAGCGGGCGGCGCGCGATACGGCCGCGTCGAACTCGCCGTACGTCCACTGCAGCACCTGCTCGTCCGGGCGCTCGAACACCAAGAATGGAGCGTCGGGCGAGTGCTCGACCACATGCCGCCACATGCCGGCGAAGGTGCCCGCGGTGATCGGCTCATTCATGTCAATCGACACCTGCGAGTCGTTCGTCGTCGACGGCGCGGACGACGTCACCGTACCCACCGCCGCCGGGCAGGTCGAGGCGCACGTGGTCGCCCGGCTGCAGCGTGAAGCGGGATTGGGTGCGCACCGGTTCGCCGTTCACCGTGAACGAGCCTGCGGAACCGGCCTCCCCACCGAAGATGCCCTGTGGCGCTTCGCTCAGCCGCGACGTGACCGCGTTCAGCTGCCATGGCCGTTCGGTGTCGACGGTGAACTCGATGGTCTGGCCGAGGCCGCCGGTCTGCGCTCCGGCGCCACCGCTACCGGTTCGCAGCTCCTTGCGCAGGAAGCGGATGGGCGCCGACGCCTCGACCACCTCGACCGGAACGGCCGCCACGCCGGTCGGGTACGAGCAGGCCGAGAGACCCGGTTTGGTGGCCCGCGCGCCGACGCCACCGGCGTACGTGAACATCGCCGTGATGAACGGACGACCGTCGTCGAGGTTGCCGTTGACCTGCATCGTCCAGACCGCGCCCGACCCTTCGGCCATCGCCTGTTCGGGCTTGATCTGGGCGAGCGCCTTCAGCAACGCATTGGGCAGGAACATGCCCACGACGTGCCGCGCGGTGCACGGTTGCGGCGACACCGCGTTGACGATCGAGCCTTCCGGTGCCTCGACCCTGATCGGCGACAGGCTCCCGTGGTTGTTCGGCAGTTCGGGGTTCAGCACCGATCGCACCGTGAACGTGGTGTAGGCGTGGGTGTAGTTCTTGACCACGTTGATGCCGGACGGGCTGGCGGGCGACGACCCGGCGTAGTCGACGGTGATCTCGCCGGCGTCGCTGTCGACGGTGACCGCGCACACGATGTCGATGCGACTGCCGTCGGCGAGGTCGAGCAATGCGCTCGCGCGGTACGTGCCGGCCGGCAGCTCGCGGATGGTGGCGCGCGTCGCCGCCTCGGAGCGGGCGATGATCTCGTCGGCGAGGCCCTCGATGTCGTCGAGGCCGTGGCGGTCGCACAACGAGCGCAGGCGCTGGGCGCCCACCTCGCCACTGGCCATCTGGGCGTGCAGGTCGCCCGCCATGTGGTCGGGCTGGCGCACGTTCGACATGATGAACTTCCACACGTCGGCGTTGCGTTCGCCGGCGACCATCAGCCGGCAGATGGGGATCCAGAGGCCTTCCTCGAACACGTCGCGCGCGCCGGCGCCGATGCCGTAGCCGCCCACGTCGGTGTGGTGGATCGTCGAGCCGAAGAAGGCGATCAGCTGTCCATTGCGGAACACCGGGTACAGCACTGTCACGTCGAGCAGTTGACCCGCGGTCTTGTACGGGTCGTTCGTGATCAGCACATCGCCCTCGACCAACGCGTCGGTGGGGTACTCGTCGAGCATCGCCGACGCCGCCCGGGCAAGCGAGTTGATGTGCCCGGGCGTTCCCGTCACGGCCTGAGCAACCATCCGCCCGCGTCGGTCGAACACGGCGTTCGCCAGGTCGCCCGCCTCGCGAACGATCGGCGAGAACGCCGCCCGTTGCAGGGCGCGAGCCTGTTCGTTCACCGTGGCGATGAGGCTCTGCCACAGCACCTCGAGCTCGATCGCGTCGAATGTCGGTCCCGTTGTCGCCGTCGTCGTGCTGGTCATGATGCCGATCCGTTCGCGTTCGCCGCACTTTCACCGACAAATGACATGTCGCGTTCGGCCACCAACGATCCGTCGGCGGCGACGGTCGCTACCCAACCAGCGAGGATGACCGCCGTGGTTTCACGCTCCTCGACGATCGCGGGTCCGATGATCTGTTGGCCGAGTCCGAGGTTGCTCCGCCGGTACACCGGGGTCTCGACCGGTTCGGCGCCGCGCGCGAATCGGACCGGTCGCGTGGTCAACGGGTCGCCGTGAGCCGTCGCCACCGTCGAGACCGGCTCGACCGATGGCGCGTCGGCGTAGGCCGACAGCCGCCACGTCACCGCCTCGACACCGACATCGGGGATCGTGAGGCCGTAGATGCGTCGATAGTCGGCCTCGAACAGGTCGACGACGTCGGCGTACGCCACCGGCCATTCGTCGCCTTCGCCGACCCAGATCGTGATCTCGTTGCCCTGCCCGAGGTAGCGGGCGTCGACGCCGTAGCGGAAGCGGATGGCATCGGGCACGACACCCGCCGCCACCAACACACGGCGGCCCTCGGCGCGCAGCTCGGTCAACAGCGCGTCGCGCTCGTCGGCGTCGACGGACTCGAGCGGCCGCACCATGCTGCGGGCGAGATCGATGCGGACGGGAGTGACGAGTGTGCCGAACGCCGACAGGACGCTCGCGTTGACCGGGAACACGACGCGTGGCGACTCGAGCAGCTCGGCCACGCCGCAGGCGTGCACGGGACCCGCGCCACCGAATGCCAACACCGTGACGCCGCGCAGATCAGCGCCCTGCTCGACCGCGTGCATGCGCGACGCGGCGGCCATGTTCTGGTTGACGAGCTCGTGGATGCCTACCGCGGTGTCGTGCGCCGACAGCCCCATCGACTCGGCCACCGAATTGAGGGCGGACGCGCACGCATCGGTGTCGAGCGCCATGTCGCCCCCAAGGAAGAACGACGCGTCGAGCAGCCCGAGCGCGAGGTCGGCATCGGTGACAGCCGGCTCGGTGCCGCCGCTGCCGTAGCACGCGGGACCGGGGTCGGCGCCCGCCGACTCGGGTCCGACCTTCAGCAGCCCGAGCTCGTCGACGTGAGCCAGACTCCCACCGCCGGCGCCGATCTCGACCAGGTCGACCGACGGTGCCGAGACGGGGAATCCCGATCCCTTCTTGAACCGGTAGATGCGGGCCACCTCGAACGTGTTGGTGAGCTGCGGCTCGCCGTCGACGATCAAGCAGGCC
>DATMDV010000137.1:0-3548 GCA_035557475.1 Ilumatobacteraceae bacterium
ATGATCAGCAGCCCGGCCGCCGCTCGCGACGGCGGCGGGCGCGATTCGGACCCGTTCGACGAGGGGTCGGCGTGCGGCGGCAACCCGAGCTCGTGGCACGGGCTCCACGTGGCGGGCACGATCGGCGCCGAGACGGGCAACGGAACCGGTATCGCCGGTGTCGACCAACAGGCGCGGATCCAACCCGTCCGGGTGCTCGGGATGTGCGGCGGCTCGGCGACCGACGTTGCCGACGCGATCCGGTGGGCCGCCGGCCTGTCCGTGCCCGGGGCGCCGCCGAACGCCACGCCGGCGAAGGTGATCAACCTCAGCCTCGGCGGGCCCGGCAACTGCATGGCGATCGAGCAGGACGCGATCAACGCCGCGGTCGCGGCTGGCGCAGTGGTCGTCGTCGCCGCCGGCAACGAGTCCGTCGACCTCGACAATTCGCCGGTGTCACCTGCCAATTGCGCCAACGTGATCACGGTCGCCGCCACGAGCCGCTTCGGTGACCGGGCGGGTTACTCGAACTTCGGGTCGACGGTCGAGATCGCCGGTCCTGGCGGCGAGCAGATCAGCAATCCGGACGAACGCATCCTGTCGACGCTGAACAGCGGTCTGGTCGATCCCGACCTCACCGCTGGCGGCTGGGTCTACCGGCGGTACCAGGGCACGAGCATGGCGGCCCCGCACGTCAGTGGCGTGATCTCGTTGATGCTGGCGGCAGATCCGGGGCTGACCGGTGCCGAGATCCTCCAGATCCTGCGCGACACCGCCACGGCGTTCCCGCCCTCACCGTTCGACCCCCTCTACACCTGTTCCAACGACCCGGCCGCGCTCCACCATTGCGGTGCCGGCATCGTCGACGCCGGTGCGGCCGTGTTCGCCGCGTCGCAGCACGCGTTCGTGCCCGGTGCGCCGACGGCGGTCGTCGCCGACGCGGCGAGCGGGCGCGCGCTGGTCGCCTGGTCGGCGCCTGCCAACACCGGCGCCTCGACGATCACGCAGTACGTCGTCACGTCCTCGCCGGGCGGCAGGATCTGCGTGTGGACGAGCGGACCGCTGTCCTGCACCGTGGTCGATCTCACCAACGGTGTGCCGTACACGTTCACCGTCCGCGCCCACAACTCCAATGGGCCCGGCCCACCGTCGAGTCCCTCGGCCGTGGTGACGCCCACGAGCGGGTTCAACGCGATCGCGCCGCAGCGGGTGTTCGACACCCGATCCGGCGACGGCGGCGTCCCCGCCGGCAAGGTCCAACCCACCACCCCGCTGCGGATCAAGATCACCGGCCGCAACGGCGTCCCCACCACCGGCGTCGCCGCCGTCTCGCTCAACCTCACCGTCGACCAACCCGACGCCACCGGCTTCGTCACCGCCTACCGCTGCACCGACCCCCTCCCCGTCGCCTCCAACCTCAACCACACCGCCAACCAGACCATCGCCAACGCCGTCATCATCCCCGTCGACACCAACGGTGAGATCTGCTTCGACACCGAAACACCCGCCTTCCTCCTCGCCGACATCAACGGCTGGTTCGCGAGCTGAGACGTCAGCGGGTCACGCGCCCGAACGGGCGGACCACGGGGCGCTTCCAACCGATGCCGGCGACGAGACCCTTCGGCGGCCAGTGGTCGTCACGGCTGTACGCCCACCACTCGAACGGGTTGAGGTAGTAGGCGCACGACTCGACCACCTTGGCGAACGGCTCACGGCGCCGACGCACCGCCCACACGGCCACGCCGACGGCCGCGGCGCCGATCAACCACCCCACGTACAGCACGGGATACAGGGGGCCGAACCAGCGCGCCTGCCACACGTGGACGTCCTCGTGGTCGGTGATCAAGCGCCGCCGGCGCTCGCCCGTCAGATCGCCGGCGCCGGCGATCACGTTGCCGAGCGTGAACGCGAAGCGGGGGCGCATCTGGAAGCCGCGGCCGTAGACGTGACGGTTGTGGCGACGGCTCAACTCGTCGTGGTACTGCGGGTCGCCGCGCAACCGAGCTGCGACATGCGCGAGCAGTGCTCCTGCGGTGGTGCCGAACGCCCAGGTCGAGTCGAGCACGAACCCGACGACACCGACCGGCGATCGCCAGTCGTAAATCCCGCGCCACCCGCCGACCGCGCCGTTGAGTCCGGCGATGACACCCATCGGGATCGACACCCACACCCCGAACGGTGCCCCCACGAGCGCGCCGAGGGACGCCCCGGCGAGAGCCGTGACCACTGCTTCGGCGATTTGGGGGGTTGCGCCTCGGCTGCCTTGGCCGGGCGCTGGAATCACCGGTCGCGCAACTTCGCCAGCAACCGCAGGAGCTCGAGGTACAGCCACACGACGGTGACGAGCAGACCGAACGCCGCGTACCACTCGAAGTCCTTCGACAACCCCTGCTGCGCGCCCCGCTCGATGAAGTCGAAGTCGAGCGCCAAGTTGAACGCGGCCAGGCCGGCCACGAAGAAGCTGAACGCGATTCCGAGCAGGCTCGGGCTGGAGAGGAAGCTGATCGACTCGGACCCCGCGAACAAGCGGATCAGCAGGCACACCCCGTAGAAGATCATGACGCCCACCGTGGCGCCGACGACGATACGACGGAAGCGGTCGGTGACCTTGATGATCCGCGTGCGGTAGAGCACGAGCATCACGGCGAACACGGCGATCGTGGCGCCGGCGGCCTGCACGACGATGCCGTCGTAGTAGGTCTCGTAGCCCTTCGAGATGGCGCCGAGGAAGAAGCCCTGTGCCACTGCGTAGATCGGCCCCAGGATCTTGGCCAGTTTCGGCTTGAAGTACAGCCCGATGACGCACGCGAAACCGACCAGCAAACCAACCAGTGCGAGTGACGGGAACTGGTACGACGACTCCTCGCCCTCGATGGTGCTCGGACCCTCGGCCGCGATCCAACCGGCGGCGGCGGACAGGAGCAGCAGGGCGAACAACACCCCGGTCGCGGTGATCGTGCCACTCACCGTCATCACGCCAGCACGCCACGGCGTGACGGGTCCGTCGGTGACCGGCGGGATGTAGTCGGTGCCCGGCTGTGGCGGCGCCCAGTTCTGCGACGCCTTCTTCATCGTCGACTCGTTGAACATCGGGTTGGGCATTCGCTCCTCCTTCGACGCGCGCACGAAGCGCGCCCTGACGGGTTCACGCTAGCCCCGTTCGGGCGACTTCACCGGAAGGCCGCCGCCCGCGTGGCGTCGCTCTCGACTCGGCTCGATCGACGTGCTTCAATCGTCAGTGCAGATGCATTGATCGTCTGCGCAGATGACCGTCAGACGAACATCTGGAACGACGATTTGAGAAAGGTTCACGTCCGGCCAGGTTGGGGCGCTTGACCGCGTCGGTATCGTAGCCCCATCTCCACGTGCGGCAAGTGGATCCGCGATGAGATCGGCGATCGGTCGTTCATCGTGGATTTGAGGGTTCCAGCCGCATCGGAGATCGCCAAAGTTTCGCCGAGTGCGTACCAGACCCCGACCCACCAGGAGCCGCTGTGGCCAAAGATCGTGTCGAACGCGACGATGAAGATCTCGTCCGCTTGTATCTCACCGATATCGGTCAGTACACG
>DATMDV010000138.1:0-3779 GCA_035557475.1 Ilumatobacteraceae bacterium
CGCTCGACCATGAAGTTGTCGAAGGCCTGGCGGATGACGCCGAGGAAGGCGAACAGCGTCAGCGGCGAGCACATCACGACGCGTTGGCCGAGCGCTTCGTCGAGCAGCCCGGGATCGTGCTCGTGGATGAACCCGGTGAGCTGCTCGTTGGGCAGGAACAACAAGACGTAGTCGACGGTGGCGCGGGCGCTGGCGCGCGCGTAGTCGCGCTTGGCCAGCTCCTTGACACGCAGCCTGACGTCGCGAAGGAACGCGGTGCGGTGGGCCTGACGCTCGGCCTCCGTGGGCGCTTCGAGGTAGCGCAGATACCCGGCCATCGGGAACTTGACGTCCATGTAGAGCTCATGGCCCTTGGGGAGCGGGAACGTGAAGTCGGGTCGCCCGGTGCCTCCCTCGACCTGGGTCTGCTTGACATAGTTGACGTTCTCGACGAACCCGGCCAGGCGCAGGACGTCCTCGGCCATGCGCTCGCCCCACTGCCCGCGCGCCGTCGGGCTGACGAGTGCCTCGCGCAGGGAGCGGGCCGACTCGCTCAGGTGTTCGGTGATCTCGGCGTGGGTGCGCAGGGACTGGTCGACCTGGCCGAACTTCTGGGCGCTGGCCTCGCTCAGTGCCGCCACCATGGTTCCGAGGCGGCCGAGCTCGGAACGCATCTCCTGGTGGACCTGGTCGAGCCGGGCATCGATGACGTCCTTCTTCGACGACAGCTCGGCCGAGGCGTGCTCGCGCACCTGCACAGCGGTGGACCCGAGTTGTTCGCGCTGGAGGATCACGGCCTGCTCGAGGGCGGCCCGCACCGACGCGTCGCGCTCGACGCCCGCGTGGGCCCGCATCTCGGCCAGCGCCGCATCGACCGCCACCTGCACCGCCTCGGCCGGATCGGCGGCCACGACCGTGCGGGCCGCCCGCCGACGCGTGACGTCGACGGCGACCGCGGCCGAGATGGCACCGACCGCCACCACCAGGAGCAACACCGACGAGATGTCCATGCGCTCCATGATGACCGGGGGGTGTGACGGCGACCGCGGACCCCACCCCCGACCTGTCTGCTTCAGATGAAGCCACGGGCCGTCTGAAGCAGACAGAACGGGCGTTTCAGCGGAGGGGGAGGTCGAGGCAGCGGTCGGCCAGGGTGCCGAGCGCGTAGGCCTCGTAGTCGACGCCGAAATCGGCGTAGAGGTGGCGGCAGCGTTCGCTCCAGGCGAGCGCGGCGGGCGACGAGATCCGGTGCACGACCTGCGTGATGCCGCCTTCGTAGACGCGATACTCGGCCCACGTCCCGGGAAAGTCCTTCACGCAGCCGATCTCGATCGACGGGATGCCACTGACCGTCATCCGCCGCATCCGGTGGCGGTGGGTGTGCCCTGCCGTGTAGCAGACGATCGACCGCCGCCGGGCCGCCACCTCGTCGAGCGCATCGCTGGGGTCGGGATGGATGCCGAAGTAGTGGTCGCTGCGGCGCTCGTCGCGCGGATCGGTGGACGTTTCGTCGGGCCCATCGACAGGTCGGTGGCCGGCAATCCACTGCTGGTGATGCCCCATCACCAACACCGGACGGTCGGCCGTCGCACACCGGTCGTCGAGCCAGTCGAGCTGGTCGGACGTGAGGAACCCGGTCGCACCGCCGGGAACGGCGGTGTCGAGCAGGGCGATGCTCACGCCGGGCAGGTCGATCCAGCTGTCGCCCGCGTACCGCGTCTGGCCGCGGTACGCATCGTGGTTGCCGCGCACCACGTGCAGGCGGTCGCCGAACTCGGTGCAGTAGCTCGCCTCGAACGCGGCGAACTCGTCGTCGGTGCCATCGGTCGACAGGTCGCCCTTGACGATGACGGCCGCCGGCGCGGCCGCCGCGATCTCGGCCACCGCGGCGTTGTTCATCGTCTCCGGGTACGGGTCCTCGTTCCTCTCGACGCGTTGGATCGGGCCGTCGGTCCGCTCGTCGATCCGTCCCGCCTCGACCTCGCCGAAGTGCAGATCGTTCACCGTCGCCACCCGACACAGCAGCTCGCCGGGCGGGCGCGGCAAGGTGCGCACGTCGATGCCCGCCAACACGTGGTCGGTGTCGGGTTCGAGGCCCTCGAAGCGGGTGACGTGGAGGCCGTCGTGGATCACCACGAGGTCGTCGGCGACGGTCGTGACGTCCATGGCGAACGGTCAGAGGTAGGGCCGGTCGCGACGTACCGGCGTCGGCACCGACCACCAGCGTCCGCTGAAGCGCCACGACGTACGTCGCTCGCGACCGACGGATGCGGCCGGCACGGGGCGCGGCCACAGCGCCTGGACCGCGGCGACGATGGCGACTGCCTCGTCGTCCGTCGGCGTGGGCCGGATCAGGGGCTCGGACGCGGCCTCGGGCACGCGGTGCAGGCTACGCGGTGACGGCAGCAGCACGACACTCGTGTCGGGACGATCGCGTCGAGCCGCACACATTGCGACCGCCGGGTCACGTCTCGACGACGACGGTGTCGGCGATCTTGTCGTGCCACGTCTGGCGCTCGTCGTGCCTACCAGGGGTCCATGGTTCGTGGAAGTGACGAGCCGCCGGGACCGAACACCGATCGTCAAGAAATCCGGAACCAATCGTGGCCGTCAGACGTCAGTAGAGACGTGGGGACTTCACCATGATCCGGGATGCGACCCGCTTTCGCCGCCGCGATCGGAAGCGATCGGCCGGCGCCGGTAATCGTCGAGGCGACGCGGACAAGTCCTTGGTAGTGACACCGGACTCGCTCCAACATCGACGAGGGCAGGCGGTCGAGCGCGACCGCCACGACGACACCGCAGACGGCGTCATCATCGACGACCTCGACGGCCTCGATGGGCCGAACGCGGCGATCAGACGGCGCGCCCGCGAGGCGCTACTTGCCGCGTGCGAAGGATGGCGGGCGCGCCGCCGATGCACCGCACCCGATGGCACGCGGATCGCCCATCCGCATCCGGAATGCCTGGCGGCGCAGTACCGCCACGAGCTCATCCTGTTGGAGAACGGCGTCCCACGCTGAACTCGATCGGCGCCGGAGACTGACCGCGGCAGTCCTCAATCCGCTCTGTCCGGATTCGCGCACGCCTGTCAGCGCGGGCACACCCTCTGTGCGGATTCGTGCACGCCCTCGGGGCGACGATCGGGTCAGAGGGGGACGTTGCCGTGCTTGCGTCGAGGGAGGTCCTCGCGCTTGGAACGCAGCATCGCCAGTCCGGCGGCGATCTTGAGCCGGGTGTCGGCGGGATCGATCACGTCGTCGATGTAGCCCCGCTCGGCGGCGGCGTACGGGTTGGCGTACTTCTCGCTGTACTCGGCCACGAGCTCGGCACGCCGTGCGACGGGATCGGCGGCCTGCTGCAGCTCGCGCCGATAGACGATCTCGACCGCGCCCTGCGGGCCCATCACCGCCAGCTCGGCCGATGGCCACGCGAACGCCAGGTCGGCGCCGATCGACTTCGAGTTCATCACGACGTATGCCCCGCCGTACGCCTTGCGGGTGATGATCTGGATGCGCGGAACGGTCGACTCGCAGTAGGCGTAGAGGAGCTTCGCGCCGTGCCGGATGATGCCGCCGTACTCCTGGTCGACACCGGGCAGGAAGCCGGGCACGTCGACGAACGTCACGAGCGGGATGTTGAACGCGTCGCACGTGCGAACGAACCTGGCCGCCTTCTCCGACGACTCGATGTCGAGGACCCCGGCCAGCACCATCGGCTGGTTGGCGACGACACCGACCGTACGGCCGTCGACACGGGCGAACCCGCAGAGGATCGACTTCGCCCAGTGCGGGAAGTAC
>DATMDV010000139.1:0-12729 GCA_035557475.1 Ilumatobacteraceae bacterium
CGCGACCTCGACGAGACACTGCGGGTGTACTGCGACGAGCTCGGACGCGACCAGTCCGAGATCACGCGCTCGATTCACCGGCCGTTGTCGGGCGACGACGATCCGCAACGGATGGCCGCCGATGCGCAGCCGTTCTTCGAGGCCGGCGTCGACCTCGTGATCTACTCGATGCGCGGGCCCTACGAGGTGCGCCTCGTCGAAGCGCTGGGCGACGCGATTCGCGAGCTCAGCTGAAGTCGTTACAGCCCAAACTCATACAACACGGTCGGGTTGTCGACGAGGATGCGGTTGCGGGTCGCCTCGTCGGGCGCGTAGTCGGCGACGACGTCGACGAGGTCGCCGTCGTCGGCCATGTGGCGGACGTTCGGGTGCGGGGAGTCGGTGCCCCACAGCACGCGATCGGGGGCAGCGGCGATGAGTGCCCGCGCGTACGGCACGACGTCGTCGTAGGGCGGTGTCCCGCCGGCCGTCAGCCGTTCGGCTCCCGAGATCTTCACCCAGCAGCGCTCGTCGCCCATCAGCGCGAGCAGCTGGAGGAACGGCGGCTGGTCGAGTCCGGCCGAGGCGTCGACCCTCGCCATGTGGTCGATGACGTACGCGCACGGCATGGCGTCGAGCAGCGACGCGTACTGGGGAAGGTCCTTGGCGTCGAAGTGCAACACGATGTGCCAGCCGAACGGAACGACGCGGTGGACGATCCGCCAGAACTCGCCGAGCTCGGGCGCACCACCGAGGTGGGCGACGAAGTTGAACCGTGTGGCACGCACGCCGGCGTCGTGCAGTTCGGCGATGTCGGCGTCGGCGAACGATTCGTCGATCATCGCCACGCCCGCGTAGCGACCCTGGCCACGGTGCAGCGCGTCGACCATGGCCGCGTTGTCGGTGCCGTGGCAGCTGGCCTGCACGAACACCGCCCGCGACAGTCCGAGGCGTTCCTGCAGACGTTGGAAGTCGTCGATCCCGGAGTCGGGCGGCGTATACGCACGATCCGTGGCGTACGGGAACCTGTCGCCGGGACCGAAGATGTGGCAATGCGCGTCGCACGCGCCGGGAGGAGGCGTGAACCGGGAGGGCGCGTGCGGATTCGGATGCGGTGGTGCGATCGTCGGTTCCATCAGTACTCGCGCGCGAAAACCGTGCCGTCCATCAACTTGCGCGCCGTGCGGATGATGCCGGCCCGCCCGACCTCGGGTGTGCCGTCGGCCGCGAACGTGACGTCGATCGAGGCGTCGAACGTGCCGGTCGGATGCTCGACCACCACCAGCCCGTCGCGGCCGCCTTCGAGAACGCCGTGAGCCGGCGAATCGGGGAGGAGTGCGGCCGTCGCAACCGAGACCGCGCCAAGTACGCCGATCGCGTCGTGCACCCGATGGGGGATGAACGTCCTCGTGCTGATCGATCCGCCGTCGCGTGGCGGGGCCACGAGCGTGAGCTTGGGGACCGTCGTCGACGTCACGTCGCCGAGGTTCATCAGCTTGCCCGCCTGCAGACGGATGTCCTCGAGGCGCGATCGCAGTTGTTCGTTGGCCTCCAGCTCGGCCGGTTCCTCGTAGCCGGTCACGTCGAGGTCGGCGGCGCGCAGCACCACGACCGGCATCCCGTTGTCTATCAACGTCACCTCGGTGCCGGCGATCGTGTCGACCGCGTGGCCGGTCGGGAGCAGCGCGCCACACGACCCACCGGCGATGTCGGTGAAGTCGAGCCGGATCGGCGCCGCCGTTCCGGGAACGCCCGCGATCGCCGTGTCGCCCGCGTACACGGGCATCCCATCGACGAGCGCGAACGTTGCGATCGCCACGCTGTCGGTGTTGATCATGTGGATCCGCACCGACGCCTCGGCGCCGGTGGCCGCGACGAGGCCACGCTCGATCGCGAACGGGGCGACGCCGGCCAGCAGGTTCCCGCAGTTCTGGCGGTCGGTCACCATCGGCTGGTCGACGCCGACCTGCAGGAACAGGTACTCGACATCCACATCGTCGTCGTCGGACGGCCACACCACGGCGACCTTGCTCGTGAGCGGATGGGCGCCGCCGATCCCGTCGATCTGGCGGGCGTCGGGCGTCCCCATGATCCGCATCAGCACCTGGTCGCGCGCGGCGTCGTCGGCCGGCAGGTCGTCACGCAGGAAGTACGCACCCTTCGACGTCCCGCCGCGGATGATCATGCAGCGCACACCGTCCATGCGCGCATTCTTGTCGATGCTCAGTCCCAGGTCACCTCGAGGCGTTCGGGACCACGGAACGTGATGTTCGGGAACGACGTCAGGCGTTGGCCCTCGACCAGCCGCAGCGACGGCACGTCCTCGACGAGCGCTTCGAGCACGAGCTGGGCCTCGAACTTGGCGAGGTTGGCGCCCAGGCAATAGTGGATGCCCTTGCCGAACGAGATGTGCTGGGCGGCGTTGGCGCGATGGATGTCGAACGTGTCGGGATCGTCGAACAGATCGGGCTGGCGGTTCGCCGAGGCGAAGTTCATGAGGATCTGGGTGCCGGCCGGGATGTCGTAGCCGGCCAGCGTGGTCGGTTGGGTGGTGATCCGACGCCACGAGATCTGACTCGACTCGAACCGCAACACCTCCTCGACGGCGTTGGGGATCAGCGACGGATCAGCGACGAGCTCGTCCCACTGATCGCGCCGAGGAAGGAGGCAGACCAGGCAGTTGCAGATCAGGTTGGTGACCGCCTCGTGACCGGCGAACGAGAGGCCGTAGATGATCGACTCGACCTCGCGATACGTGAGCTCGTCGGGGTCGGCGTCGTGGGCGTCGAGCAGCTCGGACGCAAAGTCATCGTCACGCGCGTCACGTTTCGTCGCCGTGAAGTCGCGGCAGTAGCGCCAGTAGGCGAGCAACTTCTCGGCGATCTCGACCTGTTCGGCCGGCGACGGCCTGCCCCACGAGAACGCTTTGCGGTCGCTGCACCAGTGCTTGAGAGCGTCGTCGTCGCCCTCGGGGAACCCGATGAAGCGGAAGACGGTCTCGCCCGGCAGTGGGAACGCGAGGGCATCGATGAACTCGGCCGGTGCGCCGCCGGCGAGCATGGCGTCGATCAGCTCGTGGCTGCGGCGGCGCACGTACGGCTCGAGTGACTTCAGCCGCCGCCGCGAGAAGCCCTGGCGCGTGTACACGCGGATCCGGCCGTGGTCTGGCTCGGGCCGGTTCGACATCACGGCGATCGGGTCGAAGTCGGGTGCGGCGAGCACTTCGGCAGCCCCGTCGCTCAACGGGAACACCGGGTCCTGGACGTTGGCCGACGCGTACACCTCCGGATCGCGAAACACCGCGTCGATGTCCTCCATGCGCGTGATGACGAGGTAGCCGAGCTCCTCGGCGTAGAACACTGGTGTGTCGTCGCGCAGGCGGGCCGCGATCTGGTACGGGTCGCGCAGGTAGTCGTCGTCGAGCGGGCTCCACGTGTGGTGCACCGGGCAACCGGCAGGTGGCGGCGGCACGTCGCCCCGTTCCCGGTGGTAGCTGTCGGCGGGCGTCGTCACGATGTCATCTCCGAAATCGCGCTTGCGGCGGCCGCCACCCGACGACCGACGGCGTCGGTGTCGACATCGGCTGCGGCGAGGTGGACGACGGCGACCGCACCTGCCGCGACGCCGGATCCGTCGGTGATCGGGGCGGCGACCGAGGCCAGCCCGGCGATCACCTCGCCGGCCGAGATCGCCCAGCCGCGGCGACGGGCCAGGGTGACCTCGCGTCGTTCGCGTGCGATCGGCGGCCCGCCGGCGAGCAGCGCCATCCCTGGCGCTCCGAGCACGACCGGGTGGCGGATGCCGGGCCGGTACGCGAGGTGGACCTCGCTCGCGTGGGGTTCGACGCTCTCGATCGTCACCGCGTCGTCACCATCGCGCACAACGAGGAACGACGTCATCGCGAGCTCGTTGGCGAGCACGGTGAGCACCGGCATGGCGGCGGTCAGCAACGGTGCCCGCACACCGCGGGCGAGCGAGGCGAGCCGGACGCCGGCGTGGCAGCGCCCCGACGCATCACGCCGCACGAGGTGGCGGGCCTCGAGCGTGCGGATGATGCGATACGTGATCGATCGGTGCACACCGTGCTCGCCGGCCAGTTCGTCGATCGTCGGGGGCTCGGCGGCCCAGGCGATCGACTCCAGGACGGCGAGCCCGCGATCGAGCGTTTGGCTGGTCGACATCGGCCCCCTCTTCTCCTCCGCTGCGTTCGTTGACAGAATAGAAAGTTCGATATCAGAACACAAGACCCGGGGAAGAGGTTCCGCTTGCTGGTGCGCGATACTCCGACCCGGGAACGTCGAGAAGGGGAAGTGCACGATGCCAGCAGAAGGTTCGATCCTCGGTCACGCGGTGCTTCGCAGGGAGGACCCGTCGCTGTTGATGGGTGCCGACAAGTACTACGACGACATGGCCGTCGACGGCCTCACCCACGCGTACTTCGTCCGGTCGTCGTTCGCCCACGGCACGCTCAACTCGGTCGATGTCAGCGCGGCGGCGACGATGCCGGGCGTGATCGCCGCCCACTCGGCCGACACATTCGAGCTGGCACCGTTCCTGTCGTTCCCCTTGATGCCACCCGTCACTGCGCGTCCCCCGCTCGCCAAGGGCAAGGTCCGCCTCGTCGGCGACATCGTGGCCGTGATCGTTGCCGACAGCCTGGCGCAGGCCATGGACGCGGCCGAGGCCGTGGTCGTCGACATCGATCCACTCCCGGCGGTCATCGACCCTGAAGAGGCCATCGTCGACGGCGCGGCCCTCTTGTTCGAGGAGCACGGCTCGAACGTCGTGTTCGAGACCGGGATCGGCCTCGAGGACGGCGATCCGCTCGAGGGTGCTGCCCACGTGGCGGAGTGCCGAACGGTCAGCCAACGGCTGGCCGGTGTTCCCATGGAGACCAACGGCTGCGTCGCGATCCCGGGCGACGATGGCCAGCTCACCGTCTGGATCCCGAGCCAGAACCCGGTCGCCGTCCGCGACGCGCTCGCCGCCCAGCTCGGCATGGAAGCCAGCAACCTCCGCGTCGCGGCGCCGATGGTCGGCGGTGGCTTCGGCCCCAAGGCCGGCCTCTACACCGAGCACGTCCTCATCAGTGAGCTCGCCCGCGCGCTGGGACGACCGGTCAAGTGGACGGAGAGTCGCAGCGAGAACATGGTGTCGATGGTCCACGGGCGCGGGATGGTGATGAACACCAAGATCGGGCTCGACGCCGACGGGACGTTCGTCGGGCTCGACGTCGACGTCGTCGCCGAAGCGGGCGCGTACCCGGGCATCGGGGCCTTCCTTCCAGTGCTCACGCAGATGATGAGCCAGGGCGTCTACAACTTCCCGAAGATCCGCTTCCACGCCGTCTCCGTCGTGACGAACACGACATCGACGGCCGCGTATCGCGGTGCCGGTCGCCCGGAGGCGACGCAGATGCTCGAGCGCGTCATCGACGTCGCCGCCGACGAGCTCGGCATCGACCCGGCCGAGCTGCGACGTCGCAACTTCCTCGCCGCGGCGTCGTTCCCGCTCACGACCTTGGGCGGAGCCAACTACGACTGCGGTGAATACGAGCAGGCCCTCGACGCCGTGCTCGCGGCAGCCGACTACAAGTCGCTGCTCGCCGACCAGGCGGCGCGCCGGGCGAGCGGCGACGTCAAGCAACTCGGCATCGGGGTGTCGGCGTACGTCGAGGTCACGGCGCCGATCGGGCTGCACGTCGAGTACGGCAAGGTTGCAGTCGGCGACGACGGCAAGGTCACCGGCTGGGTCGGCACCAGCGCCCATGGCCAGGGGCACATCACCGCCTTCTCGATGATCATCAGCGACATGCTCGGCGTGCCGATGGAGGACATCACGATCCTGCAGTCCGACACCGACGACATCCCGCGCGGCGCCGGCACGATGGGCTCGCGGTCGTTGCAGACGGCCGGATCAGCGGTGCACATCGCCAGCGAGACGGTGCTCGACAAGGCGAAGCAGCTCGCGGGGCACCTGCTCGAGGCGAACGCGGCCGACGTCGTCGTCGGCAACGGCGGGCTTCACGTCGCAGGCGTGCCGGCCAATGCGCTGTCGTGGGCCGATCTGGCGCAGGCGTCGGGCGACGATGCGCGTCGTCCGGAGGGAATGGAGGCCGGGCTCGCCCACGAGCTCGACTTCGACGGGACCGACTCCACGTTCCCGTTCGGCGCCCACATCGCGCTCGTCGAGGTCGACACCGAGACCGGCGAGGTCGAGCTGCTCCGCCACATCGCGGTCGACGACTGCGGTCGGATCCTCAACCCGTTGCTCGTCCGCGGCCAGCAGCACGGGGGCATCGCCCAAGGTGCTGCGCAGGCGCTGTACGAGATGGTGTCGTACGACCCCGATGGCAACCCGATCACGAGCAACCTCGCCGACTACGCGATGCCGTCGGCGGCCGAGCTGCCGTCGTTCGAGGCGTCGAACACCGAGACACCATCGCCACGCAACCCGATGGGCGCCAAGGGCATCGGTGAGTCGGGCACGATCGGGTCGACACCGGCCATTCACAACGCGGTCGTCGACGCCGTCTCGCATCTCGGGGTCAAGCACATCGACATGCCGCTGAGCGGTCAGCGGGTGTGGGCGGCGCTCCAGGCCGCCAGCTGAACCACCGGCTTCCGGCATGGTCGCCCGCGGAGACGTCATCTGGACGCCGTCGCCGGAGCGGATCGCGTCCAGCAACTGGTCGCGGTTCGCGGCGACCGCCGTCGCCGAATACGGTGCACCACCCGGCGCCGCGTCCGATGCCGACGTCTTGCACCAGTGGTCGGTCGATGATCCGCAGGCGTTCTGGACGGCGATCTGGGATCGGGGTGGCCTCGGTCCGCACCGTGGGTCGTTCGGCGACGTCAGCGGTGGCGTGGCCACGGCGCCGTCGTTCTTCCCGGACGGCCGCCTGAACGTCGCCGCCGCGCTGCTCGGCGAACCGACCGAGCGCGACGCGCTCGTCGTCGTCAGCGAGGACGGAGCGCGCCGGGCGCTCACCCGCCGCGAGCTGTCCGACGCCGTACGGGCCGCGGCGGGTGCGCTGGTCGCCGACGGTGTGCGTCCCGGCGACCGGGTCGTGGCGGTCGTGCCCTACTCGATCGAGTCGGTCGTCATCGGCCTCGCCACGGCCGCCGTCGGGGCCACGTTCGCCAGCGCCTCGCCCGACTTCGGCGAGGACGCGCTCGTCGACCGGTTCGGCCAACTCGACCCGGCGGTGCTCGTCACGACCGGTCAACACTCCTACGCCGGCAAGCGCCACGACACCGTCGCCAGATCCGCGACGCTCGCCGAGCGACTCGGCGTGCGGCGCGGCGTGATGATTGCTGCACCACCAGCGTCCGACGGTGTGTGGATGCATTGGGACGACTGGGTCGGCGGCGCGACACCGTGCGCCGAGTTCGAGCTGTTCCCGTACGACCATCCGTGGTACGTGCTGTTCTCGTCGGGGACGACCGGCAAGCCGAAGGCGATCGTGCACCGTGCCGGCGGCGTGCTGCTGAAGCACCTCAGCGAACACCTGCTCCACACCGACATCCGCCACGGCGATGTCGTGTTCCAGTTCACGACAACCGGCTGGATGATGTGGAACTGGGCGGTCAGCGCACTCGCGACCGGCGCCACGATCGTCTCGTACGACGGGTCGCCGTTCCATCCCGGTCCGACGGCGCTGTGGGATGTCGTCGACGCCGAACGGGTCACGATGTTCGGGACCAGCGCCAAGTACCTCGACGAGTGCGCCAAGCACGGGCTCGAGCCTCGGCTGTCGAACCGGCTCGATTCGCTGCGCACGATCTCGTCGACCGGTTCGCCGCTGTCGACCGACCGGTTCGCGTGGGTGTACGCCGCCGTCGCGCCCGACGCCCACCTTGCATCGGTCTCGGGTGGTACCGACCTGTGTGGGTGTCTCGTCGCCGGTTACCCGACCGAGCAGGTGCGGGCGGGCGTGATCCAGGGCCCGGCGCTCGGAGTCGCGGCCGATGTCGTCGACGACGACGGCCGGCGCGTCGTCGAGCAACAGGGCGAGCTCGTCGTCGACCGGCCGTTCCCGTCGCAACCGCTCGGTTTCGTCGGCGACACCGACGGCAGCCGGTACCGCGCCGCGTACTACGACCAGTTCCCCGGGCGCTGGCACCAGGGCGATCGCACGACGCGGACGGCCGACGGGGGCTTCGTGATCCATGGGCGCTCGGACGCCACGTTGAACCCGGGTGGCGTGCGCATCGGCACGGCCGAGATCTATCGCACGGTCGACCGGCACCCGGCCGTCGTCGATTCGATCGCCGTCCCGCGGATCGTCGGTGACGACCAGGTGATCGTGTTGTTCGTCCGGCTGCGCGACGGTGTCGTGCTCGACGACGGTTTGATCGCCGACTTGCGGGCACGAATCCGCTCCGAGCTGTCGCCCCGCCACGTCCCAGCCGCGATCGGCCAGGTCAACCGGATGCCACGCACGAAGTCGGGCAAGCTCGTCGAGATCGCGGTGCGCACGATCGTCAACGGCGGCACCGTCGCCGAGACCGGTGCCCTCGACGATCCGTCAGCGCTCGACGAGTTCGTCGACCACCCGTGCCTTGCCCAACTCTGAGGGCCAGCGATCTGAGCGGCTCATTCCCGGCTCCACCGCTCCACCTCGCCGCCGCCACCGAGCAACGCCGTGCCGGGGAACACCCGCAGCCGGTACGGGTCGAGTCGCAGCACACTGAACGCTCCGCCGAGCGGCCCGTCCGCCCACGCCGGGATGACGGCCGGGTCGTAGCCGACAGGTTCCGGTCCGCTGGCGAACAGGTCCCACACGCGGGTCTTCGTCCCATCGTCGTCGTCCCACTCGACGTCGCAGTCAGCGCTGCACGTGTCATGGTTCGGCGACCAGTAGTTCAGCGAGAGGTACGGCGCAGCGGCCAGGTGGGACTCCTTGAGCGGAGTCCTGCCGGTGGCGATCCATCCGACGAGCACGGACCCGTCCCATTCCCAGAACGGGTGAAGGATGCGGGTCCGGGGTCGCCCCGTGGTGTCGACGGTGGCGGCCGAACACCACACGATGCGGTGGGCCATCTCGATGAACGTGGGTGCGACGATCGTGAGCGAGCTCATCGCGTCATGATGTCACGGTGGACCGTTCGACGAGTCGGGTGGCGCAGCAATCCGCACGGCCTTCGGCTTCGAACTCATAGCATGGCCGAGAGCCGGTTCCTCCGTGCCCGCCGGGCCGCGAGGTCGTCGACCAGCGACAACACGGTCACCGACGATCCGCTGACCGTGCTGCTCCGCCGCGCCGGGCGCGGAGATCAGACCGCGTTCGCCGAGCTCTACGACTCCCTGTCGCCACTCGTCCACGGTGTCGTGCTGAAGGTCGTCCGCGACCCGGCCCAGTCGGAGGAGGTCACCCAGGAGGTGTTCGTCGAGCTGTGGCGGCTGGCCGCCCGCTTCGACGAGACGCGCGGTTCGGTCACGTCGTGGGTGGCGACCGTCGCCCACCGCCGGGCCATCGACCGGGTCCGATCCGAGCAGTCGTCGCGCGATCGTGTCGCCCGCCAGGTGTCGAACATCGTGCGCGACTACGACGACGTGAGCGACGAGGTCGAGTCGAGGTTCGAGCGGGTCCGGGTCCGGCGGGCGCTCGAGCGGCTCAGCGGAGTGCAGCGCGAGGCCGTCGAGCTCGCATACTTCGGTGGTCATACGTACCGCGAGGTGGCCGTGCTGCTCGAGGTCGCCGAGGGCACGGTGAAGACCAGGATCCGTGACGGGATGATCCGTCTTCGAGACGAACTAGGAGGTGCGGCGTGAGCGACATCGACATCCACCACCTCGCTGCCGCGTATGCCCTCGACGCCCTCGACGTCCGGGAGCGGGCGGCGTTCGAGGCCCACTATCCGAGCTGCGAGGTGTGCCGGGCCGACGTGCTCGACTTCCGCTCGACGCTGGCGGTGGTGGCCGAGGCCGAGGCAATGGCGCCTCCGGCCGATCTCAGGCGACGCGTGCTCGAGGAGATCGCCCAGACCCGCCAGCTCTCACCACATCTCCCCGCGAGCGTCACGGATCTTGCCGAGCGGCGGCGCCGGCACCGGCGGACGATCGCAACCGTGATGGTTGCCGCCGTCGCGGCGGGGCTGTTCTTGGCCGGGACGTTGGTCGTCGACGGCGGCGACTCGCCGGCGTACGCGACCGAGCTCGCGAAGGTGTTCGACCACGCCGACGCGAGGCTCGTCACGCTCGACGGCGACGGTGGTGGCCGGGTGCGGGTGGCGTGGTCGGGCGGCGCCGAGCGGGCGGTGCTCCTCGCCGACGACCTCCCTGAAGCACCCGACGGCATGGCATACGAGCTGTGGCTCATCGACGACTCGGGACCGGTCCCGATGAACGTGCTGGATGGCGCCGACGACGGCGAGATCCGCGACGCGATCGTGATGGACGGCGGCGACGGGCGCGTGCCGACCGCGTGGGGCATCACGCTCGAGCCGGCGACCGGCTCGGCGAGCCCGACGGGCGACATCCTCTACGTCAGCACGGTCTGAGCGCTGCCTGTACTGACGGTACCGGACCCGACGCCGGTGGCAGACTTGGCCGGTAGACGAGGAGGGGTTGGCCGGAGGTGTGGCGAACGCCGGCGCCGTGACGCGGGTCGGCGAGCACGTGCTCCGGCCCTCGAACCCGCAGACGCCCTCGATCCATCGCTTCCTGGCGTCGTTGCGGGCGGCCGGTTTCGAAGGGGCCTCGATGCCGATCGGGGTCGATGACGACGGCCGCGAGCGACTCGTCTACATCGACGGTGAGGTGGCGGTGCCGCCCTACCCGGGGTGGGCGCAGGCAGACGACGCCCTGGCGTCGACCGCGGCGCTGCTGCGACGGTTCCACGACGCGTCGCGATCGGTCGACGCGGCGGGGTCGACGTGGAGCACCGAGATGGCAGATCCTTCGGGCGGCCGGGTCGTCTGCCACAACGACGTCTGCCTCGAGAACGTCGTGTTCCGCGACGGGGTCGCAGTGGGTCTCATCGACTTCGACTTCGCGGCGCCGGGGCGGCCGGTTTACGACGTCGCCCAGATGGCTCGAATGTGCGTACCGGTCGACGACGAGGTCAGCGCGGCGCGGCTCGGCTGGGCGCCGGCCGACCGCTCGGCGCGGCTGCGGTTGGTGGCCGACGCGTACGACATGGAGAGCGCCGACCGGCACGCCCTCATCGACGTCCTGGCGGGCACGATCGCTCGCGGTGGTGAGTTCGTGAAGCGTCGGGTCGACGCCGGCGATCCGAACTTCATCAAGATGTGGGACGACATGGGCGGCATGGAGCGCTTCGATCGGCGACGACGATGGTGGGCCGCCCACGAGGAGGAGTTCAGCGCCACCCTCGCGTGATCGGGTTACTCGGACAGGGCGATGAGACCGCCGTTCGTCGGTGTGAAGCCGCAGGCGTCGAAGTAGAAGCTGCGCAGGTCGTCGTCGAAGTCGACGTGCAGCCACTCGCACCCCGCTTCCCGCGCGCCCGTGACCGCCACGGCGACGAGTCGAGTGCCAACCCCGAGCCCGCGGGCGCTCGTCGCGACCATCGTGTCCTGGATCCAGGCGTGGACGAGTCCGTCCCAGAGCACGTTGACGAAACCGACCAGGGCGGTGTCGTCCCTGGCGACCACCCATCCGAGGCTGTGGCCGCTGACGAGGTCACGCCAGTTCCACTCGGACTCGTCGAAGAGGCGCGTGTCGAACGCTTCCGCGTGGAGCGCGTTCACCTCGTCATTGCCGAACTCGCCCCGCCACTCGTAGCTGATCGTCACGGGCGCAAGGTATCCGACGTGCGCGACCTGGTGCGCTTCTGATAGATCGCACCCATGACCGTGATCAAGATCAACGCCATCACCGTTGCCGACAACGCCGGGCCCGAACTCGCGAAGCGGTTCGCCGCCAGGGCAGGTGCCGTCGACAACCAGGATGGCTTCGAGGGCTTCGAGCTGCTCCGGCCGACCGACACCCGCAACCAGTGGTTGGTCGTCACGAGGTGGCGGGACGAGGCGAGCTTCCTCGCCTGGGTCGAATCACCCGCGTTCTCCCACGGCCACGCCGGAACCTCGCAGCCGTCGCCGCACGGCGGTCCAGTGTCGGTGTCGTCGGAGCTGTGGTCCTACGAAGTCGCGGGCGGCTCGGCGCAGACGGCTGAGCCCTGACCCGGCGGCGCATGGTGGCTCCGACGAGTGTCTGGCTGCACGGTGCACTCGAGGCCCGACCATCGTCGATCGCCGGGACGGGGCTCGTGGCCACCGAACCGATCCCGGCGGGCATCGTGGTGATTCGCTTCGGTGGTGGCTTGGTGTCGACGGCCGAACTGCACGCGCTGTTCGCCGAGGCCGATCGGCGGGGCCGCTACGTCGACACCATCACCGTCGACGACGACGTGCATCTCGTGCTTCCGGAGGGCTCGCTCGCGCATTTCGCGAACCACAGCTGCGATCCATCGGCGTGGCACGTGGGCCCCTTCGAGGTTGCCACGCGTCGCACTGTCGACGCGGGACAAGAGTTGACGATCGACTACGCGACGAACTCGGGCGACCCATCGTTCACGATGGACTGCACCTGTGGCTCACCGCTCTGTCGCCGGGTCGTAACTGGAAAGGACTGGCGCCGACCCGAATTGCAGGATCGATACGCCGGGCATTGGGTACCAGCACTCGACACCCTGATCGGACACCGCCGCTGAGCCGCAGTCCGACGGGGCGTGTTCGGCTCAGTTGGTGTTGGCGGGTCTCGGTGTTGGTGGCGGGTTGAAGG
>DATMDV010000140.1:0-8685 GCA_035557475.1 Ilumatobacteraceae bacterium
TCCACTGTTTCGAGCACGGCCGGTTTCATCACCGTGCAGCCATGCGGTGGACAGGCCGAGGTCTCGAACTTGAACTATGTCGGCGGGGTCGACATCACGAACCTGGCCGTCGTGCCGCTCGCTGACGACGGCACGATCTGCGTCACCTCGTCGGCGCGCACCCACATCGTCGTCGACGTCTTCGGCGGGTTCGGTTCTGGCGGGCTCGCCCGTGAGCTGTCGATCGGCGGAGCGACGATGTTCCCCGAGTTCTCGCCGGCCCAGCACGACTACATCGCGTACTGCCAGAGCGCGACGGCCAATGTTCTCTCGGTTCACGCGCGCGGCGTACCGCGCACCCAAGTCACCGTGGGCTCCACGGTCGGCTCGACGGTGGTCGACACCACGGTGCCGATCGACGCCGACGACGCCATCGTCGTGCGCATCACCCCGACCGCCGGTGGTGTGACCGACGAATACTGGATCCGCTGCGTTCCTCCCGACTTCCCGCTGATCACGACGAGCACCCCGGGTGATCATTCGCCGGGCTGGTATGTGCTCGGCAACTCGTTCGACGGACCGAGCGGCGAGTTTGCGATGATCCTCGACACAGCGGGTGTGCCGGTGTGGTACCGCCGGATCCCCGCGCCCATGATGGCGCTCGACGTCGAGCCGTGGTCCGACGGCTCGATGACGTGGTTCACGTCGCCGGGCACACCACTCGGCCTCAATGGCGCGCACCACTACGAGCGTCGGTCGCTCGACGGCACGCTGCTCGCGACGTACGCGACCGACGGCGTGCCGACCGACCACCACGAGCTGCTCGAGGTTTCCGATGGCAGCGGCGACGTGATCATGATCGGGTTTGACATCCGGACATCCTCGACTGCGTTTGACTGTGTCAACCAGCTTGGAGCGGATGTCACTTCTGACGACGTCGCCGTGCCGGTCATCCAACGAGTTCGATCGAACGGGTCGGTCGTGTGGGAGTGGGACACGGACTTCACGGGTCCCGGGGCAAAGATCACGCAGGCGGAGGTGACCGTGCCGTTCTGCTTCACGCCACCCGGTATGGATCCGATCTACATGCCGATCCACGTGAACTCTGTCGACCTGGCGCCCGATGGCACGGTGATGTTCACGGCTCGCCACACCGACGCGGTCTACGCGTTCGATCCAGGATCTGGCGACATCCTGTGGAAGCTCGGCGGCAACGGCACCGGCGACCCATTGGACCTCGCCGACCCGCGCGGCGGGCCCCTGCGGATGCACGACGTGCGCGTCCTGCCCAACGGCAACATCTCGCTGTTCGACAACCGCACGTTCCTGCCGTTCGCGGACCCCCAGGGTTCGGGCCCGGCCCGTTACGTCGAATACGACCTCGACCTCGCCAACGACGGCGCCACGATGGTCCGCGAGGTGAGCCAGGTGAGCGGCAGTTCGTCCGGCGCGATGGGCAGCGCCCGGCTCCAGCCCGACGGTGGCGTCGTGACCAACTGGGGAGCGGCTGCCGGGCTCCCGATCTTCACCGAGACCGACGCTTCCGGCTCGACCGTGTTCGAGCTGTTCATGCCGAACACGGCCAATGCCAGTTATCGCACGATCAAGGTGCCGCCGAGCCGGTTCAACGTCGCCGACCTGCGGCAGCACGCGGGCAAGTGAGTCTTCCGCCACTGCCGGCAAATCTCGACGCGCTGCGCATCCATGTCCTCGCGCACGCCGTCAAGCGCGGTGAGTTCACGCTCAAGTCGGGCGCCAGGAGCTCGTGGTTCCTCGACACCAAGCAGACCGCGTGCCGGCCCGACGGCATCGTGCTCGTCGCCGACGCGCTCCTCGACATCATCCCGGGCGACGCGACGGCGATCGGCGGCTTGACGATGGGAGCCGATCCGATGGCGTTCGGCGTCGCCGCGATCGCGGCCACCCGCGGCCGGGCGTTGCGCAGCTTCAGCGTCCGCAAGGAGGCCAAGGACCACGGCGTGACGGGTCGGATCGCGGGCGCCCTCGAGCCGGGCGATCGTGTCGTGGTCACCGAGGACACCACGACGCGAGGTACGTCGTTGTTGGAAGCCGTCGACGTCGTCCGGGCGTTCGGCGCCGACGTCGTGCTCGTCACCGTGATCGTCGATCGCGGGGGCACGTGTGCCGCGATGTGCGCCGAAGCCGGCGTTCCGTACCGTCCGCTGCTCACCGCCCCCGATCTCGGTTTCGACTACGGCACCTGAGTCTCTCGCTCAGGTCCTGACGCGCCGCCGGCGGCTGGCGTGGCGCGCGGTGCGGGAGCAAACCCTCCGGTCCCGACGCCGGCCGTTGAGCCGTCGTCCGCCGTCGATGTGTTGGCCAAGCGCTCGACCGTGGCGCGCAGGTCGTCGATCGACGCGCGCAGCTCGACCCGGTCGGTGCGCAGGCTGTGGGCGACGATCAGCGCCGCCCCGAGCACGACGAGGGCCAGCCCGGCGATGCCACCCGAGATGACATACGGGATCTGCGCCGGCTCGTCGTCGTTGGACGCCGCTCCGTTCCATCCCAGGAAGATGAGGAAGAAGCCGACGACGCAGTAGCCGATGCCGAGCAGGCCGCCGAGCTTGGGCCATCCGATTTTCATGGTGTCCTCCGGTGCAGGTGGGTCAGAAGCGGGGTGGAGCGACGTTGATCGCCGCCAGAGAGTCATCGTTCGGTTGTTCAGTTGACGGGCGTGTGTGCGGGATCATTCGGCGTCGCCGCCCAAGTAGGTCTCGCGCAGGTTGGCGTTGCGGATCTCGGCGCCGACCCCGGAGAAGATGAGCGTGCCCTTCTCCATGATCAGCGCTCGGTCGGCGTAGGGAAGCACGCCGACGTTCTGCTCGACGATGATCACCGTCACGCCGTCGTCGTTGATGCGCTTGACGACCTGGAACACGGTCTTGGCCAGCGCCGGGCTGAGGCCGAGCGACGCCTCGTCGATCAGCAGCAGTCGCGGTTTCGACATCAGCGCCCGGCCGATCGCGAGCATCTGCTGCTCGCCGCCCGACAGCGTGCCGGCCGCCTGGTCGACGCGTTCGAGCAGCCGCGGGAAGTACTCGAACACGAGCTGGCGCCGCTGTTCGACCTCGTCGTGGTTGCGCCGCCGCGACCAGGCGCCGAGGCGCAGGTTGTTCGCCACGCTGAGCGCCGGGAACACTCGCCGACCCTCGGGCACGAGGGCGATGCCTCGGCCGACGAGCTCGGTCGGCGGGCGGCCGGCGACGTCGGATCCGTCGAAGCGGATCGCCCCCGAGTCCGGCTTCAGGAGGCCGGCGACGGTGGCGACGGTGGTCGTCTTGCCGGCCCCGTTGAGCCCGAAGAGCACCGCCGTCTCACCCTCCTCGACCTCGAAACTGATGCCCATCAGCACCGGGAACCCGTAGCCGACGCGCAGTCCTTCGACCTCGAGCAGCGCCATCAGTCGGTCTCCACGAGGGAGTCGAGTTGGTGCTCGAGCTCGACCGCGATCGGGTCGGGGTCCTCACCGAGGTAGGCGGCGACAACTTGGGGGTGGTTGCGCACATCGTTCGGCAGCCCATCGGTCAGGAGCTGGCCGAAGTCGAGGCAGTAGACGTAGTCGCAGACCCGCATCACGAGCGGTACGTGGTGTTCGATCATGACGATCGAAAGCCCGAACCTGCCGCGTAGCTCGAGCAGGTCGTCGCCGAGCCGGTGGGCCTCTTCCGGACCCATGCCCGACGATGGTTCGTCGAGCAGCAGGACGTCGGGATCGGTGGCAAGGGCAGTGGCGATCTCGATCCGTTTGAGCGTGCCGTACGGAAGCCCGGCGACCTGCTCGTCGAGGAAGTCGGAGAGCCCGAGCGCTTCGGCGAGCAGGTCGGCTCTCGCCCGCAGTCGCCGTTCGCTCGCCACCGACGAGCGGCTGCCGAGCATGCCCGACACCGTGCCGTACCCGGTTTGGAGGTACTGGGCGGTGATGAGGTTCTCCCGCACGGTCGCGCCCTTCACCAAGCCGACGTTCTGGAACGTGCGCCCGAGCCCGAGCGCCGCCCGTTCGTGCACGGTCAGATGGGTGATGTCCTCGCCCCGGTAGAGGATGCGGCCGCGGTCCGGCGTGTAGAAGCCGGTGATCATGTTGAACAACGTCGTCTTGCCGGCCCCGTTGGGACCGATCACGCCGACGATCTCGTACTCGTCGACGGCAATGCTCACTTCCAAGTTGGCCTGGACGCCACCGAAGCGGATGCACAGGCCGTGGGCCTCAAGCACGGACATCGGTGATCTGCACCTCCTTCAGCCCTCGGTCGTGGAGGTCGAAGCGATGTCCGGTCATCCATCGTTGGATCGGTCGGATCTGCTGGCCGATGCCGCCCGGGAACTGGATCAGGTTGATCAAGAGGAGCAGGGGCCCGATGATCAGCGTCGCGTACGCCGGGGTCAGGTCGACCGGACCGGGAACCTTGCCCAGCAGATCCTCGAAGCCGGGGATCTTCTCGATGAGGTACGGCAGCAGGGCGAAGAACGCCCCACCGATGACCAGTCCGGCACGGGAGCGGAGCCCGCCGACAACGGTCATCGTGACGAAGAACAGCGAAAGTCTGAAGTCCCAGGTGGTGGCCGAAACGGACTCGTCACCGTGGGCAATCAAAGCCCCGGCGAGGCCGGCGATCGCGCCCGACACGACGAACGCGAACAGCGTGGCCACGCGCACGTTGATACCGAACGTCGACGCGACCCGGGGGTTCTCGCGCAGGGCCAGCAGCGCTCGCCCGCCCTTGCTGCGCATCATCCGCCAGTCGACGTAGAGCACGACGGCGAGGAAGCCGAGGCAGAGGTAGTAGTACCGCCACTCGGTGTCGAACCAATCTGGCTTCGGCGCGCTCTGGCCCGCCCCGCCCCCGGTGAACTCCTGGATCGCGAAGATGTTCTGCTCGGCGACGAGGCCGTACGACAGCGTGATCAGGGCGAAGTAGAGGCCGCGGATGCGCAGCGACACGCCGCCGAGCACGAGCGCCTGGCCCGCGCCGATCGCGGTCGCGGCGAGGACGCCGACCCAGAACGACTGCCCCTGCACGGTGACGAGGTAGGCCGAGGTGAACGCACCGATGCCGACGAACGCCGCGTGGCCGAGGGAGATCTGTCCGACGTAGCCGAGGAGCACGTTCAGCGAGAGAGCGACGATCGCGAAGCAGGCCGCGGTGGCGTATTCGCGCAGGTCGCTGCCGGACCGGCTCAACGGCAGGACGAGCACGAGGTAGCCCACCGCTGCCCACAGGACGCCGCGGGCCAGCCATCCGGCCGCCGACGGCCGGAACCGTGCGGGCGCAGTCGATTGGACGACGGCCGCGGGCTCGGCTGCGCTGTCGAGCGTCGCGGTCATCAGGAGGACTTCCCGAGCAGGCCCTGCGGGCGAGTCACGAGCACACCGAGGAGGACGAGAAACACGATGAGCGTGGACGGGGTCCCCGGGATCTCCAGGGCGCCGCCGTCCTGGAAGATGTCGGCGCTGGTCGCGACCGACTGGATGATGCCCACGAGCACGCCGCCGAGGAACGCGCCGGGAAGGCTCGTCATGCCGCCGAGCACCGCCGCCGTGAACGCCGGGATGAGGTAGGCCGACGTCATGATCCCGGGCGTGAACGACGCATTGTCGGGCACGGCGATCACCGCCGCCAGACCGCCGAGGAGCGCGGCGAGCACCCATGTGAACGTCGACAAGCGACGCACGCTGATGCCGACCAGCTCGGTCGCCGTCGGTTCCTGGCTGGCGCCGATGATGGCGAGGCCCAGGTTGGTACGGGTGAAGAACAGACCGAGCAACACGGCGAGCACCGCCAGGGTCCCGATCAGCCACAGCCGTTGGTCGGAGATGTCCACGTCGAAGACGCTGACGCGATCGGTCCTCGCGAACGCCTTGGCGATCGGACGACCCTGGTTGTCGAACAGCCATTGCTGCATCGCGATCGCGAGCAACGCGACGCCGGCGGTGGCGACGAGGAGGGTCACGCGCGGCGCTTCGAAGAGCGGACGGATGATGACCCGTTCCGTGAGGAAGCCGAGCAGCATCGCCGCCAGCAGCCCACCGATCACGGCGAAGCCGTAGGGCACGTCGTTGGAGTGCAGCAGGTACAGGGCGCACAACGCGACCGTGCCGAACTCACCCTGCGCGAAGTTGAAGACACCGCTCGACTTGTAGATCAAGACGAGCCCCATGGCGACCATGCCGTAGGCCGAGCCGGTCACCGTGCCGATGACGATCGCCTGCTTCTCCCCGGCGATGACCAACGCCGCGGCCAGGATTCCGGCGAGCGCGAGGCCGATCAGTAGCCCGGTGCGTTTCTCCAGCAGCTCGCGCACCGCTCAGCCTGCTGGCACGAACTGCTCGGCCGTTGCGAACTGCTTCGGCTCCAGCGTGCAGTCGGCGTCGAGCAGGTGGGCGCCGGTACCGCCGAAATGGTCGTCGACGGTGAACTCCACGGGCGCGTAGATCCCGTTGTCGAACCCCGGCGCCGTCACGAGCGTGTTCATGAACGACGCCCGGCCGAGCTCGGGACCGGTGGCCGTCAGCATCAGCCCCAGCGCCTTGTTCAGCGACCACAGCTGGAGGCCGATGTCGTCGGCGGCCGCCCCGCCGCCGAACTGCACGTACGCCGGGTTGAAGTCCGGGTCGAGCCCATCGATGACATCGAGCCCGGGCGTCGGCGAGAAGAACATGCCGGTCTCGACGGCCGGGCAGCCGAACGTGGTGACCGCGTTCAGCCCGCTCGTGACGCCGGGCCCGAGCCAGACCGGCGTGAAGCTCTGGTTGAGGCCCTGGTTGGCGAGGCCGATGAACACGACCGGCGAGCTGAGCAGGACCACCGCTCCGACACCGCTGTTCTTCAGCTCCTGCACGACCGACAGCTGTTCCGGCTCGGCGGCCGTCTTGTTGATGCGGGTCTCGAAGGCGATCGTGATCCCGGCCTCTTCGGCGGTCGCCCTGATCGCGTCGAGGGCGTCGTCGAACGATGGCGTGTCGGAGACGACGAGGCCGATCTCGGTGATGCTCTGGGCCTGAAGCTGAGCGATCAGCAGGGGCGCTTGTTCGGCGTACGTGAGCGTCGTCGCAAAGTACGTGTCGAGGTCACTGAGCACGTTCTCGTTGACGCCGGCCGACACGTACGGGATGCCGTTCTCGCTCGCATACTGCGCGCACGCCGTGATCTGGTCGGCGCCACCACCGCCGACGAGCAGGAAGGCGCCTTCGTCCTCGACCATCTCGCGACACACCTGGACGGCGTTCTGCGGGTTGAACTCGTCGTCGCGGAACACGACCCGCACGGTGCGGCCGAACAATTGGTCGGGAGCGCTCTCGGCCAGGAACTTCCAGTAGATGTCCTTACCGACGTCGAAGCTCGTCTGCGGGATGGGTGAAGCGCCCGTCACCGGGGCGTGGATGCCGATGACGATCTCGGTGTCGGTCACACCCGCGGCGTCGTCGTCCCCTGGCTCGTACGGTCCCACGGCGGGCGGCTCCGTGGTCTCCCCCGCCGCCGCGGTGGTCTCGGTCACGGGCTCGCTCGAACCTGTCGTGGCCGCCGGTGTGGTGGGGTCGCCGGCTTCGCTGGTCGGTGGCTGCGTTGCGGTCGGCGCCGCCGTGATGTCGGCGGGCGCTGACGTCCCCTCACTTGCGTCACTTTCGTCACTCGCGTCCGAACCCGCAACGCCTGACTTCTGACCGCACGCGGCGACGACTGCGAGCGCCAAGAGCAATGGGATCAGACGACGGCCAGCGTTCGTCGAGCGTGGCTGTGAGTGCGTCATCGTTCGTCCTTCCGCGAAATGCTCTCGTCGAGGTAGTGGCTCACGCCTCGCGACGCGGTACGTGACCGCGGTGGATCGCCGAGCGGTCCGACGCAACGCGCTGTCACATACGCGAGCAGCAGCACAGCCGGTATGAGGAGCCACACGGTCCACGACCAGTTCCCGGTCAGGTCGCCAGAGGCGGCCAGTGCGGTGGCGATCGATCGTCCGGTCATGCGTTCGTCGTCCCCTATCGCGGTACGTGGCCGTTCGACGGCGTCTGGCGCCGAACCCTAGATCGCCGAACCGGTCGGGGGAAGTTGTTCTCGAAACCGCGCCGCGGGGAGCTAGAGCAGGGCTTCGCTCACCCAGCAGCGGGTGAGGTGCAGCGTCGAGGTGATGCGCACGACCCGCTTGGGCTCGTCGACACCACGACCGCACATCGACAGCGCGGCCTTGATGCATGCCTCCTCGTCGGGCAGCACCATCGGCATCCGCGAGCGGCGCATGCCCGCCGGTCCGGCCGTGAAGCAGTTGATGTAGGTCTTCTCGAAGTCGATCTGGTTGGCGACCGACGCTGGGATGAAGTCGGCGAACCCGATGCCCAACACGTTGCCGGCGCTGACGTCGGTGATGCCGAGCAGCACGATCGCCGAAACGAACGGCGATTCGGCGTCGGCGAGGCCGGGCACCCAGAACCGCCCGGTCACGTTCGGATCGAGCGTCGTACCGGAGATGTCCTTGCCGCCGCGCTCGATGATGAGCACGTCGATCTCCTTGAACGGCAGCGCCGGCACGAGCGCCCTGGCGTACTCGGTGAGTTCGTGCTCGCGGTCGCCGCCAACCTCATCGGCGGTCAAGGCCTCGACGCTCACGACGTCGCCGCTGCACGACTCGATCGACCCCACGCCGCCGAGCAGACGCCCGGTGGCTTTCAGCGCGGCGATTCCGTCGTGCAGC
>DATMDV010000141.1:0-4880 GCA_035557475.1 Ilumatobacteraceae bacterium
CTTGTTGTAGCTCGCCATCTCGCGCTCGCCCTGGAGGACGTGGATCTCGACCGACGGCTGCATGTCCTCGGCCGTCGTGAACACCTCGGTGCGCTTGGTCGGGATCGTGGTGTTGCGCTCGATGAGCTTGGTCATCACGCCACCCTTGGTCTCGATGCCGAGCGAGAGCGGCGTGACGTCGAGCAGGAGCACGTCCTTGACGTCACCGCGCAGCACGCCGGCTTGGATCGCGGCGCCGACGGCGACCACCTCGTCGGGGTTGACGGTCTTGTTCGGCTCGTTGCCGGTGAGGTTGATCACGAGGTCCTGGACCGCCGGCATGCGGGTCGAGCCGCCGACGAGGATCACGTGGTGCAGGTCGCCCTTGTTGACACCCGCGTCCTTCAGCGCCTGCTCGAACGGCACCCGGCAGCGCTCGATCAGGTCGGCCGTCATCTCCTGGAACTTGGCCCTCGACAGTGATTCGTCGAGGTGCAGCGGCCCCTCCGCGGTGGCGGTGATGAACGGCAGGTTGATCTGGGTCTGCTGGACCTGGCTGAGCTCGATCTTGGCTTTCTCGGCGGCTTCCTTCAGGCGCTGGGCGGCCATCCGGTCGGCGGCGAGATCGACACCATGGGCGGCCTTGAACTGCTGGACGAGCCAGTCGATCACGCGCTGATCCCAGTCGTCGCCACCGAGGCTGGTGTCGCCGTGGGTCGACTTGACCTCGAACACCCCGTCGCCGATCTCGAGCACGGATACGTCGAACGTGCCCCCGCCGAGGTCGAACACGAGCACCGTCTCGTCGGCGCCACCCTTGTCGAGGCCGTACGCGAGCGCCGCGGCCGTCGGCTCGTTGATGATGCGCAACACCTCGAGCCCGGCGATCTGACCGGCCTCCTTGGTGGCGGTGCGCTGGGCGTCGTCGAAGTACGCCGGCACCGTGATCACGGCCTGGGTGACCGTGTCACCGAGGTACGACTCGGCGTCGCGCTTGAGCTTCATCAACACGCGGGCGCTGATCTCCTGCGGCGTGTAGGTCTTGCCGTCGACATCGTCGCTCTTCCAGCTCTCGCCCATGTGGCGCTTGATCGAGCGGAACGTGCGGTCGGGGTTGGTGATCGCCTGACGCTTGGCCACCTCGCCGACGAGCACCTCGCCGGCCTTCGAGAAGGCGACGACCGATGGCGTCGTGCGGGCGCCCTCGGCGTTGGGGATCACGACCGGATCGCCGGCTTCGAGCACGGCGACGACGGAGTTGGTGGTACCGAGGTCGATACCGACTGCCTTGGGCATGGTGGGGTCTTCTCCTATGGGGTCGATCTGTCGGGCGGGTACGGCCAGGATAGGCGGCCAATCCGATCAGAACAACACCCTCAACAGAAAACTTGAGTGAGAGACACTCAAGTTCGGTGCGGCAGGTTCTCGGGGCCGAACGAGTCCGGGAGCAGCTCCTCCATCGAGTAGCTGCGCCGCACGCCTTCCGGGCCGGCCGAGTGGATCACCGTCGCCGGCGTGGCGAACTCGCGGATCTTCTGCCGGCACCCGCCGCAACAGGTCGAGAGCATGTCGCCGTCGCACACCGTGAGGACGACCGCCAGCTCCCGATCGCCGGCCGACACCATCGCCGCGATCGCGCTCGCCTCGGCGCACAGCCCCTGCGGGTAGGCCGCGTTCTCGACGTTGCAGCCGACGTAGACGCGCCCCGTCGCCGACCGCACCGCGGCGCCGACCCGGAAGTGCGAATACGGAACGTGGGCGTTGGCCTGCACCGCGAGGGCGGCGTCGAAGAGCTCCTGCACGTCTGCGCGCATGCGGCCAGCGTAGAGATCCGACGCGGATCACGCCGCGCTACGGTCGCTCGATGCGAATCGGCCTCCTGGCGGCGGCCCGGATCACGCCGACCGCCGTCGTCGAACCGGCCACCCGGATCACTGGCGTCGACGTGGTGGGCGTCGCCGCACGGACACCGAAACGGGCGCAGGAAGCAGCCGCAGACTGGGGAGTCGAGCGCGCCTTCGGTTCGTACCAGGAGCTCGTCGAGTCACCCGACGTCGACGCGATCTACATCGCGACGCCGGCCGCGCTCCACCATCGATGGACGCTCGCCGCGTTGGCTGCCGGCAAGCCGGTGCTGTGCGAGAAGCCGTTCGCCGCCAACGCCGACGAAGCGCGAGAGATGGTCACCGCGGCCGACGCCGCGGGGCTCGTGCTCATGGAGGCTTTCCACTGGCGCTATCACCCACTCGTCGGGCAGATGCGCACGATCCTCGATTCCGGCCGGCTCGGCGCGATCGAGCGGGTCGAGGCAATCGCCGAGCTCACCGTCGACATGATCCCGCGCGACGACATTCGCTGGGACATCACGATCGGTGGCGGATCGATGATGGACATCGGCTGCTACCCCGTCCACTGGGCGCGTTGGGTGGTGGGCGCCGAACCCACCGTCGTGTCGGCCGAGGCCGAGTGCCCGGTCCCCGAGATCGACGGAGCGATGTCGGTCGATCTGCGGTGGGAGTCGGGGATCACCGGCCTCGTGCGGTGCTCGATGGTGCTCCCCCACGGCACGTCGCGGATCCTGCGTCTCGACGTGTTCGGTCGCGACGGACGGATGCTCGTGACCAACCCGGCGGGTCCGCAGTGGGGCGCGACGCTCGTCGTCGAGACGGCGGACGGAACGGAGACGCTCGACGTGGATCGCACAGCGACGTACGACTACCAGCTCGCCGCGTTCCGCGACGCGGTCGAGCTCGGCGTCGTCCAGCCGACCATGGGCGACGAACCGATCGCCAACATGGTCGTGGTCGACGAGTGCTACCGCGCCGCCGGGCTGCGACCGCGACCCTCGATCGCCTGAGCGGTCACGCGGCCGCCCCGAGGTTGAGCACTCGCTCACCCATCAGGTCGACGAAGTTGTCGTGGTAGAAGCGTTGCCGCACGGCGTCACTGACGTCGCCCAACGAACGCTCGAACCGCTCGAACGGCTTGCGGCCGCCCTCGACGTGCGGGTAGTCCGACGAGAACAGACAGATGTCGGGACCGAGCTGTTCGGTGAGCCAGCCGACGTCGTCGGTCGGGTACGGAGTCGCCCGGATCTGGCGTTGCACGTACTCGGTCGGGCGCAGCTCGAGCGCCCGCAGGCGCTCCTCGTGACGAGCGAACGCCTCGAACGCCGACTCCATCTGGTGGATCCAGCTCGGGATCCACACCGCACCGAGCTCGATCGCGCCGAGCCGGAGACGCGGGAAACGGTCGAGTACGCCGTCGAAGATCATCGTCGCCATCGTGAGCATCACCGGATGCGGGATGCCCATGTAGTCGACGGAGCGGAAGTTCTCCTCGCCACCGTGGAAGTCGGCCGGGATCGGCAGACCATTCAAGAAGTAGTCGTGGTTGAAATGGTCGCCCTCGCCGCCGACGTGGAACACGACCGGGATCCCGGCGTCCTGGGCGGCCGCCCACACCGGGTCGAGCCCGAGGTGGCTCGGCGAGTGACCCTTCGGGCACGCCGACGGCACCAGCAGTGCGGCGGCGCCCATCTCGATCGCCTCGCGAGCCATCGCCGCCGAGGCGTCGAAGTCGGCGAGCGGCACGTACAGCGTCGGCAGCAACCGGCGATCGATCGAGCAGAAGTCGATCATCCCGCGGTTGTGGGCGCGAGCGGCGTGGTAGATGAGCTCCGGTTCGGTCTGCTCCCACGCCGCGAAGCGTCCGTTGTGGAACGTGTTGAACACGAGCTGGCTGGCGACACCGAGCAGGTCGAGGGCGCGCGGCCGGTCGTCGCGGATGAAGCTGCCGGTCGCGGCGAAGTTCTTGCGCGACATGATCTCGGCGTCCTCAGAAGCGCGGTACTCGTCGGACTCGTGCCTGGCGCGCACGCGGTCGATGTCGAGCGGGCTGCCGTCGCCGTCGGTGTGGTCGCGCGGGCCGATCCGCTCTCGCCACTCGGGGTCGGCGTACTCGGCGAGCCACGTCGGCCATTCCATGATGTGCGCGTCGGCATCGTGGACGATGCGACCTTCGATGTAGGCCATGACCCAGTTTCACACGGGAGTGATCGTGGCGACGACGGCTGCCACCTGTTGCCCGAGGTCGGCCGGGCGGACGCGTAGATCGGGAGCATCGGGCGGCTCGTACGGGTCGTCGATGCCGGTCATACCCGTCAGCTGCCCGGCCCGCGCCTTCGCGTACAGCCCCTTCGGATCGCGTTGCTCGCACAGCTCGAGTGGGGTGTCGACGAACACCTCGACGAAGTCGAGGCCAGCCGTCGCGTGAATCGCCCGCGCCCGCTCGCGATCGGCCCGATACGGCGAGATCACCGGGACGAGCACGACGAGACCGGCGTCGGCCATCAACCGCGCGACCTCGCCGATCCGGCGGATGTTCTCGGAGCGGTCGGCCGCCGAGAACCCGAGGTCGGCGTTGAGCCCGTGCCGCACGTTGTCGCCGTCGAGGATGTAGGCGGGCCGGCCCGCCATCAAGAGCTCCTCGGCGACGGCATCGGCGATGGTCGACTTCCCGGACCCGGACAAGCCCGTGAACCACACCGTCATCCCGCGTAGTCCGTGCGTGCTCCAGCGGGCGTCGCGGCCGACGGCCGTGTCGTGCCAGACGATGTCATTCATGGCGGGGTCATTCACGGCGGGTCGCCACCTCGGCCGTCCAGCATCCCGTCATTCCAGCGAACACGTTACCGAAACCTGACCAGATCGGTCATGTTTGGCCACGATCGTCACGACCGAGCCTTCTTCGGCCCTGACGCTCCAGGTCACGAGGACCCTGTCCGGGGTGCCGTCGTTGCCGTACGCGAACCGAGTTGCCGCGCGGCCCTCGAGTTGACCGACCTCACGTCGCGCCGGCTTGTCGAGCACGTCGACCCCGTCGCCCGTGAGCTCGACGAC
>DATMDV010000142.1:0-32054 GCA_035557475.1 Ilumatobacteraceae bacterium
TGCGAGGTGTCGATTACTTCGCAGGCGATTCGTCGTCTGAATAGGCAAGCCCACCGCGGGCTCGCACCGAGAGAAAGCGAGCACAGCCATGAACGTCACCACCGCAACCGCCACCATCGACACCCCATCCACCACCACCACCACCACCACACGGACACGGCTCCCGCTGCTGCGAGTCGGCGCCCTCGCCGGCGTCGCCGCTGCTGTCGCCACCGAGCTCGTCGCAGCCGTCGCCCGCGTCGGCGACGTGTCGATGAAAGCGGGTTCGATCGGCGCCGATTCGTCCGAGTCGATCCCGGTTCTCGGCTTCGCGTTCTCGACGCTGCTGTGGACCGCCGTCGGTATCGGGATTGCCGCCGCGATGGGCCGCTGGGCGAAGCACCCGGCACGCACGTTCACGATCACCGCCGTCGCGCTCACCATCGTGTCGTTCGTCCCGCCGGCGCTGGCCGGTGCCACGACGACGGGAACCAAGTTGATCCTCGCCCTGACGCACGTCGTGGCCGCCCTCATCGTCATCCCCGTTCTGCGCCACGAGCTCAACAATCGGGCGAGTCGGTGACACCCCCCGCCGCTCGACCTCGAACCGTCAATCCGGCACGCGTCCGAACGATGCGAACGTCGGTGCACCCGGTTCGAGGTCGACGCGTGCGGCGCGAGCACAGAAGCTGATCGCGTGGTACCAGCCGGTGAGCATGAACAGGTCGAGCAGCTGGGCTTCGGGCAGCACACCACGCAATCGGGCGAACAGCTCGTCGTCGATGTCGCTGGTGTCGTGGAGACTGTCGACGGCTTCGATCAGCAGCCGCTCGACGGGATCCTCCCAGCAGGCGTCCGCCGGTGAGCCGGCAGTCAGCGACCGCACCTGTTCCGGCGAGAGTGCGACGGCCTCGGCGAAGAACGCCACATGGACGCCCCACTCGTACTCGCATCCGCACCGGGCCGTGACGCGATCGATCACGATCTCGCGTTGCCGTTTGCTGAGGCTGAGCGTCCGGCCGAGCTCGTAACCGCCCCACCCGTTCATCGCGACGGTCATCGGCATGTTGCGGGCGAACGTGCGGAACAGACCGATCGGGTCGACACCCGGCGGCATCATCCGGGTCAGTTGCTCGTCGACGTCCGGTTCGTACGGAGCAATGAGCGGTTCGATGCGTGCCACGGCTTCTCCTCGACGTTTGGTACGACCTGAAGAACAGATTCTCGTCGCGTCCGCGAAAGGATCTGACATGTCGCGTGGTTTCTCGTGCTGTGAGGTTGATCGAGGAGACGCTCGAGGTGTTGTTCGAGGAGTTCGTCCGCACCACCGGTGAGCGGGTGCGGCGCGCCCTCGTCGCCTACTTCGGCGTCGAGATCGGGACCGAGGCCGCCGCCGAGGCAATGCGCGTCGCTTGGGAACGGTGGCCGGACGTGTCGTCGATGGACAACCCCGGGGGCTTCCTGTTCCGCGTCGGACAGAGCCACGCCCGACCGAACGTGCGGTGGGCGCGCCACCGCACGACCTTCCCGTCGACCTCCGCCGCTACGACGCAGCCTGATCACGCCGAGCTGATCGACCTGTTCGCGGCATTGGCTCAGTTGCGGCCGATCCAGCGGGCTGCGCTCGTGCTCGTGCGCTGCCACGGCCACACCTACGGCGAAGCGGCGACCGTGCTCGGCATCAACGAATCGGCCGTGACGAACCACGTCCATCGAGGGACGCGCCGGCTGCGGGAGATCCTGGAGGTCACGCCATGACCATGACCGGAAATCAATTCGACGCCCTCCTGCGGGCGGCCGGTGACGAGCTGGACGCGCGCAGCGCGGCGCATGTCGCCGTCGAGCGCGCCGCTGAGGACGCGTCGCGGCGTCACATTGCCGGATTCGCCACCGTGGGTCTCGTGGCCGCGGGCATCGCCGCGCTCGTCGTGGTCGCCAACGTCCGCGACGGCAACGACCCCCCGGCCATCAGCCCGGCGGACACGTCAGCGCCCGCCTCGACGGAGCTCGACCCGGCGACGTTCGCCGGAGTGCAGGTGTGCGCCGACGCACTGGCCGAGTACAGCGTGCCTGAGCAGATCGGCGAGTTCCCGCTCCCCGATCCGGCCACGGCAGAGATCCGGCTCCTCGATATCCCCGGTCAGCCGACGCGCGTGCGGGTGCTGATGGTTGGAAACGGCGCCATCTACACGTGCGCCGTCGAGCGCGGCATCGACGCCGACGATCGCATCGTTTCCGACTCTCTGTCGCTCGCGCCAACCGACGAGCCGAGTGACGTCGAGGAGTGCGCGGCAGAGCCGCTCTGTGTCGAGACGCGGATGCTCGAGCTGCAACAGCTCGCCGCTGACTGGCCCGAGCAGGCCGCGATCCTGGCCGACGGAGTCGTCACCGAGCAGGAGCACGCGGTCGCGAACCAACGCTTCGTGGCGTGCCTCGTCGAAGCGGGCATCGATGCCGAGGTGATGGGACGCGGCGACGTGATCACCGATGGTCCCGCCGAGGAGGACCGAACGGCAGTCATCGGATGCGGCGTTGCGCACCTCGACCTCGTCGACCAGCTCTTCAGGTTGCACGACGCCCAGCGCCGCCTCGCTGACGGCTGATTCGCGCTGTCAGCCGGGTGGCGTGTGGCCCATCCACCAGCCCGGGAAGTCCGGGTTGACGGAGGCCGGGTTGGTGTCGCCGGTGAGCAGGCCCACGGCGGCGAGGATGTCGGCCTCGAGGTCCCAGCCGGCAGAGTTCGTCTCCTCGTAGTGGTCGTTCGCCTCGCCGAGCGCCTGGCCGTACCGGCAGCTGGCGGCGACCGCCTCGGCCGCCGGGCCGTAGGCCGCCAGCAACGACGGGTCTTCGGTGACGGCCTTGCACGTCGCTCCGGCGACCGCGTCGGGGAACTCGATGACCCCCGCGGCGTGGAGGGCCGCGCACGTGCCGGGACCGGCGAGGTCGTCGGCGACGCACTTGACGCGGTAGTCGGCCAAGGGAACGACGTAGCCCATCTCGTCGTTGCCCAACCCGACGATCCAGCGGTACTTGTCGGGCATCCGGTTCTTGACGTACCCGACGGTCGCGTATTCGGCGCCGGAGGCGTGCAGCGACAGATCGTCGAGGTGCCAGTTGGTCGGCTCGTCGAGATAGCCGGCCGGAAGTCCGATCGTCGACTCGGCGCCGATCTCGGCGGGGATGAACATCACCCCGACCGGACCGATCCGGAGGTATGCAGCCTGTGACCTGGTGTGATCGCCGGCGCGGATCTCACCGAGCAACGGATCGGGCACGGTGGCGAAGTCGTCAGGTGCGCACGTGCTCTCGTTCTTCGGTCCGGTTGCCGGGCAGGTGTACAGCAGCCCCGGCGTGTGACCGAGAGACGTGAGGCCGTCGTCGCCACGGACGAGCAGCAACCGGAACCCGATGTTCGACATCCGCGTGTAGAACGTCGCCACGTCGTAGTTGACAGTCGGCTTGTTCAACGGTTTCGCCGATTCCAGGGCGCCGAGCGCTGCAACTGCCAGCTCGCGACCGATCAGGTACGCCCGCCGGAAGTTGCGCTGCTGGAAATCGGCGGCGCCGAGCGGCGGCTGCGCACCGTCGGGCGGGATCAATCCGAGCCCGAGCGGCGCCGCGTCGTCGACCTCCCACACGTTGGCGCCGAGCGGCGTGATCAGGTCACCGATGGCCCCGTTGAAGTACAGCGCTTCGCCGCCCAGCTGGTCCTCGATGATCCGGGTCGCCCACCCCGGGAAGTCGGCCGTGAAGTACCGGTCCTCGAACGTGCACGGTGTGAGCCCGATCTGCGCGCACTCGTCGGCGATGTCGTCGGTCGGCGGCTCCCAGAACAACGTCGTCTCCGGGTGATTTCCCCAGAACAACAGCGTGGCGATCGTGCGACCGTTGGTCGCCGTCGCCCGCAGCACACCGAGCGTGGGGTCGAAGACCTGCGGATCGCGAGAGTCCCGCAACCCGAAGTAGTGGTCGGTCTGGGCGACCTCGAGCTTGGCCGGCCGCATCTCGTCGACCGCCTCGACGATCGCTGCCGCGGCCTGATCGATCATCAGGTCGTACCACTCGTGGTTGACGTCGAACGCGGTGTCGGGTCCGTGGTGGTTGTGGTCGGCGGAGATCGCGATCTGCAGCCGGTTTGCCAACCGCCGGCCGACGAGAGCGGCCACCCGCTCGCGGATCACCTCGGCGTCGACGCCGAAGATCATGTACAGGTTGGCGGCGACCGCGACCTGGATCTCCCGGGTCCGGTGGTCTTGGAAGGCGACCGCCGTCACCTCCATGTCGTCGTGCACCCAGTGCGAGTCGGCGTCACCATTGCCGACGGCGACGCGACCCTGATCCCACGCCGGCACGAAGAGCCCCGGCGAGAACGGGTCGAGCGGATCCGGCTCGACGGCGGCGAGATAGTCGTGCGAGCCATCGACGGTCGGCAGCACCGACCGGGATGCGGCACCGACCTTGACGAGCGGCGCCGGGTGGCGGTCGTTCCGATCACCACGGCCGTCGTCCCTGTCGGCCCCGGCCGACCCGGTCGCCACCACCGACGTGAGCAACGCGCCGACCACGACCGTGGACGCGAACTGTCGTTTCCTCATGACGAGACCCCCGATCATCGCTCCGCGCACCTTATGCGAGCGCGGCCCGAGCAACGGTGAGCGAGCGGTCTCACGATCGCGACGCCGGCCGCGGACGTCAGACGGAGGCGGCGGCGAAACGCTCGCGAACCACAACGGCCGGCTCCTCGGAGCGAAGGGGCTCGACAGGGACGATGCCGCGCACGCGCGTGCCGGCGCCGACCGACGAGGTGACCTCGAGGCGCCCGGCGACCGCGCCGAGGCGGTCGGTCATGTTGGGGAATCCGACGCCCGTCCCGGGACGTGACGGGTCGAAGCCCCGCCCGTCGTCGTCGACCTCGAACGTCAGCTCCGAGTCGGCCGCCTCGACCGACAACCGGATCTTCGCTCCGGCACCCCCGTGCTTGCACGCATTGTGCAACGCCTCCGTGCAGCAGAAGTAGACCGCGCTCTCGACCTCGGGCGGATAGCGCCCGGCGGCCCGCACGTCGAACGTGACCGCGGCCGGCAATCGAGCGACGGCATGTCGGAGCGCGGCAGCCAGGCCGCCGTCGACCAACGCGGCCGGATACAGCCCGTGGGCGAGGTCGCGCAACTGCCCGATCGCCTGGTGCAGTTCGTCGCGGACTGCGCCGAGCGAGGCGGCGAGCGCGGGATCGACTTCGCCGGCTTCCTCACGGATGAGCGCGAGCCGTACCGCGGCATTGAGCAACGCCTGCTGCGAACCGTCGTGGAGATCGCGCTCGATCCGGCGTCGCTCCTGGTCGGCGGCTGCCACGATGCGCGCCCGCGACGTTCGCAACTCGTCCACGTTCTCGGCCAACGTCGACTGGGTGTCGACGAGTTGGCGGTTCGTGTCGACGAGCAGCCGGACTGCGTCGTCGAGCACCGTGCCGTTCGTCAGCGCGATCGTCGCCACCATCGCCGCCATGAACGGGGTGAACAGGACGACGACGCCCGGCGCGATCCACGCCGGCAGCGCGGCGCTGAATCCCGTGACGTCCTGCAACGACCCGAGCGCGGCGACACCGATCGCAGCGACGAACGACCCGAGCACGTAGAGGCGAAGCTCGGCTCTGGTGACATAGGGGACGGCGAGGACCGCCGGAAGCAGCGTCGCGATCAGTAGCACCGGCATGGCGAACGGGGCGATGGCCGTCGCCCCGAGGGCGATGAGGTAGTTGGCGATCGCGACGTGGGCGACGGCCGCTCGCGCCCGTCCGCGCCGTAGAGCGACGTAGCCCGCTGCCATCACCGTTCCCGCGCCGGCCACCATCGCGGCCAGCACCAGCACATAGCCGGATGTCAGCACCAAGTGGTGCACGACCAGCAGCATGACGGTGGCCGCCGTCGTGGTGGCAACGTCGAGCCCGACCAGGCGGGCGAGCCGGCGGTCAGGGCCGACGCGAGGCAGGATCGCCGAACCCATCTACGGACCGATCGGGCCGGTCACCATCGGCCCCGTGTTCGACAAGTACAGCAGGACCGCCGCCACGCGGCGGTGGGTCTCGCCGTCGTCGACCAGACCAAGCTTCGAGAAGATCGAGTTGATGTGCTTCTGCACGGCGTGCTCGCTGATCGCCAGTGTCGACGCGACCGCGCCATTGTTCTGGCCGGTGGCCACCTCGCGCAGGATCTCCAGCTCGCGTGGCGACAGGACGCTGAGTGGTGAGTCGACCTGCCGGAGCTGACCGAGCACGAGCGAGTCGATCACCTCGTCGCCGACGACTGATCCACCGTCGGCGATCGCGGTGATCGCATCGACGAGGTAGTCGACATCGTCGGCGCGGTCTTTCAACACGTAGCCCCTTCGGCTCGAACCTTCACTCAGCAACGAGAGTGCCAGTGCGGGTTCGAGATACTGGGAGAGGGCGAGCACTCCGACGCGTGGGTGGGTGCGCCGCAACAGATTCGCCGCCTGCACTCCTTCGTCGGTGCGAGTCGGTGGCATGCGGATGTCGGTCAGCACGACGTCGGGCTCTTTTGCCTCGACAGCGTCGAGGAGCTCATCGAGCGATCCGCAGGCGGCGAGGATCTCGACCCGCCCGGAGCCCGCCAACAGCCTGCTCAGGCCCTCACGGAGGAACGCGTTGTCCTCGGCGAGCACGATCCGAACGGGTGCAGACACGCGATTCAAGGTACTGCCGGGTCCCCACTCGGACCGGCTGATATCCCGCCGCGACTACGGCCAGCCATACCTCACGACACGCGCTGGCGATGTGGTGCGGGTGCGCCCCGATGCTTCACCGTGGGAGGGAACGACACAAAGCCGTGTCGCGTTCAAAGGAGCACTCACCATGGCGGGAATCCCCCGATCCAAGATCATCCGTCGAGGCGCCACCGTGGCGGCGGCCGCGATGGCGTTCACCCTCATCGGGTTCGGCGCCCGGCCCGGCGCGGCCGGACCGCCGGCCGCGCCCAACGACGTCGTGACACCGACGACGCGTCACCACACCGTCGGAGGCATCACGACGGGAGCACCAAAGACGCCGCCCGCGCCGCAGCGCCTCACGTCGAACGGTCTCCGTCCGCTCACGCGCGCCGAGGCCGACCGGCTGCGAGGAGGAGCGATCGCCCACGGCGGCGACCCGTGCATCATCGACTTCGACGACGACGAGGCCATCGCCCTGCTGCCGTACAACTACGCCGAATCGACGTTCGTCTACTCGCCGTGGTGGAACCAGAAGTGCGGGGGGAACTACGCCCGCGTGTACCCGACGGACGACAGTCACTATCACCTCGGGTACAGCGACCCGGACATCACAACGTGCGGTGACCCTGACAACCCCTATGACACACCCGTGGGCGTGTTCAGCCGTGGCGACGACTGCGAGCCGATCGATCCGCTGACCGAGCCGCGCAGCCACATCATCCCGCATTTGCCGTCGACTCACATCCGGCTCGATCTCATCGATCCGATCGGATCCGCCTACAAGCCGCAGCCGTTCACGCTCGAGCAGGTGCGCATCCTGTACGGACCCGTGCGCGTGTGTTACCGGATGCCGCCCGAAGGACCGTGGGTCGCGGCGGCGCCGGTCGGCCCATTCGATCTCCCCGGGCTCGTGTACTGCTGGGCCAGCCTCGGCACCGGCACGTGGGACCTGTCCGACTGGACGGTCGGTACGGTCGACGTCTCGTTCACCGGCGCGAACGGAAGCGTCTGGGGCCTCGACGACCTCCACCTCGGATGAGTTGAAGGGCTGTCCGATGCCTGAGGTCGGTCGACCTCAGGCATCGGATCAGGCATGCGGAATCAGAAGAACGACGCCGGCGCCATCCCGAGTCGGAGTTGTCCGACGTTCTCCCACGTGCGCTCGTACTGCAGCGTCACATGCGTGCGCACCATGTTGAGATCGCGGAAGTAGCGCTCGATCCGCTCGCCCTTGCGTGCCGCGGTCGAGCCGCCCGTGCGGAACACGAGCTCGACGGCCTGGCTGCACAGTTCGATGACCTGCTGCTCGATCAGGATCAGGCGACGCTCGCTCTCGTCGCTGACCGGCACGCCGGTCGCAGCCGAGTGCTCCGACTGCTCGGTCCACGAGCGGGCCACGTGCCACAGCGCCGCCTCGGCGGTGTCGACGAGGGCGGTGGCCTGACCCAGGACGCGTTGGAACACCGTCAGGTCGGCTCGCAACGGCGACGCCGGGCCGTACTGATGGCGGGTCGTCAGCACCTCGATGTACTCGTCGATCGCGGCCTGCGCGACGCCGACCGCCACCGCTGCCGGCTCGGAGATGAGCAGTGGCACGAGCGGCCCGGCGCGGTAGATCGGGTTGGCATGCACGTTGCGACCCGGGAACTCGACGACTGGCCGCGTCGGGTTCGGGGAAGGCACCGTGTGGTGCTCAGGGATGAACAGGTTCTCGACCACGACGCGACGCGATCCGGTGCCGCGCATCCCGAGCGTGTTCCAGTTGTCGATGATCTCGTACTGGTCGCGACGCATCGCGACCCACCGAGTGTCGACCGGCTCGTCGCTCGACGTGGGGGCGACCACCGCACCGCCGATGAAGTGCGTCGCGACGTCGCAGCCCGAGCTGTAGTCCCACCCACCGCTCACGACGTAGCCCCCATCGGCCTTGACCGCCGGGACGGGAAGGTTCGACAGCGGGCAGCGGAAGTCACCGTCGCCGAACAGCTCGACCTGGCCCTGTTCGTCGAACAGCGCGGTGACGAGGTTGTGGCCGGCCATCAGGCCGTACACCCAACCGCTCGACGGGCAGCCACGGGAGAGCTCGGCGGTGATGCGCAGGAATGTTTCGAGCCCGAACTCGTACCCGCCGAAGCGCCGCGGCTGCAGCACGCGGAAGAAGCCGGCGTCGATGTAGTCCTGCGCAGTGGTATCGGGAAGCCGCCCGAGCTCCTCGCACTCGTCCTGTCGGGATCGCAACGTGTCGCGCATCTCCGTCGCCCGGGCCACCAGCTCGTCGGGCGACAGGTCGGGATCGGGAAGGTCAACGGTCCTCGTGGCACGGTCCTGAAGCGTCATTGGGCTCTCCTCTCGGACCCGGCGCACTCTATTAGCGTCCCTTCATCCGTCCTGACGGAGGCCCTTTTGAAGATCTTCATCAGCTACCGGCGCGACGACACAGCGGGACGTGCCGGGCGTCTGTTCGACCAGCTCGTCGCCCGGTTCGGCGCGCGAAACGTGTTCCAAGACGTCGCCGCGATCGCGCCCGGGACCGATTTCCCCCAGCAGGTCGCTGATGCGATCGCGCAGAGCGACGCCGCGCTCGTGGTGATCGGCTCGGACTGGCTCGACATGCGTGGGTCGGACGGCACGCGACGGCTGGACGAACTCGACGACTACGTACGGCGCGAGGTCAATGCCGCGCTGGCCGCCGGTGTCCGCGTCGTGCCCGTGCTCGTCGACCGGGCCGAGCTCCCGGCACCCGCAGACCTGCCCGAGGAGTTGCGCCCGCTCACCACCCGGCAGGCCGTGGCGCTGCGTGATGCCACCTGGCACCAGGACGTCGACGGTCTGGTCCGCCGGCTGGAAGGCGAAGACCTCATCGAATCACGACGTCGGGGCCCGGGACGTCGGGGTCTGGCCGTTGCCACAGCCGCCGTGGCACTGATCGCCGCCGGAGTCGGTGGCTGGATCTGGCTCGGGGATGACGACACGGACGGTGACGACTCGAGCGACGACGAGCTGACGGGTTGCCCCACACCGGACTCGTCATGGCCCGACATCGAAGTCGCGAACGGGTCCCCGGCGGTCGAACAACACGGCCCAACGACGTTCGCCTACACCGTTCGGGCCTTCAACTACCAGCTCCGTACGCCGGACCCCGCTGAGGTCATCGTGCGTGTCGAGCTCGCCAACGAGACCGCGCCGGTGGCAGACCCCGTCGCTGACTCCATCTACTACTCGGGCGCAAATTTCGACACGCTCTTCGTGGACGGGATCTCGCAGAACAAGCCGGTGTGCTTCTCGATCGTCAGCGGCGACAAGAACCTCGAAACCGGCGAGCGGGCGATCGCACTCGTGGGATTCGAGAGCACGGAAGATCCCACCAACGCACGCTTGGCGCTCCGGACGACTGGCGGCCTGGAGGTCGGGATCAATGGGGGGAACTGAGCCGGGTCAGAGCGGCCGGCGCACCGAGGGGGTCGCGGCATCCAGCTCGTCCGGTGTCGTGAGACCGAGGCCGACGACGAGGGACTCGAGGGCGACGGTCCAGCTCTCGTAATACGGGCGGTCGGGCGCCTCGGCGACGGCGCCGATGAGGCGTTGACGGAACGCGTCCCACGGCAGGTCGAGCTGATCCACGATCGCGACCGCGAGTGCCAGCGCACGTCCCTCCCAGGGTGCCGAGAACGCGAGCTCGCCGTTGTCGCGCGGCAGCGCGCTCGCGCCGTCCATCAGCGCCACGTCGTCGGGGAGCTGCGCGCTCACAGCCGTTCCACCCCGATCATCGAGTCGCGGGTCACGCGAGCCACCAGATCCTCCTCGGTGGCACCGTCGGTGCCGGCCGGGCGCTCGGGGAGCACGAGATAGCGCACCTCGGCACTCGAGTCCCACACCTGGATGCTGACGTCGTCGGGAAGCGTCGTGCCCATCTCGGCGAGCAGGGCACGCGGCTCACGCACCGCACGCGACCGGTACGCGGGCGACTTGTACCACGTGGGTGGGAGGCCGAGCGTCGGCCACGGGTAGCACGAGCACAATGTGCAGACGACGAGGTTGTGCACGTCCGGCGTGTTCTCGACGACCACCATGTGGTCACCTTCCGGCCCACTGAAGCCGAGCTCGGCGATCGCCGCCGTGCCGTCGGCGAGCAAGCGCGCCTTGTAGTCGGGATCGACCCACGCCCGCGCCACCACCTTGGCGCCGTTGAGCGGCCCGAGGTTGTGCTCGAAGTTGGCCACGATCGCGTCGAGCCGCTCGGTGTCGAACATGCCGCGCTCCACGAGGACCGACTCGAGGGCGGCGACCCGCGCCTCCACCTGGGCGAGCGGCGCCGGATGGTGCGCGTGTCCGTGGCCGTCGTGGTCGTGGTCGTGGTCGTGGTGCCCATGATCACGCTCGTCGTGATCGTGCGGATCGGCTCCTTCGTTCATCGCTCCTCCTCGAGATATCGGTCCCAGAGGTCGACGTGAACGACGTCGTCCTCGGCGCCGGCCTCACCCCACAACTCGCGTGCCGTGAAGCGCACCGAGTAGGTCGGCTCGAGCACGCGGTCGGGGCCGTGCGCTTCGACGTCGGGCACGTTGTGCGACCCGTCGAGCCGCACGACCATCCCGCGTTTGCCTTGCACGTATCGCGGCGCGCGGGTGTGACCGGCCGGGTGCCACTCGCGCACACGGACTCGATCGCCGACTGCGAAACGAGCGTCGACGTGATCCGGCTGCGGCGACACCGGCGCGATCCCGCGGTCGGGGCGCGACAGCGGGTACTTGCCGCCGGCCCGCCGATCGAGCTCGGCGTCAGACACCAGACCGGCCTCGACGATGAGCGTCGAGATGCCCGTCAACCAATGCTCGTAGTAGGACGACGTGAGGTAGTGGCCGGGATCCATCCGCTCGATGGCGTGGCGCCACGCTCCCCCCGAGTACCGCAACGCGATTCCGGCCGCCAGGTTGAGCCGGAACGCGCGGCGCTCCCACTCCTCGTGGAACACCGGCTCGTCGGGTTCGACCACGACCGGACCGAACCCGTCCAAACCACCGAGATCGTGGATGCCATCCATCGGTCCAGCCTCGCACGCGCGCGAAGGCGCGCCAGTAGGTTGTCGCCCGTGCCCCGGGCGTTGATCATCCAACACGGACACAACGGTCCGGCGGGCCTCGTCGCCGACCGTCTCGAGCACCACGGATACCAGCTCCACACCTGGCTCGTGAGCGCCGCCGGCAACGGGAAATCACCCGCTGCGACCGAATTCGAGCTCGTCGTACCGCTCGGGTCGGCGCAGAGCGTCTACGACGTCGCGGCGGTGGGTTCGTGGATCGATCGCGAGCTCGACGTCCTGCGCGCCGCGCACGACAACAGCATCCCGGTGTTCGGCATCTGCTTCGGCGCCCAGGCGTTGTGCGTGGCGCTGGGCGGGGTCGTCGAACGGTCCCCGCAGTACGAGGCGGGTTGGGTCGAGGTCGACACCGACGACGAATCGGTCGTGCCGTCGGGTCCGTGGTTCACATGGCACGGCGACCGGTGCGTCCTACCCGCCGGCGCCACCGAGCTGGCCCGCAACGAGGTCTCCGTCCAGGCCTTCCGACACGGCAACAGCGCCGCGGTGCAGTTCCATCCCGAGGTCACGCCCGACATCGTGCGGGACTGGATCGCAGAGCTGGACGCGGCGTGGTTCGCCCACAAGGGAATCGATTCGGACGCGATGATCGACGGCTTCGCCAACCATCGCGACACCGCGCGCGTCAACCTCCACCGCATGCTCGACCGGTTCCTCGACGACACCGCGCGTTGACGTGCACGCATGACCCGACCGATTCTCCGTCCCGACTCGGTGCCGGGCGTCGACATCGTGTCCCACGACGTGTACGCCGCTGGCGTTCCACACGCCGGGTACGACCGGTTGCGTGACGAGGCCCCTGTCGCATGGATCAACGAGACCGCTGCCAACGGTCACACCGGCGCGGGATTCTGGGCGGTGACGCGCTGGGACGAGCTGGTCGCCGTGCACAAGGACTGGCGCACGTTCTCGTCCGAGATCGGCGGCACCGAGATCGAAGAGCTCGCCCCCGACGCGATCGAGGCGCGCAAGACGATGCTCGAAACCGATCCGCCCCGCCACACCCGACTGCGCCAGCTCGTCAACCCGCCGTTCTCGAAGGCGACGGTCGCGACGTATGCCGACGCGGCCGCGCGGCTCGTCGAGACCGTTCTCGACGACGCGCTCGATCTGGCCGAACTGGACGCCGTGGCGCACGTCGCCCGGGCCCTGCCGATCCGCATGCTCACGGGCATCCTCGGCGTGCCCGACGACGACGCCGAGCGGCTGTTCGACTGGGCCGACCAGATCGTCTACCACGCCGACCCCGATTACTCCGCCGCCGTGATCGACGCCGTCGACACCGACCCCTATCGCCTGCTGCCGTTCCGCAGCCCGGTCAGCGAACGGGTCTTCGACTACGTCGAGCGCCTCATCACCGCCCGCGGCCGGCACCCGGCGGGCGACGTGATCTCGGTGCTCGCCGACGCCGCGATCGACGGCGAGCAGCTCTCCGCACGCGAACGCGGCACGTTCTTCCTGCTGCTCTTGATCGCCGGGAACGAGACGACGAGGCATTCGCTCTCGCACGCGCTGATCGCGTTCGCCGAACGCCCGGACGAGCTCGAGCGGCTGCGCGCCGACCCGGCGTTGCTCGACCCGGCCGTCGAGGAGGTGCTCCGCTGGGCCAGCCCCCAGGTGCACTTCCGCCGCACCGCCACCACCGACACGCAGCTCGCGGATGTCCCGATCGGTGCCGGCGACAAGGTCGTCACGTGGTACGTGGCGGCCAACTTCGACCCGGCGCAATTCGCCGATCCGCACCGCTTCGACGTCGGACGCTCGCCCAACCGCCACGTCACGTTCGGCGGAGGCGGCCCGCACCTCTGCCTCGGTCAGTGGATGGCACGGCTGGAGGTCCGCGTGTTCCTCGAGGCGCTGGTCACACGCGTCGACCGGCTCGAGCTCGCCGGGCCGGTCGAGCGGGTCCGCAGCAACTTCATCAACGGCGTGAAACGATTGCCGATCGCCTGGCGAGCACGCTGACGGCACTGCCGCGCGCGTAGCGTGAGCGACGTGCCACCGCTGAGCTCCCCGTTGATCTCCGTCGACGAGCTGGCCGGGCGCCTCGACGAACCGGGCATCGTGGTGTGCGACGTGCGGTGGTACCTCACCGATCCATACCGGGGTCGGCGCGAATACGACGATGCGCACGTTCCCGGCGCCGTCTTCGTCGACCTCCACGCCGAGCTCGCCGGCACCATCGGCGGAGGCCGCCATCCGCTGCCGACGACCTACGAGTTCGCGGCCCACCTGAGCCGGCTCGGCATCGCCCGCGACGACGCGGTCGTGGCCTACGACAGCGTCGGCGGCGCGGTGGCGTCCCGCCTGTGGTGGATGCTGCGGTCGATCGGGCACGAGCGCGTGTCCGTCCTCGACGGTGGCTACCAGGCCTGGGAACAGGCCGGCCAACCGACCACCGACGCCGTGGCGGTGCGAGTGCCGACGGGCTACCCCGTCGTCGAGGGCTGGCGTGGCATCGTCGATGCCGACGCGATCACCGACTTCGTCGAGAGCGGGACGACGCTGATCGATGCCCGCGCGCCCGAACGGTACCGGGGTGAGGTCGAACCGATCGACCAGCAGGCGGGACACATCCCGGGGGCGATCAACCTGCCGCACCTCGACAACCTCGACGCCGATGGACGCCATCGATCGGTCGACGAGCTGGCGGCCCGCTTCGCCGACCTCGGATCGGCGCCGGTCGTGTATTGCGGCAGCGGCGTCACCGCCTGCCACGACCTGCTGGCGATGTCGGTCGCTGGGATCACCGACGGGCGTCTCTACCCCGGCTCGTGGAGCGACTGGTCGTCCCAGCCCGGCCGGCCCGTTGCCACGGGTGACTGACTCGTTTCACAGTATTCGTCGGGAGGCCGATGAGTTCCGGCCGACGGGCCGGTCCCACCTTCTGCAACGTACGTCGACCACCAACGCCAACAACAAAGGAGAATGCCGTGCCACAACGCGACTCAGCCCCCATTGGTGCCCCATGTTGGGTCGACCTGTACACATCTGACCCGGATCGGGCCATCGCGTTCTACGGCGACCTGTTCGGCTGGACTGCCGAGCGCGCCGGCGAGGAATACGGCGGCTACATCAACTTCTCCAAGGATGGTCAACTCGTCGGCGGGGGCATGAAGAACGACGGTGTGTCGGGCGCCCCCGATGCCTGGTCGGTCTATCTCGCCACCGACGACGCGGCGGCGACCACCGAGCTCGCGGCCGCCAACGGCGGACAGGTGCTCCTCCCGGCGATGGATGTCATGGAGCTCGGCAGCATGGCGATCGTGTCCGACGTCGGCGGGGCCACGATCGGCATGTGGCAGCCAGGCACCCACAAGGGCTTCGGTGTCCTCGGCGAGCACGGCACGGCCAACTGGTTCGAGCTGCACACCCGCGACTTCAAGGCCGCGGTCCAGTTCTACGAGGACGTCTTCAAATGGGACACCCACGTCGCCAGCGACACCCCCGAGTTCCGCTACGCGACGCTGGGCGAAGGTGAGTCGCAACTCGCCGGCATCATGGACGCCAGCGGGTTCATGCCCGACGGTGCCCCTGGCGTCTGGTCGATCTACTTCGGCGCCGAGGATGCCGATGCGACGCTCGCCAAGGTCGTCGAGCTCGGCGGCACGGTGATCATCCCCGCCGAGGACACGCCGTACGGACGCCTCGCCCAGGCCGCCGACCCGACCGGGGCGACGTTCAAGATCGTCGCCGGCGACTGACGCGGTGGGCTAAACGGTCGGCCGGCGATCGACCACCCAGCGATCGACCACATCGTAGGTCGCGCCGTCGTGGCCGAGGTCGCTGCGCACGAGCACGACCTCGGTCACCGGACATCTGGCGGCGATCGGCGTGCCCGCAAGGTCGCCGCGCGACGGCGGCCGGAGACGGGCAAGCGTCAGGTGTCCGTTGAACGAGCGCGTATCGGGCGGATCGCCGATGTCGACGGTGACGGCGGAGATGGCGGCCGCCAGACGTTCCAAGCCGGCGACCGGGACGACCAGCGCGCTCCGGCCGAGGCGTCGGACCGCGGGACCGAAGATCGCGGTAGCGGCGGGCAGCGTGGCGTCGGCGAGGCCGGCGTGCACGTCGCTCGCTTCGGCCTCACCGAAGAACCGAAGCGTGACGTGCCAGTTGGCAGGTGGCACCCAACGCACCCCTGGCTGGTCGGACCGCGGCAGCGCATCGAGCTGCTCGAAGACGTTCGCTGGAGGCCACACGGCGAGGAACAGGCGCGCCATCCCCTGAGCGTTGCACGGCAGTGCTCACCGGTGTTGCCCCGCGGCCGATCCGCCGTGCTGATCCGGTGCACAGGCACAATGAGCCAAGGCAGAATGACGCGGTGACGTCGGCGACCGCTGCGTGGTTGGCCGCTGCCGCGGCGTTCGCCGTCGCCAACTGGTGGAGCCGCTGGTCGCACCACCGACCGACCGAGCTGTGGAGCAAGCCGCTCACGCTGGTCGCGTTGATCGGCGCGGCGATCGCGCTCGACCCGATCGATCCCGCGGTACGCGGGTGGTTCGTCGTGGCGCTCTTGCTCTCGCTGGCCGGCGACGTGTTCCTGCTCGGTGACGACTCCTGGTTCGTGCCGGGGCTGGCCGCATTCCTGGCCGGACACGTCGCGTACGTGGTGGGATTCGCGTTCGCCGACGAGTGGCGATGGTGGTACTTCGCGCTGGCGGCGATCGGTGTAGCCGTCCTCGCGCTCGTGGTCGGCCGGCGCATCGTCGCCGGTGCCGTCGAGCGCCGTCCGGCATTGCGCGTGCCAGTTGCGTCGTACCTCGGCGTGATCTCCTTGATGGTCGCCTCGGCCGCCGCCGCCGGCAACGCCTGGGCGGTCACCGGTGCAGTGCTGTTCCTGACGTCCGACTCGATCCTCGGATGGCGGCAGTTCGTCTCGAAGCGGCTGTGGATGCCGGTGGCGATCATGGTCACATACCACCTGGCTCAGGCGGCGCTGGTGATCTCGCTCATCTGAGTGGCGGCCAGATCAAGCAGTCCAGATCAAGCAGCACGGATCAAGCGGTCCAACCGGTGGCCGGGCGTTCGAACCAGACGTGGGCCTGGCCGGTGCCGCCTGCCGACTCGTACTCGCTGTACATCTCACCCGCGGCGAGGCACGACCGGCCGCCGATCGCGCCGACCATCATCAGGTAGTGGGCGAAGAAGCCTTCCGGGCTGACGCCGCGGTAGTCCGGCCAGCCATCGATCACAGCGGCGTGGTCGCCGGCCAGCATCCGAGCGAGCACCTCCTCGTCGGCCGCGCGCGCCCGTGGTGACGCGATGTTGGCCGGGTCGGCGGTCTCGTGCAGCCGGAACTCACGAAGTGGCCAGAAGCGGTGCGAAAGCCCGCCCGACGCGAGCAGTACGACGCGCCGGTCGAGCCCGGCGACGGCGGCGGCCAACATTTCGCCGAACAGCAGCCAGTCGTCGGGCGTGCCCGTCTGACAGATCCCCACACTCATCCAGCGTTCGTCGCGCTGGAGGTACCCGAGCAGGTTGATCGTCGGGTAGTGCACGGGTAGCGACGGCTCGTCGCAGGCGAGGATCCAGGTGTCATCGCGCTCCGACGCCAGTGACGCCAGCGCGTGGGCCAACTCGGGATCGCCCGGCATGTCGTAGGCGACGTCGTGCATCGCGCGCGGCAACTCGTCGGACGTGAACGAGCCCGCCCGCCGGTCCTGCGCCGTCACGATGTGCTCGACGGTGGTGAACCAGTGGGTGTCGAAGACGATCACGGTGTCCGGTCGCAGTCGGTCGAGCCGCTCCGAACGGATGCGATGCAGCCCGTCGACGAGGCTGGTGTCGACGCCGCCGTAGAGCTCGATCCGCTCGGCGTCGGGCCACACGATCGGCGGGACGTGCGACACCAGCGCCGCGCCGACGATCTCGCCCATCACATCCCCCTCGTCGAAGAATCGTTCGGTACCGAACGACCCGCGATCGTACCCCGATCCCGTGTTTGTGTCACCGACATCGGCGACCTTCGCCGGTTGCGGTGACACAAACCGGGGTTGGAAGCGGGTTCAGGCGTCGGCGGCGTCCAGGGTGCGGAGCACGCGGCGCAGCAGCCGGGCCAGCTCGGCCCGCTCGGCGCCGGACAGCTCCTTGGTGATGAACATCTCTTCCTGGTTGAAGCGTACGAAGATCGAGTCCAACGCCTTGCGGCCTTTCGCCGTCGCCTTCACGACAACGCGACGCCCGTCGGTCGTGTGAGGTGCGCGCCGCACGAACCCGCGGCGCTCGAGCGTGTCGACCACGCCCGACAACGTGCCCGGGGTGACGCCGACCTCCTCGGCCAGCTGGCGCGAATCGAGGTCGCCCCACACCCGCAGCACGAAGACAGTGACGAACGCGCTCCACGAGAGGCGGTGTTCCGACAAGACCGTGCGTTCGAGGTGTGCCCGCGCCGCGGTCGCCGCCCGGAAGATGTTGCTGACCGCGAGCAGCGCCTGAAAATCGAGCGGCAGGTCGCCGAGGGCCTCGGTGACGGTGCGCTCGGCGGCGCGCAGTTCGTCGTCGTTCTGGTTCCCGAACGCGCGCGGCACGACACGGAACCTTACCTGCGTCGTCCGCCCGGCGAGGTGCGTACGCTGGCGCGATGCCGTCGACGAACGCCTCGCACGTCGATCAGGCCGATCACTTCGCTCGGGATCGCGACGAGCGGCCGGTCGCGTGGCGCGAGGCGGGACCGACCGACGGCGAGCTCGTCGTGCTGCTCCATGGGCTCGGTGGAAGCCGCATCGCCTGGGAGCCACAGCTGGCGTCGTTGTCGACGGCCGGATACCGGGCCGCGGCGTGGGACATGCCGGGCTATGGCGCCAGCGCTCGCCCGCGGGCGTGGACGTTCGATGCGCTCGCAGGTGCCGCCGCGACGTGGATCACGGGCTTCGGGCGCGGTCCGGCCCACGTCGTCGGGCTGTCGATGGGCGGGATGGTCGCCCTCCACCTCGCGCTCGCACAACCGGCACTGATCCGTTCGCTCGTGCTGTGCGACACGAGCCCGGCGTTCGGGTTCGACGGCGCTACCAACGCCGAAACGTGGGTCGCGACCCGCCTCGCGCCGATCCGCGCCGGTGCAACGCCTGCGTCGATCGCCGCCGGTGTGATCGGCTCGATCATGGCGCCCGGCGCGACCGCCGTGGGCGAGGCGAGCGCGGCGATGGCGCGCATCGGTCCGGACGCTTTCGAGGGCGCAGTGCGCTGCGTCCCGTCGCACGATGTCCGCGAACGCCTGTCGGAGATCGCCGCTCCCACACTCGTCGTCGTGGGCGAGCTCGACCGCGAGACGCCGCCGAGCTACGCCCGCCACCTCGCCGACCACATCGCCGCCAGCCGCTACGTCGAGATCGCCGGCGCCGCCCACATCTCCAACCTCGAGCGTCCGGCCCAGTTCGACGCCGCCGTGCTCGACTTCCTCGGCAAGGTCGCGACGCCCCCCGCAGGGAGCGAATCAGCCGGCGCCTGACCCGCTCACGACGTCGGCTCGCGCCGCTTGTCGCCCCAGCGGTTCCAGTGCGTCACGGCACTCGCCGGCTTGCGGGGTGCCACACCGAACTTCCCCGCCGGCCACCCGACCGGGACGAGGGCGGCGATCTCGTAACGCGCCGAACCGTCCGGGGCTTCCGGCACGCCGAGCGCGGCGAGCACCTCGGCGGTGTGGATCCGGATCACCGTCGTGAGCGCAGTGCCGAGGCCGAGCGAGCGAGCCGCGACACAGAAGTTCTGGACCGCGGGATACACGCTCGCGTCGAGGCGGCCGATGTCCATCACACCGTCGTCGTCCTGCGGGGTCCACGGGATGAGCGGTTGGAGGAACAGCACGATCACCGGCGCTTCCGCGAGGTGATCGGCCAGATGGCGGCTCGCATCGCGGGTGCGGCGCCACGACTCGGCCTGCGCTTCGTCGCGGAAATCGGACGGCTCGGGGAGCGAGCGCTCGTAGCGGTCGAACGCGGCGCGGTACCACTCCGCGATCGCGCTCTTCTGCTCGACCTCGGTCAGCACGACGTACTGCTGCGGCTGCACGTTGCCGCCGCTCGGTGCCTGTTGCGCGGCGCGCAGGCACGTCGCGATGTCGTCGTCGCTCACCGGCTGCTCGCTGAACCGGCGAATCGCGCGGGTGGTCATGATCGCCTCGATCGCGTCCATCGTCATTCGATCGCTCCTTTCGGTGCGGTCATCGCGAAACCATCATCGCCCTTCGAATCGCGGCGTCCGGCGGTTGACGAACGCGTCGACCGCCTCAGCGTGATCGTTCGAGAAGAAGCAGCCGATCTCGAGCGCGGTCGAGACGTCGAAGCTCGTCAGCAACGCCTGCTTGATTTGGGCGTTGACGGCGATCTTGGTGCCCTGCACCGCGAACGGCGCTCCGGCCGCGAGACGATCGGCCCAGGCCCGGGCGCGGGTCGCCACGTCGGCTGCCGGGCACGATTCGACCGCCACCCCGAGCCGAACCGCGTCGGCGGCCGTCAGCGGATCGCCCAACATCAGGTGGCGCTTGGCGGCGAGCGGGCCGAGCAGCAGGGGCCAGATCGCGGCACCGCCGTCACCGGCGACGAGACCGACGAGGACATGTGGGTCGATGAGCTTGGCGTCGTCGGCCATCACGATCACGTCGCACAACAGCGCAACCGACGCGCCCAAGCCGACGGCGGAGCCGTTCAAGCCGCACACGATCGGCACCTCGACGTCGAGTTGGTCCCAGATCAACTGCTTGCCCTCGCGCCGCAGGGCGTGCGTGGCCTCGGGCGTGCGCAGTTCGGGGAACCACGACATGTCGCCGCCCGCCGAGAACGCCTTGCCGACCGCCGTGAGCACAATCGCCCGGGCGGTCGACTCCTGTTTGAGGACGCGGAACAACTCGGCGAGCTCGCCGTGGAGACGGGCGTCGACGGCGTTCAGCGCCGATTCGGGGTGGTCGATCGTGGCGATCAGCACGTCGCCATCGCGCTCGAGGCCGATGATCTCCATCGACGGCGACGGTACTCGTCGCACGCCGCATCCCGCGCGGTCGCGCGTAGGGTTCGGCGTCGTGCGTCTGACCGTGGTGCTCGGTGAGTGGCTCGACGCGCCGATCGGGGCCGATCTCGCCGTCGCGATCGAAGCCGATCGACTCGGCTACGAGCAGGTCTGGATCGGCGAGGCGGCCAAGCTCGACGCGCCTGCGATGGCGTCGACGATCGTCGCCAGCACCGCCCACATCGAGCCGGTGCTCGGCCCGCTCGCCGTCACCGTGCGGTCACCTGTGCAGATCGCGCTCGCGGCCTCGACCGTCGCCGCCACCGGACGGCGAACGCACGTCGCGCTCGGTACGTCGAGCGACGTCGTTGCCAAGTGGCACGGTCGCGACCGCAAGGGCGCCGCGGCGCTGCTCGACCAATGCGTCCGTGACGTGCGGAACTTGATCGACGGCGATCGGGTCAACGGGTTCCGTCTCCGCGAGCCGCTGCCCGGGACGACGCTGACGGTCGCCGCGTTCGGGCCGCGAGCCGCGGCCGCTGCCGCGGGCGCCGACCGGATGGTGCTCAACATGGTCACCGCGCCGACGGCGTCGCGCCTCGCCGCCCTGCACCCCGAGACGGCCGTGTGGCTGGCGGCGGCCGTCGACCCGACCGAAGAGGAGCGGCGCTGGCTGTCGCGAGGCTATGTCGGCTACCTGCCGGCGCCCGGCTACGGCGAGATGTTCGCCGAAGCCGGGTTCGGCGATCTGGTCGACTTCGCCCGGTCGCGCCCCCACCCGAAGGAGTTGGCCGCGCGGATCCCCGACGACCTCCTCGACGCGGTCGCCCTGATCGGTTCCGAGACGAAGGTGCGACGTCGGATCGACGAGTACGCCGAAGCAGGGATCACCGAGATCGGGCTCGTCGTGCCGTCGCTCGACCAACCGAGCGGACGACGCACGCTCGAGGCGCTCGCACCCGGTTTGAACCGGCCGTGAGGTCGGGACCGTTAGGTTGAGTTGGATGGCAGCCTCGACGGACCGCCTGAAGTTCGGGTTCGTGGTGCCATGGGCCGACGCCGGTGAGGTCGGCGACCTCGCCGTCGCTGCCGAGGAATCCGGCTGGGACGGCCTGTTCGTGTGGGAACCGGTCTGGGGCGTCGACGCCTGGATCTCGCTCGGGCTGGCGGCGGCGCGCACGTCACGGATCCGCCTCGGCACGATGCTCACGCCGCCATCGCGCCGGCGTCCGTGGGAGCTTGCCAGCCAGGTGGCGACCGTCGACCGTGTGAGTCACGGGCGCGTGATCCTGTCGGTCGGGCTCGGCGCAGTCGACTCGGGGTTCGATTCGTTCGGCGAGGAGTGTGATCGACGCACGCGAGCGGAGCTGATGGACGAGTGCCTCGAGATCGTCACCGGACTGTGGGACGGCCAACCGTTCGAGTTCACGGGCACCCACTATCAGGTCAAGCCGACGACCTTCCCGACGATCGGTGCCACGGTCCAACAACCGCGGGTGCCCATCTGGTGTGTCGGTGCACTCGGGCGGCGGACGTCGATGGAGCGCGCCCTGCGCTGGGACGGCATCATCCCCCAGGTCGTCGGCGACGGCGACGTCCGTCAGGCGACGCTCGAGGAGGTCGCCGGGATCCGGGCCCTCGTCGGCGACCGGCCGTACGACATCGTGATCGAGGGCGTCGGCTCCGAGCACTCGCCGGCCGCGTGGCACGATGCCGGCGCTTCGTGGTGGATCGAGTCGATGTGGGACGCGATGCGTGAGGACTCGGCGGCGACGGCGGCGCTGGACCGGTTGCGGGAAGGTCCTCCCACGACCTGAACGCAGTACCGTGCGGCAGGTGACCGAAGCCGGCTGGAACTTCGCGGACGCCTGGGAACGAGTCGCCGAGCGCATCCCGAACGAGCTGGCCCAGCGTCAGGGCGACCGCGAGTACACGTGGAGCGAGTTCGACCGGCGCGCCGATGGCATCGCCGCGACGTTGCTGGCCGCCGGCGTCGCCGAGCAGGACAAGGTCGCCCACTACCTCTACAACTGCCCCGAGTACCTCGAGAGCAGCTACGGCGCGTTCAAGGCGGGGCTGGCGATCGCCAACACCAACTACCGCTACGCGGCCGACGAGCTCGTGTACCTCTGGAACAACGCCGACGCGGTCGCGGTCGTCTTCCACGCCGCGTTCGCCGAGCAGTGCGACGCCGTCCGCGATCGCGTGCCGGGTGTGCGCCTGTGGCTCTGTGTCGACGACGGATCCGGTCCGTGCCCGCCGTGGGCGGTTCCGTACGAGCAGGCCGCCGCCTCGGCGACGGGACGGGTCGTCGCCTCGTGGGGACGGTCGGGCGACCACCTGTTGCTGCTGTACACCGGTGGGACCACCGGCATGCCCAAGGGCGTGATGTGGCGCCAGGACGACCTGTTCGGCGCCCTCGACGCGAGCAACCGGCGCCGGATGCCGCCCGAGCAGGACCTCGACGCGCTCGGCGGGCGGGTCGTGGCCGCCGGCCCGCGCAACCTGCCCGCCGCCCCGCTGATGCACGGCACCGGCTTCTTCAACGCGGTGAGCAACCTGATGTTGGGTGGCAGCGTCACGACGATGGTCGGGCGACGCTTCGACGCCGTCGAGCTGCTCGACACCGTCGAGCGGTTCTCGATCAACTCGATGGCGATCGTCGGGGACGCATTCGCCAAACCGATCCTGCGCGCCCTCGACGCCGACCCCGGGCGATGGGACATCTCGAGCCTGCGGGTCATGGTGTCGTCGGGTGTGATCTGGTCACAGGAGACCAAGGACGGCCTGTTGCGCCACAACGACCGGTTGATCATGGTCGACTCGCTCGGGTCGAGCGAGGCGATCGGGATGGCGACGAACACGACGCGAGCCGGGGAGGGCGCCGGGACGGCGCGGTTCAGCCTGGGCGCGACCACCCGGGTGGTGACCGAGGACGGCCGCGACGTCGAGCCCGGTTCGGGCGAGCGCGGCCGCGTCGCGCTGCGGGGCTTCACACCGGTCGGCTACTACAAGGATCCCGAGAAGTCGGCGGCCACGTTCCAGGTGATCGACGGTGTGCGCTACTCGATCCCGGGCGACTGGGCCGAGGTCGAGCCGGACGGCACGGTGAAGCTGCTCGGCCGTGGCAGTCAGTGCATCAACACCGGTGGCGAGAAGGTGTATCCGGAGGAGGTCGAGGAGGCACTCAAGCTTCACCCGTCGGTCCACGACGCGGCGGTGGTCGGCGTCCCCGACGAGCGCTTCGGCGAGGCGATCATGGCGCTCGTCGAACCCAACCCGGGCGCGACCGCCGACGAGGCGGAGCTGATCGCCCACGTCAAGGAGAAGCTCGCCGCGTTCAAGGCGCCCAAGCGCGTGCTGTCGGTGAGCACCGTCGCCCGGGCGGCGAACGGCAAGCTCGACTACCGACAGTTGCGGTCAGAGGCCCTCGCTCGCCTCGATCTGACACGCCCAGATCTGGCGTAGGCGTCCTCACGTAGCCGCGGCTGAGGTCGCCTCTACACTCGACCGCGATGTCCCCCCGGATCGACTGGGCCAACTACGACGCCGTGCTGTTCGACCTCGACGGCGTGATCACCCCGACCGCCGACGTCCACGAACGGGCGTGGGCCGAGCTGTTCAGCGACTTCGACTACACGCCCGACGACTACCTCGCCCACATCGACGGCCGGCCGCGTTACGACGGCGTCCGCGCGTTCCTCCACTCACGCGGCATCGAACTGCCGGAGGGACTCCCCACCGACGCGCCGGGAGGCCACACGATCTGTGCCATGGGGAACCGCAAGAACGTGGTCTTCAACGAGTTGCTGGCATCGGAGGGGATCGCCCCGTACCCCGGGTCGTTGGCCGTGATGGAGCTGCTCGACGTCGCTGGGGTGCCACAGGCGATCGTGTCGTCGTCGAAGAACGCCCGAGTCGTGCTCGCCGCGGCCGGGCTCGACGAACGCTTCGGTGTCGTGGTCGACGGGATTCTGGCGGCGACCGAGGGGCTCGCCGGCAAACCGGCGCCTGCCACGTTCCTGCGGGCCGCGGAACTGCTCGGCGTGGCGCCCGAGCGCTCGATCGTCGTCGAGGACGCGGTCACCGGCATCGCCGCCGGCAAGGACGGCGGGTTCGGGTTCGTGCTCGGCATCGACCGCGGCGGCAACGCCGCGGCACTCGCCGCGCACGGCGCGGATGCGATCGTCAACGACCTCGGCGAGACGATCGCCGACACGGTCGAGGCGGAACAGCCATGAGGTTCCGCGACGTGCCGACCAGCCTCGACACGTTCCGGTTCCCGGTCGATCCGTGGCGGCTCGTCGAGCGCGAGTACGGGCCGGACGACCTCGGTGTGACCGAGACGCTGTTCGCGTTGGGGAACGGCTACATCGGGATGCGGGCCAACGCCACCGAGGGCCGCGAGGCACACAGTCACGGCACGTATCTGAACGGCTTCCACGAGACGTGGGACATCAAGCACGCCGAGGACGCGTTCGCGTTCGCGAAGACCGGCCAGACGATCGTCAACGTCCCCGACGCCAAGCTGATGAAGCTGTACGTCGACGATGAGCCGCTGCTCGTCGCCACCGCCGATCTCGAGCACTACGAGCGGGTCGTCGACTTCCGTGCCGGTGTGTCGTCACGTGACGTCGTGTGGCGCACGCCGGCGGGCAAGCGGATCCGGGTCCTGTCGCAGCGGCTCGTGAGCTTCCATCATCGTCACCTGGCGATGATGCTGCTCGAGTTCACGATGCTCGACGGGGCCGCTCCGGTGGTCGTCTCGTCGCAACTCATGAACCGCCAGGATGGCGAGGACGAGTACCACGTCCGCGCGGCCGCGCTCGGCGAGGGCCGCGATCCGCGCCAGGCACGCCGGTTCGGGCACCGCGTGCTGCTGCCACGCCTGCAGCGGCGCCACGAGGACTCCGCGGCGGGCGGCGAGGTGCTGCTCGGGTACCAATGCGCGAACAGCGGGATGACGCTCGCCTGCGGCTACCAACACATTCTGCAGACGTCGTCCTCGCACACGGTCGAGACGACGATCAGTGCCGATCTCGCCAAGACGGTCTTCACGATCGATGCCGCGCCGGGCGAGACCGTTCGCATCGCCAAGCTCGTGTCGTACCACTCGTCGACGGGCGTGCCCGCCGAGGAGCTCGCCGACCGTTGCCACCGGACGCTGGCACGCGCGCGATCAGAGGGACCCGACGCGATCCTCGACCAGCAACGGGCGTGGCTCGACGACTTCTGGTTCCACAGCGACGTCGAGATCCGTGGCGACGAGCCCGCCCAGCAAGCCGTCCGTTGGAACCTGTTCCAGCTCGCCCAGGCCTCGGCGCGTACCCAGGAGCAGGGCATCTCCGCCAAGGGCGTCACCGGCGGCGGCTACGACGGCCACTACTTCTGGGACACCGAGGTGTACGTCATCCCGTTCCTCGCGTACACGAGCCCCGACGTCGCCCGGAAGTTGTTGCGGTTCCGGTGGCGGATGCTGCCGGCGGCTCGCCGCCGGGCGGCCGAGCTCAGTCAGCGCGGCGCGCTGTACCCGTGGCGGACGATCAACGGCGAGGAGGCGTCGGCGTACTACGCAGCGGGCACCGCCCAGTACCACATCAACGCCGCCGTGGCGTACGCGCTCGAGCGCTACCTCGACGCCACCGGCGATGTCGACTTCCTCGTCGACGAGGGCGCCGAGATGATGGTCGAGACCGCACGGCTGTGGGAGGACCTCGGGTTCTACTCGCCGAACGACGACAACTTCCACATCCACAGCGTGACGGGCCCCGACGAGTACACCACCGTCGTCAACGACAACACGTACACGAACATGATGGCCCGCTTCAACCTGCGGTTCGCGGCGAAGTCGGTGGAGTTCCTCCGCGAATGGGACGGTTCGTCGTGGGAGCTCCTCCAGCGGCGCACGTCGCTCGACCCGGCCGAGATCGCCGAGTGGCATCGTGCGGCCGACGCGATGTTCATCCCGTACGACGAGGCACTCGGCATCCATCCCCAAGACGTCAACTTCCTCGATCGTGAGCGGTGGGACTTCGAGAACACCCCACCCGAGAACTACCCGTTGCTGCTCAACTACCACCCGCTCGTCATCTACCGGTACCAAGTCCTGAAACAGGCCGACGTGGTGCTGGCGATGCACATGCGGACCAGCCATTTCACCCGCGAGGAGAAGCGCCGCGACTTCGACTACTACGACCCGATCACGACCGGCGACTCGTCGCTGTCGGCGTGCGTGCAGGCGATCGTCGCCGCCGAGGTCGGCCACGACAAGCTGGCCTTCGACTACTTCCGCGACGCGCTGTTCCTCGACCTGTTGAACCTCCACGGCAACACGTCCGACGGCGTCCACATCGCATCGTGCGGCGGCGTGTGGGCAGGGCTGGTGCACGGCTTCGGCGGAATGGTCGACAACGGCGAGTGGCTGCAGTTCGAGCCGCGACTGCCCGTCGCCTGGGACGGCATGACGTTCCGACTGCTCCGCCACGGGGCGCTGTTGGTGGTCGACGTCGATCACGACGGGTGCACCGTGCGGGTCGAGACGGAGCCGGGGGTACCGATCCAGACACCCGAGGGCCTGATGCGTTTCGCCGTCGGCGAGCAGGTGCGCCTTCCGAGCGGCCGGCGCCAGTCGGAAGGCTGACCGGTGATCGGAGTCGAACAGTTCCAGGATCGCGCACGGTCCTGGATCGCCGAGCACCGCGGGCAGGCACCCACCGACTACGGCGCGATCTGTCCGCCGCACCTCGTCGATCGCGCCGTCGAGTGGCAGCGGCGGATCGACGGTGCCGGATACGCCGGCATCCACTGGCCCGAAGAGCACGGCGGTCGGGGACTCACGATCCAGCACACCGCGGCGTGGCAGTTCGAGTGCGCGTCGGCCGGCGTGCCGTGGGCGTTCAACATGGTCGGCCACGTCCTCGCGGGAGGCGCGATCCTGCTGTTCGGCACGCCCGAACAGCGATCGGCGCACCTGCGCCCGACGCTCGGCGGCGACCGCCTGTGGTGCCAGCTGTTCAGCGAGCCCGGAGCCGGCAGCGACCTCGGCTCGCTCACCACCCGCGCCGAGCGCGATGGCGACAACTACGTCGTCAACGGACAGAAGGTGTGGTGCTCGGGCGGTCGCTACAGCGACTGGGGCATCCTCATGGCCCGCACCGCCAATGCCGAATCAGAGGGGGCCGAATCAGAGGGGGCAGCGGGCAAGCACGACAGCATCAGCTTCTTCCTGTTCCCGATGGACCTGCCCGGCGTCGAGGTCCGTCCGCTGCGCCAGATGACGGGAGAGGCCGAGTTCGACGAGGTGTTCCTCACCGATGTCGCGCTCCCCGCCGAGCATCTCCTGGGTCCGCTGCACGGCGGGTGGGGCGTCGGGATGGCCGTGCTCACGAACGAGCGAGGACACATCGGTACCGCCGTGATCGGGCTCGAGCGCCGTCTCGAACAGCTCGCGGCGATGGCCGACGACGATGGCGCGGGCGACGACCACAATCATCTGGGGCCGTGCGAGCGACAACAGCTCGCCGGGCTCCTGGCACGTGGGCAGGCCTACAGGGCGATGGCGTTGCGCCAAGGCCCGGCAGCCTCGACCGCCGCGTCCCTGATGAAGCTCGGGATCACCGAGATGATGTTCGATGTGGCGATGCTGCGCGGCTCGCTCGGCGGCGCCGTCAGTACCGTCGACGGACCCGGGGCATCTGGCATGCTGGCAGCACCCGGTGGCAGGATCGCTGGGGGCACGAGTCAGATCCAGCGCAACATCATCGGCGAACGTCTGCTCGGACTTCCCCGAGAACCCAGACCGTGATCGACAGCGAGATGATCCGGAGGTACGGAACGTGAACAGGCCCGTCGACGACGAAACCTCGGCGAGCAGTGGACAGCCCGGCCCGCCAGTCAAGCTGATCGCCCTCGTCGCCGTTGCCGCGCTCGCGGTCGTGTTCGTGTTCCAGAACCGCGAGCGCCACCGGATCGACTTCTTGTTCTTCGAGATCAACACCCGGACGTGGACGGCGTTGGCGACGGCGCTCGTCCTCGGCGTCCTTCTCGACCGTCTGTTCATCAGCTGGTGGCGGCGCTCGCGGAGCCGTCGCAACGAGCGCTGAGGTCGGACGTCCCGCAGGGTCGGATCCGACACCTCGATCATGACAGCGCGGCGGGTCGAATCGAGTGACGGCGTCGCCGTCGCTGTTCACGACTTCGGCGGGCGCGGGTCCTCGCTGCTGCTCTCGCACGCGACCGGCTTCAACGCCCACTCCTACCTCCCGATGGCGGGTGCGCTCGTCGACCAGTTCCACACCTACGGGCTCGACTTCCGTGGCCACGGCGAGACGCCGGCGCCGCCGGGCTGGGAGGTCGAATGGCGGCGATACGGCGACGACGCGTTGGCGGCCGCCCGGGCGATCGCCCCCGACGGTGGGCTGATCGGCTTTGGCCACTCGATGGGCGGCTCGGCGCTGTTGATGGCGGCCCACCGCGATCCGTCGCAGTTCGATCTGATCATCGCCTTCGAACCGATCGGTTCACCGCCGCTCGAGCCGACCGCCGACGACGGGACGCCGCCGGCGATGCTCACGAAGATGGTCGAGACCGCCCGCCGGCGACGGCGCTCGTTCCGCTCGTACCAGGAAGCGATCGACAACTTCGGCTCGAAACCGCCGATGGCGGCGTTCACCGACGCGGCACTCCGCAACTACGTCGAGCACGGCTTTGCCCCATCGGCCGACGGCGTGACGTTGCGGTGCGATCCCGAGCTCGAGGCGCAGACGTTCCTGAACGGCAGGTACAACGGGGTGTGGGACCTGTTGCCCGAGATCACCACACCGGTGCTCCTGGTGATCGGTGAGGCGGAGGACGTCGGGCCATCCGCAATGGGCCAGGAGATGGCGCGGCGGCTCCCGAATGCCACGTTCCGTGGCTATCCCCACCTCGACCACATGGCGCCGTTCACGCATCCCGACGAGGTGTCGGCGCTGGTCGTCGACGCCGTCGACGCCGCCGATCCCGCCGAACGCGTCGCCCCTGAATAGTGCGGTTCCGACCGTGGGATCAACCAGGAACGTCACACCCCCGCGCGTACCATGAGGGCATGTACGACGTGCCGGTCAGCCTGTCGCCCTCTCGGGTCGAGGCGTTCACGTCGTGCCCGATGGCGTTCAGGTTCGCCAGCATCGAGAAGCTGCCCGAGCCGCCCGGCATCCACATGACGCGCGGATCGCTGGTGCACCGTGCGCTCGAGCTGTTCTTCATGCTGCCCGCCAACACCCGCACCGCCGACCGGCTCGAACGTGCGCTCGAGTCGGCGCTGGCCGAGTACCGCACCGATACCGACTTCACCGGACTCGCCCTCGGTGCCGACGAGGTCGCGGTGTTCGAGCGCGAATGTCACGAGCTGATCGACAACTACCTCCGCATGGAAGACCCCACCGCCGTTCGCGAGATCGGGCTCGAGCTGCGCCTGTCGGCGCAGGTCGATACGTTGACGCTGAACGGAATCATCGATCGCTTGGAGCTCGACGACGACGGCGAGCTGATCGTCACCGACTACAAGACGGGCCGCGCGCCGTCGGTGAACTACGAGCAGAAGAGCTTGGCCGGCGTCCACTTCTACTCGTTCCTGTGCGAGCAGGTGTTCGGCCGGCGGCCGCGAGCGATCCGGTTGATGTACCTGAAGTCGGGCGAGACGATCACCGCCACACCTTCGGCGCAGTCGTCGAGGTTCATCACCACCCGCACCCAGGCGGTGTGGAAGGCGGTCGAGCGGGCCTGTCAGACAGGCGACTTCCGGCCCCGGCCGGGTCCCTTCTGCAGCGGGTGCGCGTTCCAGGAGTGGTGCCCGGCGTTCGGTGGCGACCCGGAGCGGGCGGCCGTCGAGGCCGCGGCGCGCCACGCCCTCCTGGCACCCGCGTGACCGCCGAGCTGGCGCCCGGCCAGGGCAGTCTCGGTCCCCTCGTCGAACGGTTCGACGAACGCGCCGATGCGCTGATCGAGGTCGTACGCGGCAATCCGGTCCTCGACCGCCTGTTCACCACCGCCAGCCGGGTCGGCGACTTCAGCCTCATCTGGCACGTCGCGAGCATCGTGCGCGCGATCCGTACCCGGCGACGCGACCAAGTCGTCGCGCTCGCGGTCGCGCTCGGCGCCGAGAGCCTGATCGTCAACCAGGGAATCAAGCGCATCTTCCGGCGCGCCCGGCCGACGACCAGTGGCGACCCACGGTTCCCCGTCCGCGAGCCGAGCACGTCGGCGTTCCCGAGCGGCCACGCCAGCGCGGCGGCGTTCGCGGCGACGATCCTCAGCAGCTGGGACGGGAAACGGAGCCGTCCCCTGTGGTGGGGGCTGGCCGCGATCGTCGGCTCGAGTCGCGCGTATGTGCGCATCCATCACGCGTCGGACGTGATCGGCGGCGCCGTTGTCGGGGCCGGTCTCGGAGCGATCGCCGCTCGCCTGCTGCGCCGGGCGGGAATTTGCCGACGCCGCGCTGGTTGAATGACTCGATGACACAGTCCTTCGCGATCACGTACGACTACCGCTGCCCCTACGCGCGGATCGCGAGCGACCACGTCGTCACTGCTCTGCGCAGTGGCGCTGATTGGGACGTGACGTTCCTCCCGTTCTCGCTCAGCCAGAACCACGTCGAGGAGGGCGACCCGAGCGTGTGGGAGCAGCCCGACAAGGATTCGGGCATCGTGGCCATGCAGGCGTCGATCGCGATCCGTGACACCCAGCCCGAGCGCTTCCTCGACGCCCACCATGCGCTGTTCGAACATCGCCACGCGGCGGCCGGCGACCTGCGCGAGCGCGCTGTGCTGACCGGGGTGCTGACCGAGGCCGGCGTCGACACCGACGCGGTGTGGGGCGAGGTCGACTCCGGCCGTCCCCTGGCGACGATCGAGAAGGAGCACACCGCGTTCGTCGAGAGCCACAAGGTGTGGGGCGTCCCGACATTCATCGTCGGTGATCGGGCGGTGTTCGTCCGGCTGCTCGAGGGCCCCGAGGGAGACGCCGCGGTTGCCACGCACACCATCGAACGGATCCTCGATCAGATCGCGTGGCCGAACCTCAACGAGTTCAAGCACACCAGCATCCCGCGCTGATCCCAGCAAGTCTGCGGCACCGCCGGGGGCGCCATCGACCGGCGAAGCACAGTGACCTAACGTGCTGACGATGGCTGAGCTCTACTTCGACCGGAAGATGAGCGACGTCGAGGGACTGATGTGGCGCCTCGAGAAGGACCCGTACCTCACGTCGACGTTCGGCAACGTGACGATCCTCGATCGCAAGCCCGACATCGACGTGCTGCGGCGCCGGT
>DATMDV010000143.1:0-28298 GCA_035557475.1 Ilumatobacteraceae bacterium
TGCTGGGTGAAGATCTCGGGAGCCGAACGGCTGACGGCCGGCGGGACACCGCCCTACGACGACGTCGTGCCGTACGCGCGGGCACTCATCGCCGCTGCCCCCGATCGAGTGCTGTGGGGCACCGACTGGCCGCACCCGAACGTCCGCCACATGGCCGACGACGGCGATCTCGTCGACGTCCTCGCCGACTATGCGCCCGACGAGGCGACCCGCAACCGGATCCTCGTCGACAACCCCACCGTGCTGTACGAGTTCAGCTGAGCTCGCGCAACGCGTCGCCAAGTGCTTCGACGAGACGCACCTCGTAGGGCCCGCGCATCGAGTAGATCACGAGGTCGACGCCGGCCTCGAAGAACGGCTGCGCATCGGCGGCCATCCGCTGCGGGTCGTCGTCGCCCGACAACGGCCGATGGATCGAGCGCGTGATATCCGACTGGTCACGCCCCAACTCGTCGCAGTACGCCCTGAGGGTCTCGTCGAGGTCGCGCCAGAACGCGACGTCGGGCGGGAACGTGACGTCCCACTGATCGGCGTGGCGGGCGACGGTTCGCAGCGTGCGACGCTTGCCCTTGCCGCCGATCGCGATCGGCAGGTGAGCTTGGACCGGCTTCGGTTCACATCGCCCGTCGGTCACCTCGTAGAAGCGGCCGGAGAACGTCGTGTGCTCGTTGTCGAGCAGCGAGCGGATGATCTGGACGCCCTCGTCGAGACGATCGAAGCGGTCCTTCAGCGAACCGAGCGGGATGCCGTACGCGTTCGACTCCGGCTCGAACCATCCGGCTCCCAGGCCGAGCACGAAGCGGCCGTTGGAGATGTGGTCGACCGTCACCGCCATGTTGGCGGTCACGGCGGGGTGGCGGTAGTGCATCCCGTTGACCATCGCTCCGAGCCGCAGGCGGGTCGTCGCCTGGGCGAGCGCGGCGAGCATCGTCCAGCTCTCGAGATGCGTGCCGTCCATCGGCGGGGTGAGCGGATAGAAGTGGTCCATCGTCCACGCCGACTCGAACACGTCGATCTGGTCGGCGGCCAGCCAGACGTCGAGGAACTCGCGCCACGTGCCGTGCTGCGGCGGCGTCTTGATGGCATAGCGCCCGCTCATGCCAGGCTCCGCTCGAGCCGGTCGAGCGTCTGCATCGCCGGCAGGCATTGCTGCACCGAAGCGTTCGGCTCGCGCCCCTCGGCGATGGCGGCGAAGAACTCTCGATCCTGGAGCTCGATGCCGTCCATCGAGACGTCGACCTGGGAGACGTCGATCGGCTGCTCGCGACCGTCGACGAGATCGTCATAGCGGGCGATGTACGTGCCATTGTCGCAGATGTAGCGGAAGAACGTGCCGAGCGGGCCGTCGTTGTTGAACGACAGCGCCAGCGTGCACAGCGCGCCGGAGCCGGGCGCCTTCATCCCGACCGTCATGTCCATCGCGATCCCGAGGTCGGGGTGGTTCGGTCCCTGCTGGGCCCACACATCACCGGCGGTCTCGCCGGTCTGGTACTGGAACAAGTCGACAGTGTGGCAGGCGTGGTGCCACAGGAGATGGTCGGTCCAGGTCCGCGGCTTGCCGAGCGCGTTCTTGTTCTCGCGACGGAAGAAGAACGTCTCGACGACGAGATGTTGCAGCTGCAACTCCCCCGCTGCGATCCGCTTGTGGACCCACTGGTGGCTCGGGTTGAAACGCCGCGTGTGACACACCATGGCAGTGAGGCCGGTCTGCTCCTGGACGTTCACAAGTGCCTCGGCGTCGGCGAGGTTGTCGGCCATCGGGATCTCGACGAGGCAGTGCTTACCCGCCCGGAGCACGTCGGTCGCCTGGGCGGCGTGGAGTTGCGTCGGTGTGGTGAGGATGGCCGCCTCGACGCCCGGCTGGACGATCCCGTCGGCGAGGTCGAGCGTCCAGTGCGGGATGCCGCGCTCGGCGGCCAGCTCCTCGGTGTCAGCGGCATTGCCGCCGACCAGCGAGGCGACCTCGATCCCGTCGATGCGGGCGATGCCGTCGAGGTGCTTGCGGCCGATCGCGCCCTCTCCGGCGACACAGATCCTCACGACGGTCCTCCAGGTGGTTGGTTGGCAATATTGTCGACAATAGATGCGCACGATCGCCAACATCACCGCTGACCTGCGGTCCGACATCCTTGCCGGCGTGTTCCCGCCCGGTGATCGCCTCGTCGAACTGCATCTGAGCGAGCGCTACTCGGTGGGCCGGGCGTCGGTGCGGTCGGCGCTCGTCGAGCTCGCGACCGAGGGCCTCGTCGACCGCGCCGCCAACCGCGGGGCCACGGTGCGGCGGATCACCGTCGCCGAAGCGATCCAGATCACCGAGGCGCGAGCCGCCCTCGAGAGCCTGATCGCCCGCCACGCCGCTCGTCACGCGACGGTGGCCGATTGCGCCGAGCTCGAAAGGGTCATCGCCAGGATGCGGGTGGCGGTCGCCGCGGAGGACGCGTCGACGTACTCGGGGCTGAACAGCACCCTGCACACGAGGCTCCGCCAGATCAGCCGGCACGCGGTCGCCGACAGCCTCGTCGAGAACCTCCGCAACCGCAGTGCTCACCACCAGTACCAGCTGGCGTCGATGCCAGGGCGCTCGGCCGAATCGGTCGAGCAGCACGCGTCGATCGTGGCCGCCGTCGTGGCGCACGACGAAGCGGCCGCCGCGATCGCCATGCACGATCACCTGGTGTCGGTGATCGAAGCGCTCGCACGCTGGGACTCGCCGGTGCACCTGGCACCGTGAGTGGCTCGGCTGTCGTACGGTTGCCGGTCGTGCCGAGACATGTCGTGCCCGCGCTTCTCCTCCTCGTCTCCACCGTCGCAATCGCCGAACCGGCCGGTGGGGCGGCAGCGGGCTACGTGCCACTCCTCGCTCCCGCACGTGTGCTCGACAGCCGCCCGGCCGGTGACACCGTCGACGGCCAGTTCGAACGCACCGGGACACTCGCCGCCGGGGCGACGCTGACGCTGCCGGTCGGCGGACGAGCAGGCGTCCCACCGACCGCCGCATCCGTGGCGTTGAACGTCACCGTCACCCAAGCCCAAGCCAACGGCTTCGCCACCGTCTTCCCGTGCGGCGGCGCGGTGCCCAACTCGTCCAACTTGAACTACGTCACCGGCGACACCGTCCCCAACAGCGTCATCACCGGACTCGGCGCCGCCGGAGCGGTCTGCATCTACACCTCCGCCGCCACCCACCTCATCGTCGACATCGCCGGCTACTTCGCCGACACCACCGCCTTCACCCCCCTCGCCGCACCCGCACGTGTGCTCGACAGCCGGCCACTGGGCGACACCGTCGACGGCCAACACGAACGCATCGGTGCCCAAGCGGCGTTCTCGGTCGTGACTCTCGACGTCGGGGGCCGGGCCGGCGTGCCGGTGGGGGCGGGGGCGGTGGTCCTGAACGTCACCGTCACCGACGCTCGATCCGATGGGTTCGCCACCGTGTTCCCGCCCGGCGGCACCGTTCCGAATGCGTCGAACCTCAACTTCCGAACCGGTGAGACGGTGCCCAACTCCGTCATCACGAGGATCGGCAGCGACGGCACGATCTGCGTGTTCGCCAGCGCCGGCACCCATCTGATCGTCGATGTGGCGGGATACCTGACCAGCACTGGTGGCGCGCCAACGGCCCCCGGCTGCCCGGGACCGGCGAGCCTTCCCCGCGCCGGCGTCGACCGACCCGACGACCTCGCCGGTCCGCAGGTGCACCTGGTGTACGCCGTCGCGTCGAACGGGGCCGACCGGTCATTCGACACCGACGGCTCGATCGCCCGATCGATCCTGCTCGTGCAGAACTGGCTCGCCGGGCAAACGGGTGGTCAGCGTCTCCGTCTCGACACGTACGGCGGCCAGCCGGACGTGACGTTCGTGCGTCTCGCCAAGACCGATGAGTACATCGCCAGCTTCGGACCGAACGTCCGCGAGATGGTCGAGCGAGGTCTCAGCGACGCCGGCCACCTCCAGCCGAACAAGATCTATCTCGTGTACTACGACGGGACGAGCACCTATGCGTGCGGTGGCGCAAGCTACCCGCCGACGTTGATCGGCCAGGCCCAGGTGATCTACCTGCGCGGCCTGCCGGACGCCCAGACGCCATGCGGCTCGACGAACACGTTGGGCGCCCTCGGCGCCACCGCGCCCGCGTACTTCGACATCGCGATGCTGCACGAGTTCGGACACGGGCTCGGGCTCGTCCCGGCCTGCGCGCCGCATCGCCACCTCGTGGCCCATTCCTCCGACGGCGCGAACGACTTGATGTGGACGGGCGACCAGCCCTGGGACGTCGCCAACGTCGTGCTCGACGTGAACCATGACGACTACTACGGCCACGGACGCAACGACTGCCCGGACATGGCGAACAGTGCGTTCCTCACGCCGACGAGCGGCCCGACGTGGCTCCCCGAAGGCTGGGGCAGCACGCCCGCCAGCCAGGATCCACGGTACGGCTGAGCTACTGGGTCAACGCGGGAGCGGTGGGAGGCCCTCGGTGGGGACGCGGCGCAGGTTCTCGACGGTCGAGCGGGTCATGATGGGTTCGACGCCGAGGTCGGTCAGCAGCTCGGCCGCGGCCTCCATCTCGTGCAGCCGGCGCACCGCGTGCTGACCGGTTCCTTCGACCATTCTTCGCAGGAACATCCCGTCGGCGACGGTGAACTGATCGACGAGGTTCTGCCACGTCTCGTCGGCGAAACCCGCCGCCTCGGCGGCATGCATCGCCTCGATCAGCAACGCGGCCAGACCTTTGATCACGACGCTCCGCAGCAGCTTGCGCGTCGCAGCGTCGCCGGCCTGCTCGCCGATCGCTTCGATCGGCATCCCCAGCGGCGCCATCACCGCTTCGAGGGCGGCTGCCCCCGACCCCGACGTCAGCGCAGGCGTGCGCAACCCGTTGCCGAGCACGATCGACATCAACGCCACGTCGGCAAACGCCAGCTCGCGGGTCGCGGCCAGCTCGGCGAGCTGGCGCTTGGCGATGGCCGCGCTCGTCGACAGGTCGGCGTAGATCGCTGCCGCCGGGATCTCGTCGAGCGCCTGACGGAGGGCAGTCGGCGCATCGGCTGACGCCGTGAGCGCCAGCACGACCGCCGCATCGGCGACGGCGACGCGCGGGTCGTCGACTCGCTCGACGCCCGTCGGCGTCGGCACGCCGGCTGGGTCGTAGGCACGCACGTCCTGGCCGGCCGCGACGAGACCGGCGGCGATCAGGCTCCCCGCCTCACCCAGGCCGAACACCGTGAAACGCATCGTCCGAATCAGTCGAGCGAGTCGACGTACTCGACGCCGAGATCAGCGAGCTTGTCGCGCAGGCCGTAGAAGTCGAGGCCGAGCTCGCCGGCGTTCAGACGGGAACGGCTCTGGGCCTCCTTGGCGATCCGTGCGTTCGACTGGGCGAGTGCCCATTCGGCCTCGTCGCGGGTGACGATCACGACGCCGTCGTCGTCGGCACAGACGACGTCGCCTGGGTTCACGACCTGCCCGCCGAGGACGACGGGCACGTTGACCGACCCGGGCGAGGCCTTCACCGTGCCCTCGCACGACACGTACTGCGACCACACCGCGAACCCCATCGAACGCAGGTCGGAGGTGTCGCGCACACCGGCGTCGATGACCAACCCTCGGACACCGCGGGCGAGCAACGAGCCGGCGAGCAGGTCGCCGAACATCCCGTGCGTCGACGCGGCGGTGTTGGTGACGACGAGGATGTCGCCGTCCTGGCAGACCTCGACAGCGGCATGGATCATCAGGTTGTCACCCGGGTGGCTCGACACCGTCACCGCCGAACCGGCGACGCGCACGTCCTGCTGGATCGGCCGGATGTGGGGGCCGACGAAGCCGCGCCGCCCGATCGCCTCGTGCACAGATGCGGTGCCGATCGCCCCCAGCTCGTCGATCACCTGCCGCGGCGCGCGCTGGATCGTCCGCACTATGACATGACGATTTGGGACATGACGATTTGGGACATGACGATTTGGGACATGACGACTCGTCATTGCGCACCTCCGGTGTCGTCGGTTCGCAGGCGGGGGAAGACCCGCCGCACGTTGCCCTCGAAGATCTTCTCGCGATCGGCGTCGCTGAGATCGGCGCCGTCGATGTAGCGGCGGGTGTCGTCGTAGAAATGTCCCGTCTGCGGATCGATGCCGCGGACCGCGCCCACCATCTCCGACGCGAACAGGATGTTGTCGACCGGCACCACGTCGACGAGCAGGTCGATGCCCGGCTGGTGGTAGACGCACGTGTCGAACCAGACGTTGGCCATCAGCTCGTCGAGCGTCTGCCAGCCCCTGTCCTGGGCGATGCCGCGAAAGCGGCCCCAGTGGTACGGCACGGCGCCTCCGCCGTGGGGGATGATGAAGCGCAGCTCGGCGAAGTTCTTGAACATCCCCGACGTGAGCACCTGCATGAACGCCGTAGTGTCGGCGCCGAGGTAGTGCGAGCCGGTGGTGTGGAAGTTGGGGTTGCACGTGTCGCTGACGTGGATCATCGCCGGCACGTCGAGCTCGCACATCGCCTCGTACAACGGCCAGAACGAACGGTCGTCGAGTGGCGGGCCGTTCCAGTAGCCACCGCTCGGGTCGGGGTTGAGGTTGCAGCCGATGAAGCCCATCTCCTCGACGCAGCGGCGTAGCTCGCGCACCGAGGCGTCGATCGGTGCACCAGGCGACTGCGGCAGCTGGCAGACGGGCGCGAAGTTGGCCGGGTAGAGGTCGCACACGCGGCGGATCAGCTCGTTGCAGTGCTCGCTCCAGAACCGCGACGTGTTGGCGTTTCCGATGTGGTGTCCCATCCAGCTCGCCCGCGGCGAGAAGATCGTGAGGTCGGTCCCCCGCTCACGCTGCAGCTTGAGCTGGGCACCCTCGAGGCTCTCGCGGATCTCGTCGTCGCTGATCGATACCGCGCCCTTCTCGCCGACCGCGTCGGGAGCGGACGCGAGGAGCGCTTGTTGAGCGTCGCGGTAGGCCCCCAGCTGGGGCGGCGCCGTGGTGTAGTGACCGTGGCAGTCGATGATCATCGCGCCAGGAACGCGAGCGTGCGCTCGAGTGCCAGCGCCGCCGACGCCGGGTGATACGACGCGCGAACGTCGCAGTTGAACCCGTGGTCGGCCTCCTCGTAGACGTGGATCTCGACGTCGGGGTACTGCTCGGCGATCTTGGCGACCCCGTCGAGCGGGATCGCCGCGTCGAGAGCGCCGAAGTGGAGCAACACCGGGCACTTCGGTGCGCGGTCGAGGAACTGCGTGATCTGGCCGCCGTAGTACCCGACCGCGGCAGTGACTGGAAGCTCGCTGGCGGACAACCAGGCGAGCGAACCACCCCAGCAATAGCCGACCGTCGCGACCGGTCCGGTCGGCGCCACGTGGGCGACCGCGGCGGCGACGTCGAGCATCGTCACGTCCCACTCGATCGCGGTGCGGATCTCACGGCCACGCGCGACGTCGTCCGATGTGTAGCCGAGCTCGATGCCGCGCTCGACGCGGTCGAACAGCGCCGGCGCGACGGCATGGAAGCCGAGCCCCGCGTACTGGTCGACGACCGATCGGATGTGCGCGTTGAGCCCGAAGATCTCCTGCACGATGACGACCGCCGCGGTCGGTTGCTCGGGTCGTGACTCGTACGCCGCGAGCCGGTGCCCGTCGCGGGCGGTGAGCTCGATCGTGGCGGCTCCCATGGTCGTTCCTCCTCTTGCCCAGCTGCTGCCCAGATTGTCGACAATCTCGTGGCCGATGTCATACTAGGACGGCGCATCGGAGGGGGTCAGGGTTGAGGACGCAGGTGGCGATCATCGGTGCCGGACCCGCCGGAACGCTGTTCTCCCACCTGCTCGACCGGGCCGGCATCGAGAGCGTCGTGCTCGAACGCCAGAGCCGCGAGCACGTCCTCAGCCGCATCCGCGCCGGCGTGCTCGAGTGGGGATCCGTCCAACTGCTGCGCGACGCCGGGGTCGGCGCCCGGATGGACGCCGAGGGCCAGATCCACGACGGCACCGGCATCGCCTGGGCCGGGCGCGACTACTTCTTCATCGACGTCAAGAAGCACACCGGGCTGCAGGTCATGGCCTACGGCCAGACGATGATCCAGGAGGATCTCTATCTCGCCCGCGAGGCGGCCGGAGGTCAACTGCACTTCGAGGTGTCCGACGTCCACCCGCACGACGTCACGACCCATTTGCCGTACGTCACGTACGTGCTCGATGGAACCCAGCACCGGATCGACTGTGACTTCGTCGTGGGATGCGACGGCTACCACGGCGTGAGCCGCACGGTCATCCCGCCGGGCGTGATCCGCACCTACTCGAAGGAGTACCCGTTCGGCTGGCTCGGGATCCTTTCCGAGACACCGCCGCTGCACGACATCATCTACTGCAACCACCCGCGCGGCTTCGCCCTCGCGTCCCAGCGCAATCCGCAGCTCAGCCGGTACTACGTGCAGTGCCCGCTCGACGACACCGTCGGCGACTGGCCCGACGCGCGGTTCTGGTCGGAGTTCACGGCTCGAATCCCCGCGTTCATGGCTGATCAGCTCGTCACCGGTCCTTCGATCGAGAAGTCGATCGCGCCGCTCCGCAGCTTCGTCGCCGAGCCGATGCGGTTCGGGAACCTGTTCCTCGCCGGTGACGCGGCGCACATCGTGCCGCCAACCGGCGCCAAGGGTCTCAATCTCGCGATCTCCGACGTCTACTACCTGTCGCGCGGGATGGTGCAGCACTACGACGACCGCGACGACCACTACCTCGACCGCTACTCGGAGATGGCGCTCCGCCGGGTGTGGGGTTCGGTGCGGTTCTCGTGGTGGCTCACCAAGTTGCTCCACCGCTTCCCCGACCAGACCGAGTTCGACCAACGCGCCCAAGAGGTCGAGCTCGACTACCTCGCCTCGTCAGTCCATGCCCAGGCGTCGGTGTGCGAGCAGTACGCCGGACTGCCCTACGAAGACTGACGCGCCGCCTTCTGCGAGAGCCCGTCGGCGCACTGCTGGAGGAACCGCCGGATGCCGCGCTGGAGGATCGCCCCAGTGCCGGGGATCTTCGGAGAGAACGACGCCCGCCAGTTGATGGCGGTGCCATCGCTGGCGTCCTCGAGGTCGACGGTTGCCCGATAGTCCTTGATGGCCAAACCAGAGATCGAGACGTACCCGAGCCGGCGGCCCGGCACGATCTCGACGATCTCGTCGCGACCCGTCACACGTCCACGCTTGAAGACGCGGATCGCGCCGACGCCCTCGGGCGGCGGGTCACCGCTGCGTTCGAGCTCGAACGAATCGATCGGTGCCCAGTTCGGCCACGTCGATCCGTCGGCCAGCAGGCGAAACACCGCGTCGGCGCTCGCCGTCGTCCGGGCGTTGACATCGATCTGTCGCAGCCTCACGTTGCGTCAATGTACGGCGTCACGACGTGACAGCCGCGACCGCGGCCATCACGTCGACCAGACCGGTGCCCTTGTCGAACGACGTGCTGTACCCGCCAACCGTCGTGTAGGACGCGCCGTTGGTGTAGTGGTACGTGGTCGACTTGAGCGCACCCTCGATCTCGGCCGGCGTCGCCGACGGGTTCGCCTGGAACAGCTGGGCGACGATCCCCGCGATGTGCGGAGCCGCCATCGACGTGCCGCTGATGGTGTTGAACGTGCCGATGTCGAGCACGCCAGGCCCGTTGTTCGGTGCCATGCCGGTCGAGCAGATCACGAGGTACGGACGGCATGCCGACTCGATGTCCTCGCCGGGGGCCGACAGGTCGGGCCACGTCGACGGATCTGCGGCGGCGCCGCGTGACGAGAACTCGCTGACGGTGCCGTCGCGTGTTCCCGTGCCCTGGTCGAAGTAGGACGCGACCGAGAGGATTCCGCCGGTCGGGTCCTGGCCGGGAGGGTTGGTCACGCTGGCCGAGCCGTCGCCGCCGTCGTTGCCTGCTGCCCACACGGTCACGACGCCATCGGCGGCGAGTGCTCGTTGCAGCTTGACCGTGGCCGACTCGGGATCGAACGATCCGCCGCCGATCGGACCGTACGAGTTGTTCGTCACCTTGATCGGTGGGCACGTGGTGGCCGGCACACCCGCTCCGCACGGCGCGTTGTGGTTCTCGAGCACCCAGTTGAGCGCCGAATCGGCGCCGACGATCAGCAGCACTGCGCCGGTCGAGATCGAAACGAGACTCGCACCGGGTGCGGCTCCCTGGAGTTGCGTGCCGTCGGTCAGCGTCGTCGCCCGTCCGGCGACGATGCCGTTCACGTGCGTGCCGTGACCGCCCCCGGAGATCGTGTCGGTGTCGACGGCGTTCGGGACGCGCACGACACAACTCGTGGTGGTCGTGCTCTCGTCGAGACAGATGCTCTTCAAGTTGGCGACGACCGCACTGGAGCCATCTGCGTTCCTGAAGAACGGATGGGTGGGGTCGACGCCCGAGTCGATCACGGCCACCGAGACGCCCGAGCCGTCGAGCGCGTGGCCGTTGGCGCCGGTGAGGGTGGCGACAGCTTCGGCACCGCGCGTCGCGGTGTTGCTGGTGTCGAGCGTGTACTCGATCGGTGTGTTGCCTTCCAGGTAGGTCACCCCGGGCTGCGCCGCGGCGGCGGTGATCTGGGCGGCCGTGCCGCTCGCGACAGCGACGCCGACACGGTCGAACGTGGTCACCAGGCGCATGCCGCTCGCGGCCACCGCCTGGCGGGCCGCAGCGATGTTGCTGCCGTGGACCATCACCGTCGTGTCGCCGGCTCCGAGAGTCGCGAGCTGCGCGCTGAGAGCGGACTGGATGCGCGCGGGCGAGGCGGCCCGCCGGGCAGCGTTCGCCGAACCGGCGCCGACGATCGACGCGGCCACGAGGGCACCCCCAATGAGCACGGCTCCGAAGATCGCCCGTGTAGGACGGCGACGGGAATGAGAGACATCGGACATGGGGAAGACCTCCGCTGGGTTCAGGCAGCGGGGTTACCCAATCGGGTGTGACATGCAACACATCCGTAACAATTTTCGGCACCGAGCGGCCGTTCCGTTGGGTTTCATGGTCGAGCGGTCGTGCCCGTCACCCAAGTGACACATCCCAGACACGTCTGAGGGTCAGACGTTCTCGAGGATCAGCAGCCCGTTGTGGGTGTTGGACGTCGGGACGTGCGTAGCGCGGTACACCTCGCGCACCGTGGGTGACATCGCGCCGCGCATGATCAACCACATCACGAGCTCGATGCCCTCCGACCCGGCGTCGCGCATGTACTCGAGGTGCGAGATCTTGGTGACCGCCTCGGGATCGGCGACGATCTGGTCGAGGAACTGGTAGTCCCACTCGGCGTTGATCAAACCGGCGCGCTCGGCTTGCAACTGGTGCGACAGGCCACCCGTTCCGAAGATCACGACCCGCTCATTGCCCTCGTACGACTCGACCGCCCGGCGGATCGCCTGGCCGAGCCGGTAACAGCGATGACCGGTGGGCGGCGGGTACTGCACGACGTTGACGGCGAGCGGGATGACTTTGGTCGGCCACGCGTCGGGCTCGCCGAACATCACCGACAAGGGAACGGTGAGGCCGTGGTCGACCGTCATCTCGTTGACGAGCGTCATGTCGAACTCGTCAAGGATGAGCGACTCGGCGAGGTGCCAGGCCAACTCGGGATGCCCCTCGACCGCCGGGACCGGACGCGGCCCGAACCCCTCGTCGGCGATCTCGAAGTGCTCGGCCAGACCGAGCGCGAACGTGGGGATCAGCTCGAGCGAGAACGCGTTGGCGTGATCGTTGTAGACGACGATGCACACGTCGGGATCGACCTCGGCGATCCACTCGCGAGCCGGCGGCAACTTGTCGAAGTACGGCTTCCAGTACGCATCGCCGGTCTTGCCCTTGTCGACCGCCGCCCCGACGGCCGGGATGTGCGACGTGCCGACTCCACCGACGATCTCAGCCATGGTCCGCATCCTCGGGGCCGGGTCCCTCGGTGGTACGCCGGCTGCGATTGCCGTCGATCGAACGACCTCCGGACACCATCATGGCCACGTACTCCTCCTCGCTGACGCCGGTCTGCTTGCTCGCCAGTTGCTGGAACGTCATGCCGTCGAAGGCCGCCAGTTTGAACGTGTAGTAGATGTTGCCGCCGAGCTCGAGCAGCCGGAGCCACTGCCGTTCGAGCACGGCCTCGCGTTGTTCGGGCGTCAACGGGTAGCGGTCGAGGTAGGTGGCTTCGTCGTCCCGGAACAGCTCGCGGTTGCGGGGATCGCTGAGCGACATGCAGAACATGTTGAGCGCGTAGCCGGCCCGGCTGCGGCGGCCGTCGAAGACGAACGTGCCGGGGATGTCGTCGTACTCACGAACCCCGGGCATGCTTCGAGCGTACTGTCCACCAAGATTGTCGACAATGTGCGAGCCGGCGATCGCTCGGCGAGACTGAGTCGCCTGACCGGCGGGTCTGAGTCGCCTCACCGGCAAATGTGGTCGACTGAGTGGACATTGGAGGAGGAGGTAGCGATGGCAGCACCGACGCTCGGCCTGCGACATGCCGTGCTCTGGGTCAGCGACCCGACGGCGTCGGCCGAGTTCTACGCCGACGTGCTCGGCCTCGAGACCAAGTTCGCCTCGGCCGACGCGGTGTTCATGGCGTCGCCGGCGTCGCTCACCGACCACGATCTCGGATTGTTCCGCGCCACGCCCGAGCCCGCGAGTCCGCGGCGAGTCGGGCTGTACCACCTCTCGTGGGAGGTACCGACGCTCGACGATCTCGTGGCCGTGCGCCAGCGTCTCATCGAGCTCGGCTCGTACGTCGGCGAGAACAACCACGGCGTGAGCCGCAGCATCTACGCCCACGATCCCGACGGCATCGAGTTCGAGGTGATGTGGGAGGTGCCGATCGAGCTGCTGACGCCCGACGAGCCCTCGAACGTACCGCTCGACCTCGACGCCGACATCGCCCGCTTCGGTGCCGCGACGCCCGGCCGCGGCGGCTGAGTCACCGAGCAGAGCGCAACGTCACGACGCGAGCTCGGCGACGGCTGCCGCCCACGCGGCGTGCGCCGGATCGATCACGTCGAAGTGGTCGGCCCCTGGGATGAGAACGAATGTGACGTCACCCGGGCGGTCGGGCCGCGCGAACCGCTCCGGCACGATGTCGTCGGCGTCGCCTTCGATGATCGCGTACGCCGCGTCGGCGGTGAGGTTCGGCTCGGCGACCGCGTAGCGATCGGGAAACTCCTCGGGCAACCCGCCGAGGAAGTCGACGACCGCGCCGCCGCCCAGACCGCCCTCGGCACCCATCCGCAGGTTGGTCACCGGAGCCAGACCGACCGCGGCGGCGACGGTGACGGCCGGATCGGCGCCGGGCACGCCGCGTTCGAGCGTCTCGCGGCCGGCCGCCCAGAGCGCCAGGTGGCCGCCCGCCGAATGACCGACCACGCTCACACGCGTCAGATCGAGGTCGGCGACAGCAGCCACCTCGGCCAGCTGATCGACTGCCGCGGCCACGTCCTCGAGCGTCCCCGGCCAACCGCCGCCCGGCTGTCCGACCCGGCGGTACTCCACGTTCCACGCTGCGTAGCCACGTCGAACAAGATCGGCGGCCAGCGGATCCATCAGGTCGAGCCCGTACGCCGCCCGCCAGAACCCACCGTGGATCAGGACGACCACCGGGTGCGGCCCGGCCGTCGACGGCACCGTCAGCACCGCGAACTGCTCGGCGCTCTCGCCGTACGTGTACGTCGTCGGGGTCGCCGGTTCCGTCGCTCGTTCAGGGGTCGTCGACGTCACGCCGTCGTCTGCTGACGCGGCGCACGACGTGAGCAACACTGCCATCACCACTGCGACGGCATGACGAGTGCCAGCTCCCACACGGTGCCACCCTACGATGCACGGCGTGTCCGACCGCCCCCAACACACCGTCGCGCACCTCGTCGTCGATGCACTGCGGCGGGTCGGGATCGACACCCTGTTCTGCCTCCCTGGCGTGCAGAACGACGACTTCTTCGACGTGCTCTTCGACGCCCACGACATCCGCCCCATCGTGACCCGCCATGAGCAGGGCGCCGCGTACATGGCCACGGGGGCCGCGATCGCAACCGGTCGCCCGAGCGCGTTCTGTGTCGTCCCCGGTCCGGGGATGCTCAACGCGGCAGGCGCGTTGACAACGGCGTATTGGAGCAACGCTCGCGTCCTCGCCATCATCGGCGAGATCCAATCACGCGCGCAGCATCGCGGTTGGGGCGTGTTGCACGAGCTCCCCGACCAGACGGCGATCCTGACGCAGCTCACCAAGCAGGTCGAGCTCGTCGTCGATCCGACCCTCGCCGGGGCACAGGTCCAGCGCTCGATCGACGCCGTCGTGTCGGGCCGGCCGCGCCCGGTCGCCATCGAGGTGACGGCCGACCGCTGGTCGGCGCCGGCCGAGCCGGTTCTCGTCGATCCGGTCGCCAGCCGACCCGCCGTCGACGCCGCCACCATCGAACGCGCCGCGGCGCTGCTCGCAGGTGCCGCCCGCCCGCTGATCATCGTCGGCGGCGGAGCGCAGGACGCGGGTGAGTCGGTCGCAGCACTGGCGACGCTGCTGCAGGCGCCGGTGACGACGCGACGCATGGGACACGGGGTGATTCCGACCGCCCACCCGTTGTTCGCTCCGGTGCCCGTCGGATACGACTTGTGGGCTGACGCCGATGTCGTGCTCGGGATCGGCACCCGCATGGAATGGCCGATCATGCACTGGGGCACCGACGCCGACCTGTCGATCATCAAGGTCGACATCGATCCCGACGAGCTCGACCGTCACGGCGTCACGACGATCGGCATCTGTGCCGACGCTCGCGACGCGTGCGCGGCCCTTCTCGACGCGCTGTCGGGCCAGGTGCACGCCGCCGACCGCACCGCCGAGATCGCAGAACGTCGCGCCGCGTTCCTCGCCGACATCGACCACCTCCGCCCGCAGCTCGACCATCTCGCCGCGATCCGCGATGTGCTGCCCGACGACGGCGTGCTCGTCGAGGACGTCACCCAGATCGGGTTCGCGGCCCACCTCGCGTTCGACTTCCGCCGGCCCCGCACGTTCGTGTCGTCCGGACCGGCGGGGACGCTCGGTGCCGGTTTCGCGACCGGCGTCGGCGCCCAGGCCGCGCTGCCCGACCGCAACGTGCTCGTCGTCGCCGGCGACGGCGGGTTCCTGTTCACCGGCAACGAGTTGGCGACCGCGGTGCAGCACGGCATCCCCGTCGTGACGCTGGTGTTCAACGACGGCGCCTACGGCAACGTGAAGCGGATCCAGCAGCAGCGCTTCGGCGCCGATCGCACGATCGCGTCCGACCTCCGCAATCCCGACTTCGTCGCCTACGCCGAGAGCTTCGGCGCCCTCGGCCTGCGCGCCGGTGGGCCCGACGAGGTCCGGCCGGCGCTCGAACGTGCCTTCGCGGATGGCGGTCCGGTCGTGATCGACGTCGCAGCTCCACCGATGCCGGATCCGTGGCCGTGGTTCGTCCGCCGCCGCGCCCGCGGGGTTCGCTGAGCAGCTCGACGTACGTGTGACGTCGGTCACGCCAGCCATCCACTGACAGGCGCGGTGCCGAACAAGGGCCCGTGAGAACCTCGCCACTCCTTCCCGTCGCTTTCTCGGTCCTCGTGTTCGTCGGCACTTCGTGCGGCGGCGACGACGACGGCGATTCGGCCGGCGATCCCCCTGCCGTCACCGAAGCGTCGGTCGCGACCGACATGTCGACGATGGACACGACGACACCCGTGATGGAGGCGGCGATCGAGATCGCCGACTTCGCGTTCGGCCCGACCGACGTCACCGTCGCCGTCGGCGGAACCGTGACCTGGACCAACACCGACGACCAGGCCCACACCGCGACCAGCTCGGGCAACTTCGACACCGGCTCGATCGCCGCCGGCGCCTCGGCGAGCGTCACGTTCGACGAGCCCGGCACGTTCACCTACATCTGCTCGTTCCACCCGTTCATGACCGCGACCATCACCGTCGTCTGACCAGCCGACCGATCACAACCCATCGATCAGAAGAGGAGACACCATGCATCTCACCTCCCGCCAGCTCAAGTCGTTGGCGCACGACGTCGACGAGCTCCACAACGAGGGCATGAAGACCTTCGCCGAGCAGACCGCCGACCTCCACCTCGACGCGCTCCGCGCCTCTCGCCGCCGCTTCATCGGGGGCACGGGTCTGGTGGGAGCGACCGCACTCGCCGTCCCCCTCCTGCTTCCCCGCGGTCTGAGCGCTCGCGTTGCCGCCCAGGGTCTCGACGACCAGACGATCGCCGGGTACGCGCAGAGCGTCGAGCTCGCCGCGGTTGCCGCCTACAACGCTGCCGCGGGTGCCTTGACGTCGGCGACGTTGCCCGTCGCCGAGTTGTTCCTCGGCCACCACCAGGCCCACGCCGACGCGTTCGGTGCAGTTGCCGGCGACAAGGCGGCGACCGCGCCGAACGCGGCGCTCGTCGCCGCCGTGACGCCCGCCCTCGAGGCGATCACCGACGAGACCGGCGCGCTCGAGTTCGCGTTCGTACTCGAGAACCAGGCCGCCTACACGTACGCCGCGGCGCTGACCCTCCTCCAGGATCCCGCCTACTCCGCGGCAACGGCGACGATCCTTCCGATCGAGGCGCAGCACGCAGTCGTGCTCGGGCTCGCGCTCGGCAAGTCGGTCGATGCCGTGTTCCCGACCGGCCCGTTCGAGTCGGCCGCCCTCGGCGACGGTACCGATCCGCTCGCCGGTCTCGATCCAGCCGTGTTCCCAGCGTGAGAAAGGCATCATGACGATGAGCAACGACAACATCAGCACCGACGAGGTCCGCCGCCAACTGCGTGCTGTGGACCGCGCGAACGAGACCGTCATGCCGCGTTGGCGGGAGGCGCTCGAACGCATCATGGGTGGCGACGAGAAGCTCACCACCGACGAGAAGGCAGCCATCCTCGGTGTGCCGTCACCCAGCCGGCGCAACTTCTTCCGACTCGGTGGGGTCACGATCCTGGGCGCCGCCGTGCTCGCCGCGTGCGGCAGTGACGACGACGACAGCGCCGTCACCACGCCCGGCACCAATGCCCCCGGTAGCACGACGCCCGCGACGACGCCGGCCACCGAGCCATCGACCACCGAGGCGGGAGCGGCGAACATGGACCTGACGCTCGCCAAGACGGCGGCATCCCTCGAGAAGCTCGCCGTCGACGTCTACGGCCAAGCGGGTCCGCTGCTGGCGACGCCGGCCGTGATCGAAGCGGCAACGATGTTCGCCGGTCACCATCAGGCCCACCTCGACGCGCTCAACGGCGTGATCACCGGGGCCGGCGCGCCGGCGATCACCGAGATGAACCAGGCCGTGTTCGACGCCCTCGTGGCGCCGGCGCTGGCAAGCGCGGCGTCCGAAGCGGATGCCGTGAACATCGCGCTCGCACTCGAGGAAGCGGCGGCGCAGACGTACGCGTTTGCCGCCGGCGCGCTGTCGACACCGGCCCTGCGTTCGACGATCATGACGATCGGCGGCATCGAGGCTCGCCATGCGGCCGTGCTTCGGATGGCCGCTCTCGCGCAGCCGCCGACCGACGTGTTCCCGAGCGGTCGGGCGTTCTTCCCCGGCGACAACCCGCTCGCCGGCATCGACGGCGCTCTGATCAGCTGATCGTCAGACCTCGGGGCGAGCTCGGCGGGGGCGGATCGTGAGGGCCAGCATGGCGATCACGGCGACGAGCACGATGACCTCCGAGAACACCGACATCGCCGCTTCTGGCGACGGCTTGAGGCCGGGCTGATCGGTGAAGTCGAACCAGCCACCGTCGGTCTCGTGGGCGAAGTAGAAGGCGATCAACGACATCGCGGCCCACACCGCACCGGCAACCGCGGCGAATTTCCAGATCGCATCCGACATCGACTTGACGACGAGCGAGGCCACCAATCCGATCGCGATCAGGAGCCCACCCACCGCGTTCAAGAGGAACTGCGCCCCGATGTCGATCGGACCGATCCCGCCGAAATCGGAGGGGATGTCCTTGTACCCGTCGTTGTACAGCGAGAGGTGCGCATACCCGCCGACGAGTGCCGCGGCGGCCGCGACGATGCGCAGGATCGCGATGGGCGTCACGCGGGCGAATGTACTACGCGTGCTCAGCGAGCCATGACGACCGCGAGCGTGTCGAGGAAGCGGTCGTTCTCGTCGGGCGTCGAGATCGTCACGCGGATGCCCTCGTCGGTGAACGGGCGGGTCACCACGCCACGGCGCTCGAGCTCGAGATACACCTCGTCGGTGCGGGCGCCGATCGGGAGGTAGACGAAGTTCGCCTGGGTGTCGGGGAGCTCCCAACCGGCAGCGGCGAGGGCGGCCACGACCCGTGCGCGTTCGGCGAGGATCGCCGCGACACGTTCGCCGATCTCCGCTGCGGCGTCGATCGCGGCGATGCCTGCCGCCTGGGCGATGGCGTTGACGGCGAACGGGAACAGCGTCTTGTCGACCGACGAGATCACGTCGGGGTGCCCGACCGCGTACCCGATGCGAATGCCGGCGAGGCCCTGCGCCTTCGAGAACGTCCGCAAGACGACGACGTTGGGATGATCAGGGACGAGCTCGCGCACCGGGTCGCCGTACGACGGGTCGAGGAACTCGCGGTATGCCTCGTCGACCACGACGATCGTGCTCGGTTCGATCGACGCCAGCAGCTGGGCGATCTCGGACGTGCGCAGCGCGGTGCCGGTCGGGTTGTTCGGCGTCGCGAGGAGCACGAGCTTGGTCGCCGGCGTCACGGCCGCGGCGACGGCGTCGAGATCGAACGCGTGCGCCGGCGTGAGCGGGATCGTCACTGCCGTCCCGTTCATCAGCTGCGTGTACACCGGGTAGACCTCGAACGAACGCCACGGGTACACGACCTCGTCGCCGGGATCGATGTAGGTGAGGAACAGCTGTTGGAGCAATCCCACGGAACCGGCCCCGACGGTGACCCGCTCGACGTCGACACCGAGCCAAGTCGCCAACCGGGCGCGTACAGCGGTCGCCCGATGGTCGGCGTAGCGGTTGACGCCGGCGGCGGCGTCGGTGACGGCGGCCAGGATCGAGGCGACCGGCGGCAGTGGGTTCTCGTTCGACGCCAACTTGATCGCGTTCGTGATCCCGTGCTCGGCCTCTGCCTGGGCGGCGCCCTTGCCGGGGCGGTAGGCGGGGAGCGCGTCGATGGCGGGGCGCGTCCGCCCGGCGGAGGTCGAGTCGTGTGTCGTCATCGTCGTCGTCGCCTCAGTGCGTGGCGAGCTCGGTCAGCAGCTCCCCGACCCGGGCACGGTAGCGCTCGACGTTGCGCTCCTTGACGGTCTCGTAGCCGCGGATCATCTCGACCGTGCCGGCGACCTCGACGGCCAGTTCGTACACATCTTCGTCGGGGCGAGCCGCAAGCTTGGCGAGCACGGTCTCGACCGTCGCCCGGTACTCGTCGACGAGGGCGCGTTCCATGCGGCGGTGCGCGGACCGTCCGAACGGATCGAGCCACGTCCCGCGCAGGCGCTTCAACCGGGCGAGCAGCGCGAACATCGGTCGGGCGCTCTTGCCGAGCCGGATCTTGCGCTTCCCACGGAATCGACGCAGGGCAGGCGGCGAGAGGTGGAACGTCACGGTGGCGCCATCGCCGAACTGAGCCTCGATGTCGGTCCAGAACTGCGGGTCGCCGTGCAGCCGGGCGACCTCGTACTCGTCCTTGACGGCCATCATCTTGTAGAGACCGCTCGCAACCGCGGCGGTCAGCCGGGCGCCGTCGGCGTCATCGACTTCGCTCACCCGGCCGACGAACTCGAGGTAGCGACGCGCGAGCGCTGCGTCCTGGTAACCGACGAGGTCGGCGGCGCGGTGGCGGACCACCGCCGCGACGTCATCGGGCAAGCCCTCGGGCACGAGACGCGCCAAGCGGGCGGGGAGCGTGGCGTCTGGGCGCGGATGCAGCGGCGTGCTGAAGCGGCGGCGCAACTCGGCGTCGAGGAACAACCAGCGCCCGAGCTCGAACGCGCCGCGGTTCATTTCGACGGCGACGCCATTGAGATCGATCGCACCGTCGATCGCAGCCGCCGACAACGGGATCACGCCGGCCTGGAACGCCGTACCGAGCGTCACCATGTTCGTCACCACGCCGGTGCCGAACACCTCGCGCGTGGCCGCCTCGGCGTCGATGACGACATGATCGGCGGTCTGCGCCGCGATCCGCTCGACGAGACGGTCGACTTCGGGGAATGCGAGATCGGGGTCGAGGATCATCGCCCCGGTCGGTGTCCGGGTCACCGACACGATCGCCGTCGTGCGATCGGGCGACATGCGGGCGAGGTTGGCCGGTGTGACGGCGCCGAGCACGTCGAACGCGAGCACTGCGTCGGCCTCGCCCTCGCCGAGCCGGTTGCCGGAGACCGAGTCGGCCGGACCGATGCGCACGTGCGACACGACCGGGCCGGCCTTCTGGCTCATGCCGGTCTGGTCGAGCCCGACCGAGGCCTTGCCGTCGAGCAAGGCGGCTGTGCCGAGGACCTGGCTGACCGTCGTGACACCGGTGCCGCCGATGCCCACGAACAGCAGGTCGGCCCGCTCGGGGATGACCGGATCGGGCAGCGGCCCACGGCTCTCGTCGGGATGGTCGATGGGTCGCGGTGTGCCTGGCGTGATCGTGACGAACGACGGGCAGTCGCCCTCGAGGCAGCTGCGGTCGATGTTGCACGACTCCTGGTGGATGCGCGTCTTGCGCCCGAACTCGGTCTCGACCGGCTGGAGGCTGAGGCAGTACGACACCTTGACGCAGTCGCCGCAGCCCTCGCAAACGCGCTCGTTGATGAAGACCCGTTCCTTTGGAACGGCGACCTCACCGCGCTTGCGCTGGCGCCGCAACTCGGTCGCGCAGGCCTGGTCGAAGATCAGGATCGACACACCGTCGGTCGCCATCAACTCGTGCTCTGCCTCGTCGAGGCGGGCTCGTCCCCACACCGTCGTGCCGGGCGCCCACAACGCATCCGATCCGTACTTGTCGGGATCGTCGGCGCACACGATGATGCGGCTGACACCTTCCGCCTGCAGCACACGGGTCAATTTCGGGGCGTCCATGCCGCCGGCGACGGCCTGACCGCCGGTCATCGCGACCGTGCCGTTGAGCAGGATCTTGAACGTCATCGTGGTACCGAATCCGACCGCCTGCCGCACCGCGAGCGATGCCGAGTGGGCGAACGTCCCGTCGCCGACATTCTGGAACAGGTGCGGCGGGTCGACCATGAACGCATGGGCGCCGACCCACGCCACGCCTTCGCCACCCATCTGCGTCGACATCACGGTCCAGTCGGGCGACAGCACATGGCATCCGATCCCGGCCCCGCCGACGGCTCCGTCGGGCACCTGCGTCGAGCGCCCGTGCGGGCAGCCACTGCAGAAGAACGGCTTGCGACGCTCCTCGTCCTCGACGATGGTGAGGGGGATCAGCCGACGGGCGGGCTCGAACACCAGCCCGTCGAAGCGGTCGCCGAGCACGCGCACGAGCGTGCGGGCCACGAGGTCGACGTCGACGATGCCGTGGTCGGGCACGAGTGGTGCGCCTTCGCGGTCGCGTTTGCCGAGCACGTCGGGGCGATCGGTGCGGTGGTACAGCAGGTCCTTGATCTGTGTCTCGAGGAACGCCCGCTTCTCCTCGATCACGACCACCGTCGTGACGCCGCGCAACGCATGGGCGAGACGTCCCGGCGCCAGCGGCCACACCTGGGCGGGCTTGTAAACGCGGACACCCTTGGTCGCCAGGTCGTGCTCGGTGATGCCGAGCCGGCTCAACGCGTCGCGGAGCTCGTAGTACACGCGGCCCGGTGTCACGAGCAGCAGCGACGCCTCCGGCGGGTCGACGACGATGCGGTCGATCTCGTTGGCGTCGGCGAAGCGACGGGCCGCTTCGATGCGTCCGGTGCGGATCTCGACCTCGAGCGGATCGGTGTACACGGGCTGCAACGTGATGTGCTGGGTCGCCTTCCACGGCGCGTCGCGCCATGTGAACTCGGGTCGTACGAAACGACGCTCGTCGATGGCCGCCACGGTCTGGTACGCGTCGGCCACCTCGGTCACGATCTTCAGCGCCGACCACGCCCCGCAATAGCGCGACAGCTCGTACGCGTAGCGACCGAGGGCGATCACCTCGGCCACCGACCCGGGGTAGACGACGGGCAGTTCGAGGTCGGCGAGCGTCAGCTCCGACGCCGACGGCAAAGCCGACGACTTGTTCTGTGGGTCGTCGCCGACCACGGCGAGGGCGCCGCCGAACTCACCGACGCCGACCCAGTTCGCCTCGCGGATCGCGTCACTCGCCCGGTCGAGACCCGGCGCCTTGCCGTACCACATGCCGAGCACGCCGTCGTACTTGCCGGTGCCGATCACGTTCGCCACCTGCGATCCCCAGACCGCGGTGGCGCCGAGCTCCTCGTTCAAGCCGGGGACGAACCGCACGTCGAGCTCGTCGAGGATCGCTCGCTGCTGGCCGATCACGGCGTCGAGGCCGCCGACGGGCGAACCCGGGTACCCCGAGATCAGCCCCGCCGTACGCAGTCCGACGCGCCGGTCGGCGCGGCGCTGGTCGATGATCGTGCGCACGATCGCGTGCATCCCGCCGATCGCGATGTCGCCGCGGTCAGCGGCGAAGCGGTCGCGCAATTCGAACGTGGTGACCGTCATGTTCCCAGTGTGGCGTCTGCGCGGCGATCTCCCCCCGACCTGTCTGCTTCAAACTGCCCGTGGGCTCATCTGAAGCAGACAGAACGGGGGGTTTGGGTAGGTCGCGTTGTGGACCAGCTACCAGGAAGTGGCGATGTACTGGGTCTCGCAGAACTCGTAGATGCCCTCACTGGCGCCTTCGCGGCCGAGACCGGACTGCTTCATCCCGCCGAACGGGGCCGCCGGATCCGACACCGCGCCCCGGTTGAGGCCGATCATCCCGGCCTGGATGCGCTCGGAGACACGCAGGCCCTTGGCGAGGTCGCGGGTGTAGACGTATCCGGTGAGCCCCAGCTCGGTGTCGTTGGCCTGGTCGATCATCGTGTCGGTGTCGGTGAACGGGATCACCGGCGCGACCGGCCCAAAGATCTCCTCACGGGTGATCGGCGAGTCGTGTCCGACGTCGCCGAGGACGGTCGGGAGATAGAAGAAGCCGGGGCCGCCGGCGGGCGAACCGCCGAGGGCGACCGACGCGCCAGCGCCGGTGGCTGCCTTGACCAGACCGTCGACCGTCTCGAGTGCACCGGCGTTGATCAGCGGGCCACATGTGACGCCGTCGTCGAAGCCGTTGCCGATCTTCACGTTGCCCATCGCGACCGCGAACTTCTCGGTGAACTCGTCGGCAACGGCAGCTTCGACGTAGAACCGGTTGGCGGCGGTGCACGTCTCGGCCGAGTGCCGCATCTTGGCGACCATCGCTCCCTCGACCGCGGCGTCGAGATCGGCGTCGGCGAACACGATGAACGGGGCATTGCCACCGAGCTCCATCACGACCTTCAACACGCGGTCGGCGGCGCGGCGCAACAACACCCGTCCCACCTCGGTCGACCCGGTGAACGACACCATCCGCACCGCGCGGTGGTCGACCGCGGCGTCGAACCACGGACCCGACTCGAGCGTCGGCACGACGTTGACGACTCCCGGCGGCACACCGGCCTCACCCAACAGGTCGGCGATGCGCAGCGCGGTGAGCGGCGTCTCCTTCGGCGGCTTGATGACGACGGCGTTGCCGGCACCCAGCGCGGGAGCCAACTTGCGCGTGATCATCGCCGCCGGGAAGTTCCAGGGTGTAACCATCACAACCACACCGACCGGCGGGTGGTGCACGATGATCCGGTTGGCACCCGACGGCGCGAGGCCGAGCGAGCCGTGGATGCGCACGGTCTCCTCGGCGTTCCACCGGAAGAACTCGGCGGCGTAGGCGACCTCGCCCTTGGCGTCGCCCATCGGCTTGCCGTTCTCGCGCACGATCAGATCGGCGAGCTCCTGGGTGTGGTCGATGAGCACGTCGAAGCAACTCCGCAGCACTTCGGAGCGCACGCGCGGCGCGGTGGCCGCCCAGCCGCGTTGGGCGATCTCCGCCGCATCGCAGGCGGCGGCGGCATCCGCCGGTGTGCCGGCCGCGACCTTCGTGAACTCCTCACCCGTCGCCGGATCGATGATCGGGATCCACTCCCCGGTCGATCCGTCCCGCCACTGGTCGCCGATCAACAACTGGGTGCGCATGCGACGAACGGTAGTCCGGACCCCGTGTTCCCGATCCCTTAGGCGAAGGCGGCGGCCAGGTCGGCCCGGCTGGCACCGGACTTGGAGTATTCGGAGGTCCCGGACTCGAGCAGCTCGCGGGCCCCGACCATCAGCGCCCCGTACGCGGCGCGCGCGAGTGATCCGCCCGTCGAGATCCGGCGCACACCGATCGATCCGAGCTCGGCGACGGTCGGACCGCCGGGCAGGGCGAGCACGTTCAGGGGCGCATCGACGGCCTCGATGACGCGGCGGATCTGGTCGAGGTCGGCGAGGCCCGGCGCGTAGAGGCAATCGGCGCCGGCGGCTCGGTAGGCGAACAGCCTGGCGATCGTGTCGTCGAGGTCCTGGATGCCGTGGATGTGGTTCTCGGCCCGAGCAGTGAGCACCAAACGATCCGTACCGGCGTGCGCTGCCTCGGCCGCGGCAGCGACGCGTTCGGCCGCCAGTGAAAGCTCGTCGATGGCGTCGTTGGCCGGGTTCCAGTCCTCGATCGAGCATCCGGCTGCGCCCGCGTCCATCAGCAGCGTCACCGTCTCGCAGACACCGGCGAGGTCGTCGGCGAAGCACCGCTCGCTGTCGATGTTGAGCGGCAGGTCGGTCGCGTCCGACAGCGACGCGGTGTGGGCGACGAGCTCGTCACGGGTGACGGTCATGTCGTTCTTGCCCAGCGTCCACGCAAACCCGGCGCTCGTGGTGGCCAGCGCCTCGAACCCGAGGCTGGCCAGCAGGCGCGCCGAACCCACATCCCACGGGTTCGGCATCACGAAGATCCCGTCGCTGGCGTGCATCTCGTGGAATCGGGCGCGTCGTTGGGCAGCGGTCATGGCGGGCTCCTGGGGTCTCGGTGGCGGTCAAATGACATGATCCCCCGGGCCGAGTCATCGTTGCCAGCGGGATCCGGACACCAACAGCACTAGCCGTCGACGCTGGAGCCGCCGCGGCCGGCGCCGGCGGCGAACCGGCGGGCGCCGTCGAGCGTCTCGCCCGACGCGATCGAGTCGCGACCCCACTTGACCTCGTTGGTGGTGGCGGCGGCCTCGTCGAGGCCCCACTGCTCGAGAGCCGACATCCGGTCGTTGCGCATGCAGCGCTGCGGCAGGGCGGCGAGCTCGTGGGCCAGGGCGACCGCCACGCGGAGCGCCTCACCAGATGCGCAGACGCGGTTCACGAGACCGATCCGCTCGGCCTCGACACCGTCGACGCCACGACCGGTGAGGATCAGGTCGATCGCCCGGCTGTGCCCGATGAGACGCGGCAGCCGGATGGTGCCGAGATCGACGAGCGGCACGCCGAACCGTCGGCAGTAGACCCCGAGCACCGCATCAGCGGCCGCAACACGGAGATCGCACCAGAGCGCGAGCTCGATCCCTCCGGCGACGGCAAATCCTTCGATCGCCGCGATCACCGGCTTGCCGAGGCGCAGGCGGGTCGGGCCCATCGGCCCGGGACCCTCGTCGGTCACGGACACTGGTCGCTGATCGGCACCCGCGATCGCTTTCAAGTCGGCGCCGGCGCAGAAGTACCCGCCGGCCCCGGTGAGCACGGCGACGTGCGCGGTCTCGTCGGCGTCGAAGGCCTCGAACGCGGCGAGCAGTGCGGCTGCCGTCGCGGCGTCGACCGCGTTACGCCGCTCCGGTCGGTCGATCGTCACGATCCGCACCGGTCCGTCGTCCGCGATGTCGACCGTGCCCTCACCATCCGCGCGCACGAAGGCGAAGCTAGTTCGGGTCAGGCGTCCACGGTGTAGGCGGCGCGTAGTTGGTCGGAGGCCAGTGCGGCCTGTTCGGCGGTGCGGGCGTACACGATCGCCAGCGGTCGCTCGTCACCGACGTCAGCACCGATCTCGGCGAGCTCGGTGAGGCCGACGGCGGGATCGATCGGGTCCTGCGGTCGCGTGCGACCACCCCCGAGCGTGACGACCGCAAGTCCCACGGCCCGGGTGTCGATCGTCGACACGCGCCCCGGGTGCTCGGGTGTGACCGACACTTCGACTTCGGCGCGCTCCAGATGCTGTTCGTGGTGTTCGACGAGATCGGAAGGCCCGCCGAGCGCAGTGACCATCTCGGCGAACTTCTCCACGGCCGCGCCATCGAGGGCGGCTTCGATCTTCGCCCGCCCATCAGTGATGTCGGTCGCCAACGAGGCCAGCACGAGCATCTCCGCACCCAGCGTCACCACCACGTCGTGCATACGAGGTTCGCGCCGCGCGCCGGTGAGATATTCGATCGCGTACACGACCTCGACGGCGTTGCCGGCCGCCGACGCCAGGGGTTGATTCATGTCCGTCAGCACAGCGCGCGTCGGGAGGCCGGCACCGACGGCGACCTCGACGATCGATGCGGCGAGCTCCTGCGCCTCCTCACGAGTCGCCATGAACGCGCCGTTGCCGAACTTCACGTCCATCGCCAACCCGTCGAGCCCGGCGGCGAGCTTCTTCGACAGGATCGATGCCGTGATGAGCGGGACCGACTCGACCGTGGCAGTGACGTCGCGGATCGCGTAGAGCCGCTTGTCGGCGGGTGCCAGATCGTCGGTCTGGCCGATGACCGCGCAGCCGACGTCGCGCACGACGCGGTGGAACGTCTCACGATCGGGCATCGCGTCATACCCCGGGATCGAGAACATCTTGTCGAGCGTCCCGCCGGTGTGGCCCAAGCCGCGCCCCGAGATCATCGGGACGAACGCGCCGCACGCGGCGACGGCGGGCGCCAGCATCAGGCTCACCGTGTCGCCGACGCCGCCTGTCGAATGCTTGTCGACCACCGGTCCGTCGAGGTCGTCCCACGCCAGCACGACGCCGCTGCGGGTCATCGCCAGCGTCAGCGCGACGCGCTCGTCGAGCGTCATCCCGTTGAAGTAGATCGCCATCGCCAATGCCGCCGCCTGGCCTTCGGTCACGGCGCCGTTCACGAGACCGGCGACGAACTGTTCGATCTCCGCCGCCGGCAGGACACCGCCGTCGCGCTTGAGCCGGATGACCTCCTGCGGTAGCACGGGCGGCGTCAGTAGCTCGACGAATCGGCCGGCTCGAGGAGCCGCCCATCGAGGGCGGCGACAAGCGTGTCGAGGACACCACTGGCCCCGAAGCGGAACGTGGACGGCGAGACCCAGTCGGTTCCCATGATGTCGTCGGCCAGCGCGAGGTACAGGGCCGCATCGGCGATCGTGCGGATGCCACCGGACGGCTTGATCCCGACCGGTCGGTCGGTCTCGGCGATGACGCGGAGCATGGTCTTGGCTGCCTCGGGCGTGGCGGAGATGTCGATCTTGCCCGACGAGGTCTTGATGAAGTCGGCGCCGTGCTCGATCGCGAACCGCGCCGCACGCTCGATCGCGGCATCGTCGGGGAGGGCGCCCGTCTCGAGGATCACCTTCATGCGCGCCTCGCGGGCGGCGTCGCGGACGCCGTCGATCATGTCGGCCGCACGTTCTTCGTCGCCGACGAGCCAGGCGCGGTAGGGCAGCACGACGTCGATCTCGTCGGCTCCATCGTGGAGCGCACGCTCGGTGACCACGCGCACGGCGTGCGGACGTTCGTCGCCGGATGGGAAGTTCACGACGGTCGCGACCACCACTGGCGTGCCGACGAGCGCGGCGACCGACTGGGCGACGAAGTCTGGCCACACGCACACCGCAGCCGTGCCGTGCCGCGCGGCGCGCTCGCACAGCCGGTCGATCCCCTCGACCGACGCGTCGTCGCTCAGGTCGGTGAGGTCGACCAAGGCGATCGCTCGTCGGGCGAGTTCGATATCGGAGTCGCTCATCGGGATCTCCTCACAGGGGCAGGACGGGAGTGCCCGGTTGGGCGCTGAACATCACCGCTGGTTGCCTGAGATCAATGTACTCCGCCAGCAACTCGAGCACGCCCGGCGGCGGCGCCGGTTCGTTGAACAGCAGCTGCGCTTGCCCGTAGTACGCGTCGAGGAGCGCGATGCGGTCGCCTTGCCCGCCGTCGGTCAGCAGGCGTTCGATCTCGACGCGGAGCTCGGCCGAGCGTTGCATGCCGGCCGCGTCCCTCGGCTTGAACCCACCGAGCTCGACAAGGCCAGGAGTCTCGCGGGCGCGCGCGATCGGCCCCTCACCGAGCACGAGGTACAGCACGGCCGAAGCCGTCGCCTCCTGCTG
>DATMDV010000144.1:0-7962 GCA_035557475.1 Ilumatobacteraceae bacterium
GGCATCGAGATCCCGCTCGAGCGCGTCAACAACGTGCTGTTCAGCCAGAGCATCTTCGAGCGGATCATCGGGGCCGGCGACCTGCTGATCGAGTCAGGTGGCGAGGACGGAAAGCAGCGCTTCACCGACATCCGCGGACCCGAGCGGGTGCAGAACTTGATCCATGCCCAGATGGAGGTCAACGAGAACCGCCGGTTCACGCCGCCGCCGACGTCCAGCACCGACGTGGCGACGCAACTCGAGAAGCTCGAGGGCATGGTCGAGCGCGGCACCCTGTCGCGCGAGGAGTTCGACGCTCAAAAACGCAAGCTCCTCGGCTGACGAGATCAGGCGCGGGAGGCGGCGTTGACGGGGCGCACTGTCCAGCCGTCGACGCTCGAACCGGGTTGGCAGAGGGCGACGACGCAGCCGCCGAAGCCGCCTCCTGTCATCCGGGCGCCGAACACGCCGCTGGTCGCGCACAGCTGCTCGACGGCCGCGTCCATCACGGGCGTCGAGGTCGCGAAGTCATCGCGCAGGCTGCGGTGGCCGTCGGTCATCACGTCGCCCGCCGTGCGGTAGTCGCCGTCGGCGAGCGCATCGGCGAACGCGCGGACGCGCTCGTTCTCGCTGACCACGTGCCGGGCGCGTGCCCGCACGACGGGATCGTCGATGGCGTCCGCGTCGGCGAGCGTGGCCGCGCGGAGGGGCCCGATGAGGGCCTCGGCCGCAGCGCATTGGGCGACCCGCTGGCCATACTCGGATCCCTCGAGCGTCCGCTGGGCGACGAAGCGCACGACGATCTCGACGTCGTCGGGCACGGGCGATGGCGTGACCTCGAACGTCGTGCAGTCGATCAGCACGGCGTGTCCCTCGACGGCCGTCGCGATGCACAACTGGTCCATGATGCCCGTCGGCACGCCGGTCGCCAGATGCTCAGCCCGCTGCCCGAGACGGGCCAGGTCGAGGGCGGTGCCACGATGGCCCAACGCCAGCGCGGCGGCGACCTCCAGCGCCGCACTCGACGACAACCCTGCGCCGACCGGGATGGTCGTCGACACCGACCCTCGGATGCCGGTCGTCGCGCCCAGCTCGGCTGCCACCGCAGCGACGTAACGGCCCCATCCCGGCGCGACCGCGACGGGACTGCCGACCACCGGGAGCACGAACGAGGCCGGGTCGGGTTCGTCAGCGGACGTCAGCTCGACCCGGTTCCCGCCCACCGTGTATTCGACCTCGGTCCAGCGGTCGATCGCCATCGGGAACACCAGGCCGCCGGTGTAGTCGGTGTGGTCGCCGATCAGGTTGACTCGGCCCGGCGCGCGGACCAGCTCGCTCACGCCAGCTCGAACGCGGCCGCGAACTGCTCGAGTGCGTCGACGTCGAACGGTGCGCGAAGCGCCAGATTGACCTGGTCGACACCCGCTTCGACGTACGCGCCAACGCGATCGACGACCTCGTCGACCGATCCCGACAGGACCCCCGGGCGCACGAAGTCGGCGAGCGCGCCGAACTGGCCACGCAGCGACTCCTCGGTCCACGCCAATCCCAGGTTGACCGCACAGCGGATGTCGAGCGGATCGCGTCCGACGTCGGCGCAGTGCCGGTGCAAGATGTCGCGTTTGGCCGCGAACTGCTCTGGAGCCACGAACGGCGCGTTCCAGCCGTCGGCGTAGCGTGCCGCGATGCGCAGCGTGCGCTTCTCGCCCTGACCACCGATCCAGATCGGCAGGTTCGCCTGCACCGGACGCGGGTCGTTGCGCGCCTCGGTGACCCGGTAGTACGTGCCCTCGAATGTCGTGACCTCGTCGCGCAGCAGGCCGCGCAGGACCTGCACCCCTTCCTCCATCTGGTCGAGCCGCACGCCGGCGCTCGGGAACGGGATGCCGAACGCGGCGTACTCGACCTGCGCCCAGCCGGCGCCGAGCCCCATCTCGGCGCGGCCACCCGAGAGCCGGTCGATGGTCGTGATCGCCTTGGCCAGCACGGCCGGATGCCGGTACCCGATCGAATACACGAGCGATCCACAACGCACGCGCGACGTCGCGCACGCCAGTGCGGCGTGCATCGCGACGGCCTCCAGGCAATCGGTGTCGTCGGGCTGGCCGGTCGCGCCGTAGAAGTGGTCCCAGACCGAGATCCAGTCGAAGCCAAGGGCTTCGATATGGCCGTACAGCGGGAGCAACTCGTCGGGCGTCGTCTGCTGTAGGCCGACGTGCACGCCGAACCTCGTGGTCGTCATGGCGGGCACGGTAGCCGGGTGTGATTCGGGCGGCGGGACGTGACACACTCGCCGCATGTCACGCGCGACTCTGCCAACGGGGATCGAGCTCGAGTACGAGACATTCGGTTCCGACAACGATCCGACGCTGTTGCTGGTCATGGGACTTTCCGCCCAGCTGATCCACTGGGACACCGGGTTCTGCGAGCTTCTCGCTGCCGAGGGCTACCGCGTCGTGCGATACGACAACCGCGATGCCGGCCTGTCGACCCACCTCGACGGTCAGGTCGCCGAGCCGTTGGCCGTGATGGCGGCCATCACGAGCGGTGCGCCGGTCCCCGAGGTCGCCTATCGCCTCACCGACATGGCCGCCGATGCGATCGGTCTGCTCGACCATCTCGCCGTCGACCAGGCCCACATCGTGGGTGCCTCGATGGGCGGCATGATCGTGCAGACGATGGCGATCGAGCACCCCGAGCGGGTCGCTTCGATGGTGTCGGTGATGAGCATGCCGGGCGACCCGTCGGTCGGCCAGCCGACCCCGGAGGCGATGGCCGTGTTGCTCAGGACACCACCGGCCGACCGCGACGCATACATCGCGGGTTCGGCCGACGCCGCCGTCTTCGCCTCGAAGAGGTACGTCGACGTCGAGCGCATCCGCCAGTTCGCCGCCGCCGCGTTCGACCGCGCGTTCTACCCCGAGGGTTCGGCGCGCCAGCTGGCCGGGATCTGGGCGAGCGGTGACCGCTCCGAGCAACTGCGCGACCTGCGCGTCCCCACGCTCGTGATCCATGGTCGCGACGACACGCTCATCACGCTCAGCGGCGCGGAGCGCACGGCCGAACTGATCCCCGGCGCCGACCTACTCGTTCTCGCCGACATGGGCCACGACCTGCCCGAGCAGCTGTGGCCGAAGTTGGTGAGCGCGATCGCGACCCACATCACGACGTCGGCGGACGTCGGCGCCTCGGTCTGATGTCTGGTCCGCTCAACGGCGTCCGCATCATCGAGCTCGCCGGCATCGGCCCCGGCCCGTTCGCGGCGATGCTGCTGGCCGACATGGGTGCCGAGGTGATCCGGGTCGAGCGCGCCCAGGCGGTCCGCGGGCCGCTCCCCGATGCTCCCGCCGCGGACGTCCTGTTGCGGGGGCGGCGCAATGTCGCCATCGACCTCAAGCACGCCGATGGCGCGGCCATCCTGCTCGACCTCGTCGCCGGCGCCGACGCGTTGATCGAGGGCTTCCGCCCCGGTGTGACCGAACGGCTCGGCATCGGGCCCGATGTGTGCCTCGCCCGCAACCCGCGACTCGTCTACGGGCGGATGACGGGTTGGGGACAGGACGGGCCTCTTGCTCATGCATCGGGACATGACATCAACTACATCTCACTCGCCGGCGCGCTGGCGCACTTCCGTCGCGCCGGGGCCGCCCCGGTGCCCCCGTTGAACATGGTGGGCGACTTCGGCGGCGGTGGGATGTTCCTCGCCTTCGGCGTCGTCTGCGGCGTCCTGGAGGCCGCGCGCAGCGGTGCCGGGCAGGTCGTCGACGCGGCGATGGTCGACGGGTCGGCGGTGCTCATGTCGATGTTCTGGTCGTTCCGCGCGACGCCGCTGTTCGACGAGAACGCTCCCGGCACGAACCTGCTCGACACTGGCGCCCACTTCTACGACGTGTACGAGTGCGCCGATGGCGTCTTCATCTCGGTCGGATCGATCGAGCCCCAGTTCTACGCCGAGCTGCTCCGGCTCACCGGCCTCGCCGGCGATCCGCAGTTCGAAGCGCAGAACGACAGGGCCCAGTGGCCGGTGCTCAAGCAGCGCATCGCCGAGCTGTTCAAGACCCGGACCCGCGCCGAGTGGTGCGAACTGATGGAGGGGAGCGAGGTGTGCTTCGCGCCGGTGCTCACGATGAGCGAGGCCGCCGAACACCCGCACAACGTCGCCAGGGCGACATTCGTCGAGCGGTCGGGTCGCCTGCAGCCCGCCCCGGCGCCGCGGTTCAGCCGTACCACCGCGGCGCTCGAGCGGCCACCCGCGCACGCCGGCGAGCACACCCGCGAGGTGCTGTCTGACTGGGGTGTCGAGGCGGCACGGATCGACGAACTGATCGAGTCCGGCGCGATCAAGCAGGCCTGAGTGGGCACACTCGTCTGCTTCCACGCCCATCCCGACGACGAGGCGTTGTCGACGGGCGGCTCGATGGCGCGGGCCCACGCGGAGGGGCACCGGGTGGTGCTCGTCGTGGCCACCAACGGAGAGCACGGGGAGGTGCCCGATGATCTCGCCGCCGGCGAGACGCTCGTCGACCGCCGCCGTCGCGAAACCATGGAGTCGGCGGCAGCACTCGGCATCGATCGCGTGGTCTGGCTCGGCTTCCACGACTCGGGGATGACCGGCTGGGAACAGAACGCCGATCCCGCGAGCTTCCTGCAGTCCGACCTCGACGACGCCGCCGCACGGCTCGCCGAAATCGTGCGCGACGAGTCGGCCGACGTGCTCACGATCTACGACTGGCACGGCAACTATGGCCACCCCGACCACATCCGGGTCCACCGGGTCGGCGTCCGTGCTGCCGAGCTGGTGGCCGGCGAGCTCCCGAACCTGCGGGTCTTCGAGGCGACCCTCAACCGCGACGCGATCGTGGCGATGATCGCCCAGGCGGCCGAGGCGGGGACGGTGGCGTTCGGCGACGAGGAGGAGCCGTTCGATCCGAACGGACCGGCCGACGACGGCAACCCGTTCGGGATGTCCGAGGCCGAGCTCACGCACGAGGTCGACGTGTCGGACTACGTCGGTGCCAAGCGGAGCGCGATCGCCAGTCACCGCAGCCAGGTCACCGACACCGCGTTCTTCCTCTCGATGCCCGAGGAGACGTTCGCCACCGCCTTCAGCCGTGAGTGGTTCATCGAACGCGGTCGGGAGCCCGGGATGCGCCCCGGCTGGCTGTTCGACGCATGAGTGGCGTGCACCGGGTGTACCTCGTTCGTCACGGGCGCGCCGCGGCCGGGTGGGACACTGATCCGGATCCCGACCTCGACGACGTCGGGCGCGCCCAGGCGGCGACGGCTGCCGACCGGCTCGAACCGCTCGCTGCGCCCGAACCGCTGGCCGTGCTCACGAGCCCGATGCAACGGTGCCGCCAAACGGCCGCGGCATTGTGCGAACGGTGGGCGGTCAGCCCTGACGTGGACACCTCGATCGGTGAGATCCCGTCGCCGTACGGCGTCGCGATGCCCGAGCGGGTCGACTGGCTGCGGGCCGTGATGGTCGGGACCTGGTCCGCGCTCGGCGAGCCGTACACCACGTTTCGCGACGGAGTCGTCGCCCGCGTCCGGGCCGTCGAGCGCGACACCGTGATGTTCTCGCACTTCGTCGCCATCAACGCCGTCATCGGTGCGTGCGACGGTGATGATCGACTCGTGATCCGCCGTCTCGACAACTGTTCGATCACCGTGGTCGACGTCGAGGCGGCCGGCGGGCTGGTGTTGACCGAAGGCGGTCACGAGGCCGACACCCTCATCCGCTAGTTCCGTGCCACGCTCGGTCAGAATGAACGCCATGACGCGTCGCGTTGGCGCCGCCTTGATCGTCGCGAGCGTGGCTACCGTCACGTCCTGCTCGTCGACGTCGACGAGCAATCCGGCGGTGTCGGCCACCACGGTTGCCGATGATTCCGCCACGAGCACCTCCATCGTCGCCGCGTCGACCACGACGACCACGACGACCACGACCACCACCACGACCACGACGACCACCACGTTGCCGGAGAGCACCACCACGACATCCACCGTTCCGCGCGCGGTCGTAGAGCTGATCTTGCGCAGCGACGGCATCGGCGCGGCGATGTTCGGTGGCGATCCCGACTCCGTGATCGAGTACGTACGGACGCTACTCGGCGAGCCCACCGGCGACACCGGCTGGGTCGACCCGTTCACGTTCGCGTTCTGCGAAGGTACCGAGGTCCGCCGCGTCGACTGGGGGGTTCTGTCGCTGCTGTTCGGCGACCAGAGCAACTTCGGCTCGGGCCGGCGTCACTTCTTCGCCTGGGAATACGGGTATTCCCGACCGATCGGCGATGAGGAAGACCATCTGCGAACCGCGGGCCTGGTGACCCTCGGGAGCCGTATCGTCGATCTGCGCGCCGAGTTCCCCGACGTGTCGGTCAACGCCGCGGAAGGTGAAGGTGCGTTCGCGAGCCTGGCGAACTTCTACGTGAGTGACAACTTCCGCGGGCTGGTGACCGGCGTCACCGACGACGACGTCATCACCGTGATGTTCGGCGGCCTCGGCTGCGGCGCTTGACGTGTCGGCGGCCAGTGCCCTCGACTGGCACGAGGCGGGCGGGTGGGCGCTGATCGTGGTCAATGCGCTCGCCGGTGGATGGGCGCTGATCGCGTACCAGGTCCCAGCCGTCCGCGGCCGCCCGTTGTGGATCACCGTGATCATCGGTCAGCTGCTGGCATTCGCACAGGCGTTCATCGGTGTCGTGCTCACGACGAGGTACGACTACGAGCTCGACGACATGCACGCGCTGTACGGATTCTCGGCGATCATCGCCGTCGGGATCCTCTACAGCTACCGCACCAGCCCGTTCATGAAGGGCAAGGAGCTCCTGCTCTACGGCTTCGGCTCGCTGTTCATCATGGGCCTCGGCCTGCGAAATCTCGTGCTCTGACCCGGCGGCGGCTCGCCGGCTGAGCGCTAATTCAGTTGTGATTCGAGGTTGTCGACCGCGACTTGGAGCTGGGCGGGGAGCTTGTCACCGAACTGCGCGTAGTGCTCGCGGATCTGGGGGATCGCGGCCCGCCAGCCGTCGGCGTCGAGCGACAGGATCGCGTCGAGGTCGGCGTCGTCGACGTCGAGGCCGGTCGTGTCGAGTGCACCGGGCGCCGGTAGACGACCGATCGCCGTGTCGACGGCCTCGGCCTCGCCGTTGACACGCTCGAACACCCACTTCAGGACGCGGCTGTTCTCACCGAAGCCGGGCCACAGGTAGCGGCCGTCCTCGTCGCGCCGGAACCAGTTGACGAAGAACAGCCGGGGCAGGTTGTCGGGGTCGGTGGCCTTGCCGATCGACAGCCAGTGGGCGAAGTAGTCGGCGAAGTTGTAGCCGCAGAACGGGAGCATCGCCATCGGATCGAAGCGCAGCTTGCCGACCGCACCGGCCTGGGCCGCAGTCGTCTCCGACGCCATGATCGAGCCGAGGAACACACCGTGCTCCCAGTCGTAGGCCTCGGTCACGAGCGGCACCGTGGTGCGCCGCCGCCCGCCGAACAGGATCGCCGAGATCGGCACGCCGGCGGGGTCCTCCCACTCGGGCGCGATCGATGGGCACTGCGACGCGGGCGCGGTGAACCTGGCGTTGGGATGGGCGGCGGGTGTCTCGGACTCGGGCGTCCAGAGGTTGCCGCGCCAGTCGGTGGCGCGCGCCGGCGGCGTGTCGCTCATGCCCTCCCACCACACGTCGCCGTCGTCGGTCAGCGCGGTGTTGGTATAGATGCAGTTGCCCCACAGCGTGTTCATCGCGTTGGGGTTGGTGTCGTATCCGGTACCCGGTGCGACACCGAAGAAGCCGGCTTCAGGGTTGATCGCGTACAGGCGACCATCGGCGCCGAACTTCATCCAGCAGATGTCGTCGCCGATCGTCTCGGCCTTCCAGCCCGGGATCGTGGGCACGAGCATCGCCAGATTGGTCTTGCCGCACGCCGATGGGAACGCGGCGGCGATGTACTTGTGCTCGCCCTGCGGGTTGGTCAACTTGAGGA
>DATMDV010000145.1:0-13537 GCA_035557475.1 Ilumatobacteraceae bacterium
GAGTCGCGCCGACTGCCAGCGCACCTCGTGTTGGTGACCGTCAGGCAGCGTCTTGCCGAGCAACGTGAGGCCGATGATGTCGGCGTGTTGGGCGGCGTGGGCGAGCGCCGCACGACCATTGACGCCCACGAGGATCGGCAGGTGATCCTGCTGGCTGCGCATCGTCTGGACGCCTTCGATCGAGTAGTGGTCGCCGTGATGCGTCACCGCTTCGCCGTCGAGCAGGCGACGGACGATTTCGATCGCTTCGGCCATCCGCGCCTTGCGGACTGGAGCCGGGTCGAACGTGGCGCCGATCGCGGCGTACTCGGTGTGGGCGTGACCGGCGCCGAGGCCGAGCTCGAACCGACCGCCCGTGACGTGGTCGATCGCCGCCACCTCGCGGGCCAGGTGGACCGGATGCCAGAAGTCGTTGTTGAGCACGAGCGGGCAGACGCGAATGCGCTCCGTGACGGCAGCCATCGCCATCAACGGTGTGAGCGCCGACCAGTGGGGGCCGACGTGATCGAACGTGCTGAGCACGTCGAACCCGGCATTCTCGGCGTCGATCGCGGTCGACCGCAGGTCGTCGGCGCTGTTGTCGCCTCGGACCTGGAGACCGAACCGAAAGGGACGATCGGCGCTCGGCATCCGCCGATCTTCGCGCGCCCCGTCCCTTCCGGTTCAGCCGCCGGGCTTGCCGTTCCCGCGTCCGTTGCCGTTACCGCCCGAGTTGCCGTTGCCGTTGCCGTGGCCGTTTGAGTTGCCATGGCCGTCGCTGTTGCCCGGGGAGTCGTCATCGGTTGCGGCGACGGTGGTGGCCGTCCCGTCGTCGGTCGCCTCATCATCAGTCGCGGTGTCGTCACTCGCGTCGTCATCGGGTGCGGTGTCCTTGCCGCACGATGAGTGGGCGGCGTCGCTGACTTCCTCGCCGTGGCCGGGACCGGGCGGAGTCGCTCTGGCGATCGAGCTGACGGTGGCACCATGGTTTCCGTCGGCGCACTGCGTCTCGTCGAAGTCGGTCGTCGGATCGTCGACCGGCGCGACGGTCGTGTCGTCGGTCGCGTCGTCATCGGCGTTCTTGCCGCACGATGAGTGGGCGGCGTCGCTGACGACCTCGCCGTGGCCGGGGCCGGGCGGAGTCTCTTTCGCGATCGAGCTGACGGTGGCGCCGTGGTTGCCCTCGGCGCATTGGGTCTCGTCGAACTCGGTGGCGGGATCGTCGACCAACGTCTCGACGCCCGTACCGGGGACCGTGGTCTCCGCAACGGTGGTGGCGGGGCTCGTGGTGGCGGGGCTCGTGGTGGCGACGACGCTGGCAGGGGTGGTGGTGTCGACGACGGTGTCGGCGGTGCTGATCTCGGCAGTGTCTCGAGCCGGACGAAGGGTTGCCGCTCCCGCCGCTGCGATCCCGCCCATCCCGATGAGGCCGGCGGCGACGACGGCAACCACCCGCAAGGACCGAGCGGACCCGAGCGAGCGAACCGTACTCGGAGTGGACGCGAGTGTCGAAGCCATCGCCTCCACGGCGGCATCCTCACCCGACAACTCATCGGCGCTCGCGCTGCTGCGAAGCGCCGCGATGATCTTGTCGAACTCCGGCGGATCGTTGGTCACAACCGGTTGATCGCCGGCAACGCCTCGTCCGTTACAGCAAGTTCCTCGGCGAGCTTGCGCAAACCGCGATGGACGAGCACGCGCACATGACCTTCGCGGCGGCCCATGACTTGCGCGACCTCGTCGACAGCCATGTCGGCGACGACGCGCAGCAGCACGGCCTCCGCCATGTCCGGTGGGAGGCGTCGAACCAGGGCGAGTGCCCGGTCGAGGGCACCGACGTCCTCGAACTCACGAGCGCTCGACGCGTCGGCGAGTTCGGCCCCGGCACCGGGGTCGAGATCCTCGGGGCGTCGTGCGGACCTGCGTGTTGCATCGATCTGACGCCGCCGAGCGATCGTGAACAACCAACGACGGAAGGCGTCACTGTCGCCGCTGAATCGGTGCAGCGACGCCGCCACGTCGATCCAGACCTGGGACGCGAGGTCCTCGGGCTGGGTGCTCCCGCGGCCGCGGAAGTACCGCAGCAGGAGGTGCTGGTGCGCCCGCCACAACGCAGCCAATGCCTCGCGATCGCCCGCCCGCGCGCGTTCGATCCACTCGTCCATCTCCCTGAGTATCGGTCGTTCTGCCCCGCGACACGAGCACGGAGTACAGTCCGGGACGCCGAGGGCATCGATGCAACACGATCCGGATCACGCCGAACCCGGGCTCGTCCACCCGGATGTGGCCGTAGCGCTCGGACGTCTTGCCGAACTGGCGGTCACCCGGCAACCGGACGAAGCAGTGCTCCCGGAGTTCTTCCAGCGGTACTACCGCGAGCTGCCCGAAGCCGACCTCGACGATCGGCGTCTCGACGCGCTCTACTCCGTCGCGGTCGCCCACTTCGGCATCGGGCGGCAGCGGCAGCCGGGTGAGACGCTCGTTCGGGTGGTCTCTCCCGACACCGGGCTCGAGGAATCCCGGCCGCCGCGCTCACTCCTGTTCGTCGTCACCGACGACGCGCCGTTCCTCGTCGACACCACACGCATGGTCGTCGAACGCCACCGTCTCGACATCCATCTGATGGTCCACCCGATGCTCGACGTCGCGCGCGACGCCGACGGGGTGGTGACCCATGTGGGCCGCGGTGCGGGACCGACCGAGGCGTGGACGCAGGTCGAGATCGACTATTGCAGCGCGGCGGCGGCCGCCAGGCTCGAAGCAGATGCACTCGCGGCCGTCGCCGACGTTCACCTCGTGGTCGAGGACTTCCCGGAAATGCGCGACCGAATGGTGGCGCTGGGCGAGCACGACCCGATCCTGAACTGGTTCGCGTCCGAGCACTTCGTGTTCCTCGGTGCCGCCGTGTACGACCGGAGCGACCACGGTCTCGTCGTGCACGACGGCACGCAACTCGGTCAGCTCCGCACCGCGCACGACATCGACCCACCGCCCGTCGAGGGCGACGGGCCGCATGCTTCGGTCGTCATCTCGCGCAGCGAGGGTGTGTCGACGATCCACCGCGCGACTCGCCGAACGTGTGTGAGTGTGCGCGACGGCGACGTCGAGCATCGCTTCGTCGGTCTGCTCGCGTCGGGCGCTTACCGGCAGAGCGTCCTGTCGATCCCGACGGTCGGCGATCGGGCGCGGGCCGTGCTGGGGCTCGTCGATGCCGGCGCCGAGACGCATACCGGACGGTCGATCCGCAACACGCTCGAGACACTTCCCCGCGACCTCGTGTTCGAGCTCGACGCCGATCGGTTGGCGCACCTCGTCATCGACATCGTCGGGCTGCAGGAGCGCCAGCTGGTTCGGATCTTCGACGTCGCCGAACCGGTCGGAGCCTGGTCGACCGTGCTCGTCTACCTCCCGCGTACCCGCTTCACCGCCCGACTCCCCGAGCTCGTGGCCGAGGCCGTGGCCTCGACCTACGGAAGCTCGTACCGCGATCTCGAGTCGCTCGTGGGCGCCAGCACGTTGGCGCGGATCACGTTGAGCGTCCGGCGTCCCGATGGTCCTCCTCCAGACCTCGATCGTCTCGCCGACGTCGTCGACGAGCTGACGATCTCGTGGGACGATCGGCTCCGCACCGTGCTCACGCAGGAGCTCGGCGCAGTCGCGGGGCGAGCGCTCTATGAGCGCGTGGGGTTGCACGCACCGGCCGAGTTCCGTGCCAACGTGACACCGGCCCAGGCGGTCGCCGACCTCGAACGAATCGATCGCCTGCTCACGTCCGGCGACGGGTTGACGACGGCGATGAATCACGACGTGGGCGCGCCGCCCGACGAGTGGCGGTTCCGCGTGTACCGCCGCGGGGAGCCGGCCGCACTGTCCGACCTGCTCCCTCTGCTCAGTCACCTCGGACTGGTCGCGCTCGACGAGCGGCCGTCGACGTTCGCGGTCGGCGAGGAGCAGGTGCATCTGTACGACATCGGTGTGCGAGTCCCACCAGGGACCGACGTCGGGCTCCGGCAGTCCGAGATCCAGTCGACGTTCGAGGCGCTGATGGCCGGCGAGGTCGAAGCCGACGGGTTCAACCGCCTCGTGTCGCTGGCCGGTCTCACCGCTCGTCAGGTCAGTGTGTTGCGGGCCTACGCGAAGTACCTCCGTCAGATCGGGTTCGCGTTCAGCCAGGGCTACATCGACGACACCCTCTCGCGACTCCCGCACGTGGCGGCGAGCCTGGTCGAGCTGTTCGAATCGAAGTTCGAACCGGGCCTCGACGACCGCGAGGCGGCGCGAATCGCGGCGCGGGGCCGGCTGGCGATCGACCTCGATGCAATCCAACTGCTCGACGACGATCGGATCTGCCGGGCGTTCATGATGCTGATCGACGCGACGGTGCGCACCAACCGCTACCGCGAGAAGCCGACGCTGTCGTTCAAGCTCGATCCGGCGGCGATTCCTGACTTGCCGAGACCGCGGCCGATGTTCGAGATCTTCGTGTGTTCGCCACGGGTCGAAGGTGTGCACCTGCGCGCCGGGCCGATCGCACGTGGCGGGATCCGCTGGAGTGACCGGCGCGAGGACTTCCGCACCGAGGTGCTCGGTCTCGTGAAGGCACAGATGGTGAAGAACGCGGTCATCGTGCCGGTCGGTGCCAAGGGCGGATTCGTCGTCAAGAACCCACCGACCGACGCGGCTGCCCAGCGTCTCGAAGGCGAGGAGTGCTACCGCGAGTTCGTGCGGGCGATGCTCGACCTCACCGACAACGTGGTGGGCGGCAGGCTCGAGCATCCCCCCGACACCGTGATCTACGACGGCGACGATCCGTACCTCGTCGTCGCCGCCGACAAGGGCACTGCCACGTTCAGCGACACCGCCAACGCGATCGCCGCGGAGTACGACTTCTGGCTCGGGGATGCGTTCGCGTCCGGAGGGAGCGCCGGCTACGACCACAAGGCGATGGGGATCACGGCCCGCGGCGCATGGGAGAGCGTGCGCCGCCACGCCCGAGTGCTCGGCAAGGACGCCGATTCGGAACCGCTCACCGCCGTTGGCATCGGCGATATGTCAGGCGACGTCTTCGGCAACGGCATGTTGCGCTCACGGCACCTGCGATTGATCGCCGCCTTCGACCACCGGCACGTCTTCATCGACCCCAACCCCGACCCGGAGGACTCGTTCGTCGAGCGCAAGCGTCTGTTCGAGCTCCCGCGCTCGTCGTGGGCCGACTACGACACACGGTTGATCTCGCCCGGCGGTGGGGTCTTCCCACGTTCCGTGAAGGCGATCGCGATGAGCGCCGAGGCGCGAGATGCGCTCGGTATGACGGCTGAGCACGTCACTCCGATCGAGCTGATCCGGGCGATTCTGATGGCGCCGGTCGACCTGTTGTGGAACGGCGGTGTCGGGACGTACGTCAAAGCGAGCAGCGAGACCCACGCCGATGTCGGCGACCGCGCCAACGACGCTCTCCGTATCGACGGTGCGGAGCTGCGTTGCCGGATGGTCGCCGAGGGCGGGAACCTCGGGTTCACACAGCTCGGCCGCGTCGAATATGCCCTGGCCGACGGCCTCATCTACACCGACGCGATCGACAACTCGGCCGGCGTCGATTGCAGCGATCACGAGGTCAACATCAAGATCCTGCTCGGCGACGTGGTGACGACCGGCGAGCTGCCCGCCGATGAGCGCAACGAGCTCCTCTTCGAGATGACCGACGAGGTCGCCGAGCTCGTGCTCGAGAACAATCGCGCCCAGACCCTGGCGCTGATGATCGCTCGTCGTCAGGCGCTGCCGATGGCGAATGTGCACACGAGGTACCTCGACCAGCTCGAGGCTGAGCACTGGCTCGACCGCGCGCTCGAGTTCTTGCCGACCGATCGCCAGATCGCCGAGCGTCAGTCGTCAGGGCGCGGGCTGCTCACACCGGAGCTGGCGGTGGCGATGGCGTACACGAAGAACGCCGACGTCTCCGACATCCTGCTCACCGACCTGCCCGACGAGGCTGCGCTCGAAGCCGACCTGGTGGAGTACTTCCCGACGGCGATCCGCGAACGGTTCGGCAACGCGATCCGGAACCACCGTCTGCGGCGGGAGATCGCCACGACCAATCTCCTGAACCAGATGGTCAACCTGTCCGGCATCTCGTACGACCACCGCATGACCGAGGACACGGGTGCGTCGACGAGCGACGTCACCCGGTCGTGGGTCGCGATGCGCGAGATCTTCGGGTTCGCCGAGCAGTGGCGTCAGATCGAGGCGCTGAGCACGACGATCACGCTCGACACCCAGCTCGACCTGTTCCTCGACTGCCGGCGGACGGCCGAGCGGTGCTCGCTGTGGCTCCTGCGCCACCGCCATCCACCGATCGAGATCGCCGCCGCGATCGCCGAGTTCCGGCCCGGCATCCAGTCGCTCCTCGTCGGGTTCGACGGGTTGCTCGCGGGCCGCATGGCCGACTCGGTGTATTCGACCGAGGCGGCGCGGCTCGCGGCCGGGGTACCCGAGTCGCTCGCCCAGCGATCGGCGATCTGGAAGCTGTTGCACACCGGGTTCGACCTGATCGAGATCGCCGACCGCGAGGGGGTGGCGGTCGCCGCTGTGGCGAGTGCCTACTGGAAGGTGTTCGATCGGCTCGATCTGATGTGGCTGTGGGATGCCATCGGCGCCCTGCCGCGTTTCGACCGCTGGCAAACGCAGGCCCGGTCAGCGCTGCGCGACGACTTGATGACCGTGCTCGCCGAGCTGGCCGGCACCGTGATGCGGCGCTCCGGCGGCTCGACCGAGTCGTGGATCGCGGCCAACGAGCGCCCCATCGCGCGGGCGCTCGAGATGTTCGCCGAGATCCGGCGGGCCGAGGTGTTCGATCTCACGAACCTCTCGGTCGCGTTGCGCCAACTGCGGAACCTCGGGCTCACGTCGGTGCACGAGCGGTAGCGTCGGGGGCGTCATGGCCCCGCCAGCGCCCGTGCACCCCCGGCTCCGATTCGCCCCGTCGCCGACGGGCTTCTTCCACGTCGGCGGCGCCCGGACGGCGCTCTACAACTGGGCGATCGCCCGCCGGCTCGGCGGCACGTTCGTCCTGCGCATCGAAGACACCGACGAGGCGCGCAACCGCCCGGAGTGGACCGACGGCATCATCGACTCGTTGGCGTGGATCGGGATCTCGACCGACGATCCGACGTTCGAGGGGCCGTATTTCCAGAGCTCGTACGCCGGCGCCCACATCGAGGCTGCGACGCGTCTGTACGAGTCGGGGGTGGCGTACTACTGCGACTTGACGCCCGACGAGGTCCAGGTGCGTGCCAAGGTGAGCGGCAAGCCCGGCTACGACGGCTTCTCGCGTGACCGGGGCCTCGAACCGGGACCTGGTCGTGTCCTGCGGTTCCGCGTCCCGGACGGCACGACCGTCGTCAGCGATCTGGTGCGCGGCGACGTCGAGTTCGACAACGCGCACATCGAGGACTTCGTGCTGGTGCGCGGGAACGGCACGCCGATGTTCCTGCTCGCCAACGTCGTCGACGACGTGGCGATGGCCATCACCCATGTCGTGCGGGCCGAGGAACACCTTCCGAACGCGCCGAAGCAGCAGATGCTGTGGCGGGCGCTCGGGCACGAGCCCCCGACCTGGGCCCACGTGCCGGTGCTCGTCAACGAGCAGCGCAAGAAGCTCTCGAAACGGCGTGACAAGGTGGCCCTCGAGCAGTACCGCGCCGAGGGGTACCTCGCCGACGCGATGGTCAACTACCTGATGACGCTCGGCTGGGCGCCTGCGGGCGACACCGAGATCATGCCGTGGTCGCGCATCGAGGCCGAGTTCCGGCTCGAGGACGTCAACCACGCGCCGGCCTTCTTCGATCTCAAGAAGCTGTCGGCGTTCAACGGTGAGTACATCCGGATGCTGCCGCTCGACGAGTTCATCGCCGCCTGCGACGAATGGTTGCCGTCGGATTGGGATCGGGCGGTGTTCGCCCGGATGGCCGAGCATGTGCAGACCCGGGTGGTCACGATGACCGATGTCGCGCCGATGGTCGACTTCTTGTTCCTCGCCGAGCCCGAGATCGACGAGGGCTCGTGGAACAAGACGATGTCCTCGGAGTTCGCACGGGCGTTGCTGCGCGACACGATCGAAGCCTTCGCCGCGGTCGATTTCGTGGCGGCCGAGTTGAAGACCGCCTTGGAAGAGATCGGCGAACGTTACGGCCAGAAACTCGGCAAGGCGCAGGCGCCAGTTCGTGTCGCGGTGACCGGACGCACCGTTGGCCCGCCGCTGATGGAATCGCTCGAGGAGTTGGGACGCGACGAGACGCTGCGGCGGATGCGCGCCGCCCTCGATCGTCTCGAGGGCCGATGACCATGACTGCGTTCCCCGGCCACACCGCAAGCAGCCTGCGCAGTCGCTGGCCGCACCTCGGCTGGCGCCTCGGCGCTCGCATCGGTGACATGGTGGACGAATGACCAACGGGGAGGTTCCGACCGGCGAGGTCCCGGTGACCTACTCAGCGGAGGTCCAGCGGTCGCACGAGCACGAAGCGGATTTCGTCGATCGACGAAGACGGCGAACGCCTTTCGGCATCGCGGTTCGCGTGGCCGTCGTCCTCGGGGCGATCGTCATGACCTACTACGTCGTCACGCTCTACCAGGTGTGGTCGACGGGCCGTCGCGACCAGGCCCGAACGGTCGACGCGATCGTGGTGCTCGGTGCCGCCCAATACGACGGCCGGCCGTCGCCGCAACTGGCCGCACGGCTCGACCAGGTGGTCGAACTCTGGCCACGCGGGTTGGCACCCATCGTCGTCGTCACGGGCGGGAAACAGCCCGCCGACCGGTTCACCGAGGCGGAGGCCTCGGCCCGCTACCTCGTCGAGCGTGGCGTGCCGGACTCGGCGATCCTGTTCGAGAACGTGGGCCAGTCGACGTACGAGTCGCTCGAAGGCGTCGCCGACCTGTTGCAGGCGCGCGGCCTGCGGAGCGTGCTGCTCGTCACCGACCCGTTCCATGCGTTGCGGAGCCGCCTGACCGCCGAGGAACTGGGGCTCGAGGCGTACGTCTCGCCGACGGACACGAGCGTCGTGACCGGGGCGTCGTCGTTCGCCAGGCACCTGAAGGAGGCGGCGGGGATCTCGTTCGGGCGCATCATGGGGTTCGATCGCCTGCGTGGCCTGACGGGCTGACCCGGATACACTCCGTGACCGCATCGCGGCCAGCCGTCAGAGCTCGGCCGCGCGCTCCATGGGGAGTGGTGTAACTGGCAACACAGCAGATTCTGGATCTGTTATTCAGGGTTCGATTCCTTGCTCCCCAGCTCGACCAACCGTCGCCGCGCCGGCACCCACTGCCCCTCACCCACCCGTCGACCCGGGGCCCCGTCGATCCAGGTCGAACAGTTCGCCCTCGTGCGCAGATGTTGTCGAGCCCGGTCGAACAGTTCAACTTGGCGCGCGCCGCCGCGCACCGGTGACCCGGTGCGGTTGATCGGCGGCACTGCTATCGTCACGCACCGCAACTCGGCCCGTTCGTCTAGTGGCCTAGGACACCACCCTCTCAAGGTGGCGGCACGGGTTCGAATCCCGTACGGGCTGCCAGAAGTACCAGGTCAGTGGGCGGAGGTCACGCTCCCCACCTGAGCGGGGAACGTGACCTCGCCGTCACGAGTCGAACAGCTCCGTCGCGTCGCGGAGGGCGAGCACCGCTTGGACGATGGCGGCATGGGTGAGCGCCTGCGGGTAGTTGCCGAGGTGTTCGAGCGAGGTCGGGTCCATCTCCTCGGCGAACAGGCCGAGTGGTCCGCCGAGCGGGAGGAGCTGGGCGAGCAGCGCTTCGGCTTCGTCGGGTCGGCCCGTCAGTGCCAGCGCCTGGACGAGCCAGAACGAGCACGGCAGGAACGCCCCTTCGCCGCCGGCGAGCCCGTCGCTGCCGGGCGGGTAACGGTAGAGGAGCGGGCCGCCCGCGCTGAGCTGACGGCGGATGGCCTCGACGGTGCCGATGACGCGCGGGCTGGTGGCCGGCTCCAGTCCGAGCGACGGGAGGACGAGCACGGCGGCGTCGAGCTCCGCCGCGCCGTAGGCACCGGTGTAGGCGTTCTGGTCCGGATCGAACCCGCGGTCGTGCACCTCACTCGCGAGTGCGTTGCGGGCGGTGATCCATCGCTGGCGTCGGTGCCGGCGTCGGTCGCCCCGGATGGCGGCGATGCTGATGGCCCGGTCGAGGGCCAGCCACGCCATGAGCTTTGAGTGCACGTGGTGAGCGGGCGCCGCCCGTTTCTCCCAGATCCCGGCGTCGGGCTCGGCCCACGTGGCAACGACGTGGTCGGCGAAGCCGGCGATGGTTCGCCAGGTCTCGCCGTAGAGGTGGTGGCCGCTGTCGGTGAGGAGCCAGGCGGCGTCGATCACCCATCCGTAGCCGTCGAGCTGGTGCTGGCCGGCGGCGCCGTTGCCGATCCGCACGGGGCGGCTGCCGGCGTAGCCGGGCCAGCCGTCGAGCTCGACTTCGTGGGGTCCGGGTCGCCCGTCGATCGTGAACAGCACCGGGAGATGCGGCCGTCGGACGCGGCTGGCGTGGAGGAGCCAGGCGAGGAAGGCGCGGGCTTCGTCGGGTTTGTCGGCGGCGAGGAAGGCGGCGATGCCGATCGACGCGTCGCGGGGCCAGGCGTAGCGGTAGTCCCAGTTGCGTCCGCCACCGATGCGCTCGGGCAGCGATGTGGTCGGCGCGGCGACTGGCGCACTAGACGGCGAGTAGGTCAGCAGCTGCAGCGTCATCAGGCTGCGCACGACGGCGTCGCGGTGCCGGGCGATCTGGATCCCGGCGGCCCACTTGCGCCAGTCGCCCTCGTCGCGGGCGACCTCGTCGGCGGCCACCGGTGGTGGAACCACGATCAGCGGGCTGCGGCGGGCGACCGTGAGGGCGATCGTCACCGGTCGATCCGGGCTCACGTCGAAGTCGACCGGCTGCTCTGCCTCGACGACCGGGCCGTCGGAGGTGACCGCGATTGCGAGGTCGCCGAGCTCGCAGACCAGTGCGCCCGCTCGACGGTCGGTACGCGTCGCTGGTTGGCGGGTGTAGCCGAAGCGGGGCGCCAGATGGAGCCGGGCTCGCACGGTGCGTCCGCGAGCCGTGAGCCGGCGCACGAGCACGGTGCCGGGCAAGAACCGACCTTCGACCTCGGCGACGAGGCTGTCGGCGAGCTCGAGCTCGCCGCCTTCGATCGACCACGTGGTGACGAGCGTGACCGTGTCCGGCCGGTAGGAGCGGTCGACGAGGCGAGCGCCCGCGGCCGGGGCGAGCGAGAACCAGCCGGCCTCGTCACCGCCGACGAGGCGGCCGAACAAGGGCGGGTCGTCGAAGCGCGGGACGCACCACCAGTCGATCGAACCATCGGGGGCCACGAGCGCGGCCGAACGGGTGTCGCCGATCAGCCCGTAGTCGCCGATCGGTACCCGGCGCGCCGCCCCCGTCACGTCGGACGAGGTGGTCATCAGCTGCTTCCGAGGAACAGCCCGAGCACCGCGCCGTACACCGCGTGGGCGCCGATCGCGACAAGCGGGGTGGCGGCGCCGTAGTTGAGTGCGAGCAGACCGGGAGGTTCGAGCACGGCGGTCGAATCAGGGCCCGCCCGCTCACTCGCCATGCGCGGGTGCACTCCCGGCAACAGCGGCACCAACACCGTCAGTGCGATGGCGGCGTGGGCGAGGCCGAACACGAGGCCCAACCACCAGTCGGACCGGTCGAGGGCGGCGAAGCCGGCCGCGTAGAACACGGCGAATCCCTGGCCGAACGCGAGGTGGATGACGAAGCCGGCGACCCGGGCCCGGTCGGGATCCTCGGTCGTGATCGTGCCGAGCATGAGCGCCAGATCCAGCCGGGTGCGTCCTGTGAGCTGGGCCGAGATCATCACCGCCGTCAGACCAGCCGTTGCGACGAACCCGAAGACGGCCCACCCGCCCCAGTCCATCAGCGGCCTGTCACTGACTGCCGGTCGCTGATCGCGGCCGGATGATCGCTACGTCCCACACGAATGCGGTAAGGCTAGGACCCATCCGGGTCGCCGTGCGTCCCGGGAGAGGAGCCACCATGCGCAGGTTCTCGTTCCGCCCGGCGCTCACGCTGCGAGGCCGCACCTTCAAAGGGTTGCGCGGCTGGGCCGGCAAACCGTTGCACCCGCCACTCACCGACGTGCCCGTCGGGGCGTACGTGCTCGCCGCCGCCTTCGATCTCATCTCGTTCGTGGCCGGCGACGACCAGGTCTGGGCGCGCGACTTCTACCGCGCCGCGTCGTTCACCCTCATCGGCGGCGCGATCGTGTCGGTGTTCGCCGCCCTGACCGGTTTCTGGGACTGGGCGCGGTCCACCGAGAAGGGCACCCAAGCCCGACGCACGGTGAACGCCCACGCGGCGACGATGATCACGGTCACCGTCTTGGTGATCGTCGGAATCGCCGTTCGCGTGTTCGCGTTCTGGGACGAGCAGGCAACACCGGTTTTGGCGCTTCTGCTCACCCTGGCCGCGGCCGCGCTCACCGGTCTCGGCGGCACCATCGGCGGCTCGCTGGCGTACGACTACGGCTTCAACGTCGAGACCGCCGGTGATCACCCGGTGTGGCATCCCTCGGAGACCGACGTCTTTCCCGGCGACAAGCACGCGGCAGCAAGCGACGCCACCGACTGACCGAGACGCCGCCGTCGTCGTGCGGTCGAGCATCACCGAGCCTCATTCGCCGTGCGTCCGAACACGCCGACGGAGGCGTGGGGTCAGCCGTCGGGCGCGGACACTCGAACCTCGGCGTCGAAGACCTTGTCGACCTCGACCGCGCCATTGCTCGTGGCGATCGTGAACGTCCCGGCGTGGTGGAGCTCGGCCACCGACGTCCCGATGTGAACCTCGATGTCGCCCGGCTCGACCACGTACCGGTGCTGTCGGTCGTAGAAGCCGAGTTGACCGGCGTGCAACGTGAACGTCACGGTCCGTCGTGCGCCGGCGGCAACCGACACCCGTGCGAATGCCTTCAGCTCGAGGACCGGTCGTGTCACCGACGCTCTCGGGTCACGCGTGTAGAGCTGCACCACCTCGTCGCCGTCGCGCGATCCGGTGTTGGTCAACGTCGCGGTGACCGTGACCTCGCCATCGTGGCCGATGGTCGCGGGCGCGGGGTTGGATGCGGTCAGCTCGAACGACGTGTACGAGAGGCCATGGCCGAACGGATACATCGGGCTGACGGCCGCGTCGACGTAGTCGCCCTTCCAGTGCGAGCGGCCGCCGGACCGCTTCTGTCGGTAGTAGACGGGGATGTGGCCGGCGGTGCGTGGGAACGACACAGGGAGCTTGCCGCCGGGGTTCACGGCGCCGCTGAGCACATCGGTGATCGCCGCCGCGCCCTCGTCGCCCGGAATCCACGCGCCGACGACCGCGGCGCAGCGTTCGTGGGCGTCGACGCTGCCGCACGGACGGCCCGCGACCAGCACGAGCACCACCGGGGTGCCGGTTGCGAGCACGGCGCGGAGGAGCTCCTCCTGCACACCGGGCAGGTCCAGCGAAGAGCGGTCCCGGCTCTCCCCGCATGTCGCGTCCCACGTGAGGC
>DATMDV010000146.1:0-15561 GCA_035557475.1 Ilumatobacteraceae bacterium
GAGCCGTGTCTTGCTCATCTTCTCGCCGCCCACCAGGAGGAAGCCGTGCACGCTGATGCGCTTGGGCGGGGTGAGCCCGGCGGCCAGCAGCATCGCCGGCCAGTACACGCAGTGGAACCGAAGGATGTCCTTGCCGATGAGGTGGTAGTCGACCGGCCACCACTCGTTGAACTGTTGCTGGTCGGTGCCGAAGCCGACGGCCGACAGGTAGTTGGTGAGGGCGTCGAACCAGACGTAGGTGACGTGGCTCGGGTCCCACGGCAGCGGGATGCCCCACGTGAGGCTGGTGCGGCTGACCGAGAAGTCGCGCAGTCCCGAGCGGATGAGCCCGATCGCCTCGTTGCCGCGGAACTCCGGCACGATCGCTCCGGGATGCGCGGCATACCAGTCGAGGAGGCGGTCCTGGAACCGCGACAGGCGGAAGAAGTAGTTCTCCTCCTCGAAGTGATCGACCGGCCGCTTGTGGATCGGGCACAGCTCGCCGTCGATCAACTCGTCGTCGGTGTAGTACTCCTCGCACGACACGCAGTACTTGCCGCTGTACAGGTCGAGCTCGATGTCGCCCGCGTCGTAGCAGCGCTGCAGCAGTTCGACGACGGCTCGCTTGTGCCTCGGCTCGGTGGTGCGGATGAAGTCGTCGTTGGCGATCTCGAGGCGCCGCCAGGCCTCGACGAACTTGGGCGCGATGCCGTCGGCGAACGCCTGCGGCGACGTGTCGGCGGCCTCGGCAGCCTGCTGGATCTTGAGCCCGTGCTCGTCGGTGCCGGTGAGGAACTTGACGTCGTCGCCGAGCAGGCGGTGCCAGCGCGTCAACGCATCACCGACGATGGTGGTGTAGGCGTGTCCGAGGTGGGGCTCGGCGTTCACGTAGTAGATCGGGGTCGTGACGTAGAACCGACTCACCGGAGGCACGCTACCGATCGTCGGCTCTTTAGCCTGCCGGTGATGGCCTTAGCCTTCCCGTGATGAAGGGCGAGTTCGACCTGGCGACGGCGGTGCGCGACCTCGGCGGTGGCTCGTACTCGGCCACCGTCACGCACGGATGGGACATCGGCGGCAACGCCAACGGCGGGTTCCTCATGGCGATCTGCGGTCGGGCGATGGCCGACCACGTCGGTCGTCCGCCGCTCACCGTGACCGCCCACTTCCTCGCGCCGGCTCCGAGCGGGCCGGGCACGGTCGATGTCGAGACGGTGCGCGACGGTCGGCGACTGGCGACGGCGAACGCGACGTTGCGCCAGGACGGACGCGACGTCATGCGCGTGCTCGGCACGTTCGGGCACCAGACGTTCGATCAGCAGGGGGACGGTCCGACATTGGTCACCGGCGCCCCGCCCGAGCTTCCGCCGTTCGACGACTGTGTGATCCCGAGGTCGCCCTCCGACGACTTCGCCCCGGCCCTGTTCGACCGGCTCGCCGTCCGGCTACGTCCGGGCGACGAGGGATTCCGGCTGGGCGTGCCGACCGGGCGCGCCGAGATCGCGGGCTGGTTCGCGTTCTCCGACACCCAGCCGATCGACGCCGTCGCCCTGCTCTTCGTGGCCGACGCGTTCCCGCCGCCGGTGTTCAACACCGGCCTGCCGGTCGGGTGGGTCCCGACGCTCGAGCTGACCGTGCACGTCCGGGGGGTCCCGTCGCCGGGTCCCTTGCGATGCATCTACCGGAGTCGCTTCATCCAGGGCGGGTTGCTCGAAGAGGATGCCGAGATGTGGGACTCCCGTGACGTGCTCGTGGCGCAGAGCCGCCAGCTCGCACTCACGCCGCGCGACGTCACATCCGACCCCGTCACACCCAGGGGATGAACCGCGACCGTCGCCTGGCGCCGACCCGGGCGCCGGCGACGAACGCCGCACCGCCGATCGCGGTGGTCGCCACCCCGGCCGCGGTGCGCCGGATCACCTGCTTGGTGCGTTGGCTGAAGTGCACGACCGGCCAACCGTTGCGCCGGGCGTGGCGTTCGAGACGGCCGTCGGGGTTGACGACGACGGGATGACCGACGGCCTGCAGCATCGGCAGGTCGCTGGCGGAGTCGCTGTAGGCGTAGCACTGGGCCAGGTCGAGGCCCTCCCACCTGGCGAGCTCGCGGATCGCTTCGACCTTGCCGGCGCCGTAGCAGAACGGACCCTCGAGGGCACCGTTGTACATCCCGTCGACCACCTGACCGCGGGTACCGATGCCCCCGGTCATTCCGAGCGCGTGGGCGAGCGGCTCGACGATCTCGTGCGGTGCGGCCGACACGATGTAGGTGGCGCGCCCGCCGTCGCGGTGGAGGTCGAGCAGTCGTCGGGCCTCGGGGCGGATCTTGCCGAGCAGGGTCGGGAGCACGCGCTCGTTGAGCTTCACGAGGTCGTCCTGACGCTTGCCCTTCACGAACCCGAGCACCCGGTCGCGGATCTCGTCGGTTGTGCCGTCGCTGGCACCGCGCAACTTGAACAGGACCGCGCCGAGCGTGTCGCGCACGAGCTCCTGGGTGGGGATCAACCCGGCGCTGCGTCCGGCGATCGCCAATGTGAACGCCGACGACCCGGAGATCAGTGTGCGGTCGAGGTCGAAGAACGCGGCGCTCGGTCCCGAGCTCGCGACGCCGACGTACTCACTCACCTCGAATCCTCCGTGTGCCCGTTCAGGTCCCGTGCTCGCTGACCTCGCCCGTGAGGGTACCGGCGCGTGACATGCCGGTCGCGAGCGCGTACGCAGTGCGTTTGGGCACACCCAACTGACCCGCTACCGCAGTCGCGGCATCCCGCCTGGTCGCCCCGGCGTCGATGTGGGCCCGCAGCGCACTCCGGATCGTGTCGTCGTCGGGCGGCTCGGTTGTGCTCGAGGACCCGGCGAGGACGATCACGTACTCGCCGCGCGGCTCGCCGACGTCGATCGTGCCGAGCGTGGCGCGGGTGACCTCCTCGTAGAGCTTCGTGAGCTCCCGGGCGATCGTGATCTGCCGGTCGTCCCCACACGCGCCGGCGAGGTCGCGCAACGTGCGTTGGATGCGATGGGGTGCCTCGTAGATCACGACGGTTCGCGGTTCGGCCGCGATCTCGGCGAGCCGGTTCGTGCGCTCCTTGCCGGAGCGCGGGATGAAGCCCTCGAACACGTAGCGCGACGTCGGGAGTCCGGAGATCACGAGCGCCGTCACCGCGGCGACCGGACCCGGCACGGCCGACACGCGGAAGCCGGCATCGAGCGCGGCCCGCACGAGCCGTTCACCGGGGTCGGAGATGCCCGGCGTTCCGGCGTCGGTGACGAGCGCGACATCGTCGCCACGGGACAGCGTGTCGAGCACGTCTGCGATGCGGCTCAGCTCGGTGTGCTCGTTGCACACCGCGAGGCGGGCGGCTTTCACACCGGCGTGCTGCAGCAGCCTGCCCGTCCGCCTGCTGTCCTCGCAGCACACCAGCGCCACGTCCCGGAGGACGTCGATCGCGCGTGGGGGCAGGTCGCCGAGGTTGCCGATCGGAGTTGCGACGAGGTGAAGCGTGGGGCCGGCCCCGGTCACGCGTCGTCGTCCCGAACCTCGATGACGTCACCGACTTGGAGTCCCCACCGTTCGAACGCCCCGGCTTCGGCCTCGATGACCGTCCGCGCGTTCCAGACCGGCATCCCCACTCGACGTTGTCGCATCCGGGCCGCCTTCAGGACCACCCCGTCGTCGTCGAGATAGGCGACGTCGAGCGGGAATCGGAGCCCGATCGTGTGCACCCATCGACACGGGCGGAGCACCAGTGCACCCTCGAAGCCGTCGCGTCCGAGCAGGCCGTTGCGCCGTGCGGAACGGTTCGACGCCACGTCCGCCGACGCGAACACCCGGGCGTCGCTCACCAACCACGGCACGCCCCGCAGTGTGCCACGACCGGCGGTCGTCTCGCGCTCCGCCGGGCTCCGGCGGCACGGCTCAGCTCGCGATCCAGGCGCCGATCTCGGGCGCGTCGACGTACCACTCGTGCTCGGTGAACGGGCTCGGCTGGATGTCGAGACCGAGCGATGCGGCGTAGGCCTCGATCCCGACCGTCGTGCCGCCCTCGCACGTCCAGTCGATCAGGGCGCAGTCGGCGTCGGGCTGGGCGTCCGATTCCAACCCGCCCGTCCAATACAGCGCGCCGGCAACGTCGGTCGGCGGGCTGCATTCGGCGACGCCGTTGTCGGGAACCGGATCGTCGATGACGACGCCGGCCAAGCGGCCGTCGAACGTCTCGCCGCGGCACCACAGCTTGGCGGCGAACGCGGCCCCGTTCGAGAACCCGTTGACCACGAGCCTGGTGCACCCCGCCTCGGTGGCTGCGGTGGCCACGATGTCGCGCGCCTCGACGTACGCGTCGTCGGGGAAGTACAGCCACTGCCGTGCGCCCCATCCGTCGGCGTTGCCGGTCGGGGAGACCTCGGTGAACCCGTCGGCTTCGAACGTCTCGCCGCCGGTGCCGCCCTTGCCGTGGAGGCGGAGCACGCACCGCACGCCGTCGCCCGGTGGCGTGCCGTCGGGAACGCCGACGGTGCTCGTCGGCGGCGGCGACTCGGCCGGCGTGCCCGACGATGTCGACGGGGTCGAAGTGGCCGACGGGTCCGATCCGCACCCGGTCGACGCCAGCACCACCACGACGCCGGCGACGACGCATCGTCGTCGCCAACGGCCGACGCGCTCACGAGATCGTCGCACGCGCCTCCTCACCCGGGAGCAACGCCCAGGTGGTCTCGGGAAGCCCGTTGACGAGGTGGTCGGCGAGCTCGACACCCATCATGACCGAGTGGTCGGTGTTGCCGATCTCGTACCGCCACGCACCGAACCGACCGCGCGAGTAGATGTCGTGCGACATCAGCCAGGGCTGGATGACCGACAGGGCACGATCGCGTCCGATCGTCGGCACCGGGTACGAGTACGGAACTTGTAAGAGCTGCTTGCTGACGATCTTGTCGGCCGCCTGGGCGGGCGTGAGCAGCTCGCTCGCCACCATCCCCTGGATGGTCCGCTCGATCACGTCGTCGGCGTTCTCGTGCTTGTACGGCGACGCCGACACCTCGGCGAGCAACGAGAAGTGGTCCGGTCCGGGCGTGACCTGGGGCGAGTAGTTCGACAGGTAGGTGACCCGGTAGAACGGCGAGTTCGACTCCGGGAAGTACATCCAGCACTTGGTGCTGTCGCACGACTCGGCGACGCCGATGCCGACGAAGAGCCCGGACGTGTGGTGCAGGTCACCGACGGCCTCGACGACCTCCGGTGGGCAGTCGGGAATGCACTTCACCAGCTCCTTGAGCGGCATCGTGGTGACGAGCTTGTCGTACCCGGCGGTGGATCCGTCGGCGAACGTCACCACCTTGGCGGAGACATCGATTTCGACGGCCCGTCGTTCGAGGTTGACCTCCTTCGGCAACGCTTCCGCCATCCGGTCGTAGAGCATCCCGGTGCCGAGCAGCGGGAACTTGAACATGTTGTTCGGCCCCCATGACACGTCGTCGCGGTCGGCGAGCAGGTTCTGCAGGATCCGTTCCACGTTCACGTCGGGCACCCGATCGCCCTGCCACGACGTCGACATCATCTCGAGCGGGTGCGCCCACACCTTGAAGTTGTACGGCAGCATGAAATGACGCGCGATGCCATCGCCGAAGATCGCGTTGATCCACTGCGCGAAGTGCTCGCGCGGCAGCGTCGTCTTCTGCGACTCGATGATCCCCATGACACACTCGAGGAACACGTCGGACGGCAGGCGGTGGATGTTGTTCTGGAACGGGTACGGCACGAACCGCCCGCACATCCACACCCACGCCTCGCGCATGTGCTGGTCGTAGTCGCCGCGCAGCATCTTCTCGACCAGATCGTCGAAGTAGGTGTAGTGGCTGAACATCACGTGTCCGCCGTGGTCCCAGATGAAGCCGTGCTCGTCGGTGTAACTCGACGCCAGCCCACCGACGTGGTCGTCGCGCTCGTAGATGTCCCACTGGTCGTGACCCATCTCGGCGAGGCGGTACGCCGTGCCGAGCCCAGTGGGACCGGCACCCAGGATGGTGATCTGACCGGTCATCGGTCGCCTTTCGATTTCTCTCGGTACAGCCGGGTCTGGCGGTCGACGCCGAACTTGAAACTGTCGCGGATGCCGACGAGCATGCCCCGCGCGTACTGGCCGCCGCCGAGCCGGCGGCGACGCACAGCGCGGACGATCACGCGGGCGAAGGCGTCGACCAGCCGCCGAGTGAGCAACCACAACGCGTAGGGATCGCGGCAACGCACGTGTTTGGCATAGAACGCGCCGTCGCCGATTCCGTACGCCGTCAGCAGCGCCGGCCAGTCCTCGGCCTCGCGCCGTCCGTCGTGGCGCAGCGTGACCTCGGGGCGGAGCAGGATCACACTTCCGGCGCGATACGTGCGATACGCGAGGTCGTAGTCCTGGGATGACTTCAGTGGCCCGCCGCCGCCGAGGATCACGTCGAACTCGCCGACTCGCGTGAACAGCCTTCGGCGGGCCGCGAAGTTCGCACCCATGCCGAACACCCGGAACCCGTCCTTGCGGCTCAGCCGCGTCGGTGCCGTGATCGGCAGCGATGGCGTCAGGCCTGATTCGGCGTCGAGGTGGAGGGGGACCACCTGGCCGTAGAGCAGGTCGCCGTCAGGCTCCGACTCGAATGCCGCGGCGATGGTGCTGATCCAGTCCGTTGGCACGACGCAGTCGTCGTCGGTGAAGGCGATGATCTCGCCGGTCGTGCGGCCGATGCCGTTGTTGTATGCACGCGACAGCCCGGGCTCGTCGCTGTGGACGTAGTGCAGGCGGGGATCGGTGTCGAGCAGGTCGCGAATCGCCACCTCGGTCGCATCGGTCGTGCTCTGGTCGATCACCGTGAGCTCGAAGTTGGGGTAGACGTTCGCCAGCACGCTGGCGACCGCTTGACCGATCTTGTCGGGGCGGTTCCGCGTGCAGATGACCGCTGACACGTGGACGGCGTTCTGGGCAGGGCTCGGTGTCGACATCTCATTCACTCCGGTGTGGTGCGGGAATTCGTGCGGCCGCGGGCTCTGATCGACTCGAACACCTGGTCCGTGAGCTCGCCGAGGTTGCTGCGCGAGGCGGTGCGGAACAGGACCGACGATGCCGCGAACACCACGACGCCGACGACGATCTTGACGGGAAGAGGGAGATCGCCGAGCGCCAGCACGACGACGACCATCGGGACCGTTGCACCAACGCAGCGAAGCATATAGCCGGCAGTCCACCGGTCGAGCACGCCGGTCGGGCGAAGGTAGAACCCGCCGAACATCATCACCGTCTCGGTGGCGATGGTGGTGATCGCGGCGCCGATCGCGCCGTTGTCGAAATGATCGCGGGTGAACGGGATGGCGAAGGCGTTGAGGATCGGGTTGAGCACGGCGGCGGTGCAGCCGACGAGCACCCACTTCCGTTGCTGGTCGCTGGCGAACAGGATCATGCCGAGGATCATGTCGATCGCCACCACCGGGATGTGGAAGGCGATGATCTGCACCAGGATGACGGAGTTGTCGAACTTGTCTCCGTACAGCAGGTCGAACATGTCCTCGGCGACGATCGCGATGCCTGCCGCGACCGGGAGCCCGACGAACGTGACGAGCATCAGCGCCTTGTTCGCCACCCGCGAGAAGCGTTCGCGGTCGGAGAACACGCTCGCGGACAGGGCGGGGAACAGGGCGGTGAGCACGGTGCCGGCGATGAGCACGGGGAGCGCGATCCATTTCAGCGCCAGCGCGTACCAGCCGACGGTTGCACTGCCCGTGAGAGGGCGGAGCATGACGACGTCGACACTGCCGTAGACGAAGAGGATCGCCGCCCAGGCCAGGAACGGCAGGCCACCGATCGCGATCGTCTTCCACATCTGCAGGTCGATCTTCGATCCGCCGTCGCGCAAGTTCGGACGCAGGCTGAGCAGGTTGGCGACGATCGGGATCGCGAGGGCCGGTACCAATGCGTACGCGTAGGCGACGAGGCCCTGGTCGAGGCCGATCACGATCAGACCGAGGCCGGCGCCGACGTACTGCGCCACGACGCCCCACATCGCCGGGCGCGCCATCCGTTCCATCCCGTTCAGGCCGGCGACCAGCACGTCGTTGATGAGCTTCAGCGTCATCACCAGGCATGCCGCGCCGAGCAGCAGGAACTCCTCGCGTTCGAACCCGAGCGCCACCCCGAGCCCGAATGCCACGATGCTCAGCGCGGCGCTCATCGCCAACTTCAACATCACCCCGTTGAGGACGAGGGGGCCGACGAGAGCGTGGTCGCGGGCGGTCGTCTTGACGAGGTACGAGTTGGTCCCGAGCAATCCGACGAGCGTGAAGAACGCCGTGTACGTGAGCACGAACTCGTAGTGGCCGAGATCGACGGCGCCGAGGTAGTTGGGCGCGGCATACAGCATCACGGCGCTGACGACCCACGCTGCGACCTGGGACGCCAGCAGCGAGATCATGTTGCGGGCGATGACGCTCATGCGACCGCCCAAGCTCGGTCGCGGAGTGGCCGCGACGGGAGGCGTGCGGGAGACGCGCCACGGCATGCCGCTCGGCACGCGGCTGTACCGCCACAGTTCGCCACCGAGGCAAGGCTAACGAACCGACTCGCCGTCGCGTCGCGTTATTCAACGAGGACGAAGCCCCAGCGTTTGTCCAGTTTCGTCGCGTATACTCGTTCGGTGATCGACGCGCACGGCGGTGCGGACGACCCACACGACGGTACGTGGGCGCGCGTGACGGCGACCGAACGCGGGACCACGCCCGTCAGGCGTCTCGCGTTCGTGATGGAGCAGCACCTGGGCCACCGCACCTACGCCGACAACCTGCGCGCGGCACTCGGCGACGAGCCCACGTTGGAGACGCACTGGATCCCGGTTCGGTACGAGCGCACTTCGAGATGGTGGGAGCGAATCCCTGTCGAAGGCCTCCGCGCCGCGGCTCGGGGGCGGTCGGAGGTGCGGAGCCGCCTGTTCGACGTCGAGGTCGACGCCTGCGTGTTCAACTCGCAGGTCCCTGCGGTACTCGGAGGACGGCGTGCCCGTCGGATGCCGTACGTGCTCTGCATGGACGACACCCCCCGCCTGAAGGACTCGATGGCGCACGGCTATGCACATCGGGCAGATTCCGGGCCGACCGGTTGGGCGAAGGACCGGTACAACCGCCACGCGCTCCGCAACGCGGCTGGCCTCGCACCGTGGAGCAAGTGGGTGCGGGAGTCCTTGATCGACGACTACGGCGTCGACCCGAGCCGAATCGAGGTGATCCCTCCCGGCGTCGACGCGTCGGCGTGGCAGCCGGCCGACCACGCCGGGGACGGACCGATGAAGATCCTCTTCGTAGGCGCCGACTTCGATCGAAAGGGCGGCCAGATCCTCCTGAAGGCGTTCGACGCGCTCCCACCGGGGAGTGCCGTGCTTCGCCTGGTGACACGAACCGACATCGCGGTGCGTCCCGGCGTCGAGGTGTACCAGGGCCTGTCGCCGAACGACTCGCTGCTCCGCGAACTGTTCCGTACGAGTGACGTGTTCGTCCTTCCCAGCGCGTTCGAGATGTTCGGGATCGCCGCCGTCGAGGCCGCCGCGGCCGGCCTGCCGGTGATCGTGACGTCCGTCGGTGGCCTCGGCGACCTCGTGGTCGACGGCGTCACTGGCTTCTCGATGGCGCCCGGTGATGTCGACGCCCTCGTCGACCACCTCCGCGTCCTCGCCGACGATCCCGCAATGCGTAAGGAGTTCGGTGCAGCTGCTCGTCGACGCGCCGAGCTCGAGTTCGACGCCGGCACGAATGCCCGGCGCCTCGTCGCCTTGGCGCTCCGTGGTGCAGGGCTGGCGTGATGATCGACACCATTCCCCAACGGCTGGTTGCAGCCCAAGTGATTCGAGGAGAAATTCATGCTGTCCATCGGACCCCGTGAGATCGCTGCGGCGGTCCGCGTCCTCGCCAGGGGCGACCTTGCCCGATACCACACGTCGCGTGTGTCCGAGACGACGCGCTTCGAGCGTGAGCTCGCCACATCGATGGAGACCACCCACGCGCTCGCCGTCAACAGCGGTACGAGCGCGCTCATCTGTGCGCTCGTCGGCGCCGGCATCGGGCCGGGCGACGAGGTGCTGGTGCCGGCGTACACGTGGGTGTCGACGGCGGCCGCGCCGCTCGCAGTCGGTGCAGTCCCCGTCCTCGTCGACATCGACGAGAGCCTGATGATCGACCCGATCGACATCAAGCGCAAGCTCACACCGGCCACCAAGGCCATCATGCCGGTGCACATGCTCAATCTCGTGTGCGACATGACGGCGATCATGGCGATCGCCGACGAACACCAACTCGTCGTCATCGAGGATGCGTGTCAGGCCATCGGTGTGCGGTACCAGGGCAAGCGCGTCGGGTCGATCGGACATGCCGGGGCGTTGAGCTTCAACCAGCAGAAGAACATCAAATGCGGTGAGGGCGGTGCGGTCCTCACCGATTCGGCTCGCCTCCATGCCCGGGCCGGCATGTATCACGACGTCGGCAGCTACGAACGAGCCGAGCGGTTCGAGAGCGACGAGCCCGTCTTCGTCGGCATCAACGCCCGCATGCCGGAGTTGTCGGCGGCGATCATGCGGCCGCAGCTGCGCCGGCTCGACGCCCAGCTCGAACTCCGCAAGAAGCGCCGGTCGATGGTTCTCGAGCGGCTGCAAGCGATTCGGGGTCTCGACTTCCACGTCGTGCCGCATCACGATCCATCCGAGGCGGTGGGATTCGCGATCTCGTTCGACGATCCGGCCGAGGCGATCGCGTTCGGACGCACCAAGGGCGCACGGCGCCTGTTCGACACCGGGCGCCACGTGTACACGAACTGGCAGCCGATCCTGTCGAGGCATCCGCAGCACCCCCGTCTCGACCCGTACGCGTGGGCCGATCGCGATGTCAAGCACGACGACGAGTCGTGCGCCAAGACGCTCGAGATCCTCGCCCGCACGTGCACGATCGAGCTCGCCCCCGAACTGCCCGGTCCGGTCTTCAACCAGCTGGCGAAGCGCTTTGGCCGATGACGGAGTCGCCGGGAGCCCCGTCGTGCGCGGTCATCGTGGCGACCAGGGACCGCGGTGCCAAGATCGTGCCGTTGCTCGACTCGATCATGGCGAGCGACCTCGACGACTTCGAGCTCGTCGTCGTCGACCAGAGCGTCGATGACGCGACGGAGACGGCGTTCCTGCCCTTCCGCGGCGATCCCCGCCTCTCGTACGTCCGATCCACCGCGACGGGGTTGAGCCGGGCGCGGAACCTCGGCATCTCATTGACGACAGCGCCCTACCTCGTCATCACCGACGACGACTGCATCGTTCCACCCGAGTGGATGCGCGCGATCACCGCTCCGATGCGAGACGACCCCGAGGTGGGTGTGGTGTTCTGCTCGGTGCGCCCCGTGCCGGTCGACGAACCGGGCTACACGCCGCACGTGATCTTCGAGGCCAACCGGAAGCTGACGACGGTTCGCGAGGCGTGGCGGGCGGGCCGCGGCGGGCTCTGCCTCGGTGCGGGCATGGCCGTGCGTCGGACGGCGTTCGACGAGCTCGGCGGCTTCGACGGGTTGCTCGGAGCGGGTGGTCGGTTCGGATCGCTCGAGGACAACGACCTCAGTTGGCGAGGACTTCTCCGCGGTTGGGCGACTTATCACACGTGCGATGTCACCGTCGTCCACGACGGCTTCCGGAACCTCGACGAGTTCCGGGAACTGGTCGCCAGGGACCTCTACGGCGTCGGTGGGGGCGTCGCCAAGTACATCCGCACGGGCCGGCTGTGGGTGATGACGTTCCTCGGATCATGGTTGTGGCGCTTCGGCGTGGTCGGTCCCGTTGGCGATCTGCTGGGGGGCCGCCGCCCGCGGGGGCTGCGGCGCCCGTACATGCTCGTGCGCGGCGTGATCGACGGCTTGCGCACACCGCTCGATCGCCAGGCGTTGATGTACGAGGCGAACACGTCCGGCCGAGCGTCGGATCGTCGCGATTCCGCCCAACTCCTCGGCGACTGAGCCGGTCAAGTGCTCGCGACCCGCACCGGCGAGAGCTGTCGCTCGATTTCGGCTGCCAGGCGAAGGGCGAGCGCGATCACGGTGAGCGTCGGGTTCGCGTACCCACCGGTCGGGAACACCGAGCTCCCGGCGACGAACAGGTTCGGCCAGCCGTGGACCTGCGCCGTCGCGCCCACGACGCCGCGCTGCGGGTCAGCGTGCATCCGCGTGCCGCCCATCGGGTGGTACGCCCCACCTGGCGTCGTCAGCACGGGCACGTCGTCCCACTGCTGTGGCTCGAACCGCCCGATGCCGCTGCGCGCGAACCCGCGCTCGAACAGCTGCTGAGTGGCGCGGATGTTGCGCAACTCGTGCTCGCTCCACGTCCAGTCGAGGACGGCTCGGCGACGACCGAGCTCGTCCGTTCGATCGTCGAGCCGGATGCGGTTCGACGGATCGGGAACCTGCTCGAGCTGGTGCTCGACGTCGAACGTCGCCCACCGGCGTCCGTTCCCACGAAGCTGCGACCAACCCGCATCCGTGCGTGGGGGGAACCGACGCTGACGCACCGCCATCTCGACGGCCGTGCTGGCGAGCCGCGCCACCGTGCGAGCCACGTCCCGGGCAGCGGGCAGATCGTCCGGTCGGTGCCCGGACCGGACGGCACGCAACGCGGCGCCGGCGCGGCTGACGGTCGTCCGGCTCGCGGCGGACAACTTCGGGAGCAGCATCGCCCCGCTGTTGAGCAGGTTTGCGGCGTGCATCGAACTCACCGTCGGCACCAGCTTGCCCATCCGCCACGCTCCGTTGCGAGCTTGGATGTCGTACAGCGACATGCCCTCGAACGACCGCGGATCGCTCGGCGTGAGCGTGCCACTGATCATCCGCACGTGGTCCATGTGATAGCGCCCGACGACGTCGTGCTCGTTGCCGATCCCGCGTCCGTCGTTCGACGCGAGCAACAACCGTGGGTTCTCGAACCCACTCGCGGCGAGGACGAAGACATCGGCCGCCACGGTGAGTCGCGCTCGCCGGCCATGGTCGATCTCGGCCAGCTCGACGCGTCCGTCCTTGCCGCTCAACGCGCCAACGTTGGCGTCGAGGTGGACTTCGACGTTCCGCGAGCGCTGCAGTTGGGTCCAGATGCTCGACGTGAAGATGTCGGCGCGAGCGAATCGCTCGATGGCCGTCGTGAGACCTGACGCTTCGAGCGCGAGCCGTGGACTGCGGAGGTTCTCCCAGCCGGCGAGCTCGTAGTCGAAGGCGCCGAGATCCAAGAGCTCGTGGGCGGCGGCGTAGTGACGGTTGAGATGATCCAGGTCGAACGGCCAGCCGCTGTGGGGGAGCCACGGGCGTGCTTCGAAGTCGATCGGCGACAGCGGCAGCATCCGGACACCGCGTCGATGCCAGGGCAGGCGCACGATCCACTCGTTCGCCGCGCCGCCGAACCGCGGTGGCGGCGTCGGAGGTGGGGCGAGATCGCTTTGGCCGATCGCGACGTCACCGCTGCGGACACCGAGGGGCCTGCCCGGCCCGTGCCCGCGCTCCAACACGACCACGCGATGGGCGCTGCCGTCGAGGTGTCGGGCGATGCTCAGCCCGGCGGGTCCGCCGCCGATGATGCACACATTCGCATTGATCCTCGCTCCGTCCGGGAGCTCACCGACGTCGACCAGGATCCGCGAATCCTATCCGGGAACGTGATGTGCTGGCCGATCGAGGTATTTCGCGTGCCACACTCGGATCCCGTGACCATGGCGGCGACCGGATGACGGGCCCTGGAGACGTACTCGACGACACTGTTCCGACGGTGAGCGTCGTGGTGCCGACGTTCAACCGCCGGGACCAGCTGCACCGAACGCTGCTCGGTCTCGCCGAACAGCGGCTGCCGGGCCACCGGTTCGAAACGATCGTGATCTCCGACGGATCGACCGATGGCACAACGGAGTACCTGCTCGGCGGCGAGACGCCGCTCCCCGTGGTGGCGCTGGCCCAGGAGAACTCCGGGCCGGCCGCCGCCCGCAACCGCGGTGTCGAGGCCGCACGAGGCGATCTGATCGTGTTCGTCGACGACGACATCGTTCCGGCGCCCGGCCTCATCGCGGCCCATCTCTCGGCCCACGAGACCCTCGGTGGCGAGCTCATCTCGATCGGACCGATGCTCACGCCGCCCGACGGCGGGCTCAGCCCGTGGGTGTCGTGGGAGCAGCGGATGCTCGAGAAGCAGTACGACATGGTTCGCTCCGGCGTGCTGGAGATCTCGGCGCGGCAGTTCTACACGGCCAACGCGGCAGTCCGCCGGCGCCACCTGATCGCCGCCGGTGGGTTCGACGAGACGTTCCGACGCGCCGAAGACGTCGAGCTCGCCTATCGACTTGCCGACCGAGGGCTCACGTTTGCGTTCGTCGAAGAGGCGGTCGGCTACCACTACGCCGAGCGGAGTTATGCGTCCTGGCGAACCAACGCCTACGTCTACGGGCGCAACGACATCATCTTCGGGCGTGATCGTGGTCAGTCTTGGATGTTCGCGCTCATCAAGGACCAGTTCGACAGCCGGCACCCGATCGTGCGCGCCCTCACGCACATCGGCGTTCCTCGCCCGCGCCTGCACCGCGCCATCGACCGCATGCTGAGCTCGGTCGCCGGCGTCGCCCGCCGGGCCCGGCTCGACGCGGTCGAGCAGTACGCGTTGAGCGCGATCTACAACCTGGCGTACTACGAGGGCGTGGCCGTCGAACTGGGCAGCGGCGAGCGCCTGAAAGAGCTGCTCGGCATCTGAAGGCCGGGCGGTCGGTCACGCCGCCGGGCGAGCGAGGTGGTCGGCGAGCCGAGCGGCCAGCGCAACGATCATCAGGGTCGGGTTGAAATGGCCGCTGGTCGGGAACACCGAGCTTCCGACGACGTAGAGGTTGTCGGTCCCGTGGACGCGACAGTCGGCGTCGACGACCCCGGTCCGCGGTGAGGAGCTCATCCTCGTCGTACCGGACGGGTGCTTCATGTCCAACAGCTCGTGCTCGGCGTCCGGGTGGTCGAGGACGTCGCTGTGGAAGGTCGTGATCCCGGCGCGGACCAGCGCGTCACGGAACAACTCGTGCATCCGGTGGTGGGATCGTCGGGTCGAGTCGCCGATACGCCAGTCGAGGCGAAGACGGGGCAGGCCGTACCGGTCGGTGTCGCGAGGGATGATCGTCAGGCGGCTCTCGGGATCCGGCTCGTGTTCGAGTTGGTCGATCACCACGAACTCGGTCGGCTCGCTGCGGCCACGCGCCCGATCGAGGGCGAGCTTGACCAGTTGCGGAGTGGAACGGGCCATCAGCGCCAGGTCCCGCGCCAGCTCACGCCGATCGGCGATGTCGCGTCGCCGGATGCGCTCGGTCATCCGCTTGTAGCTCCGGAACCCAGGGCTGCGGTGCGCGTCGGCGACGAGGTAGCCGTGCAGACCGTGGTTGAGCAGCTGCTCCGAGCGCTGCAGGTCCTCGGTGAAGACGACCCGGAGCTGGACCTTGCCGTACGCGCTGTCGGCTCGCTCGTGCAACAGCGCCAGCCGCTCGATCTGGGCGGGCGACAGTCCCCGGAGGTCGATGTGCGCCAGACCTTCGCCGCGCGGATG
>DATMDV010000147.1:0-5137 GCA_035557475.1 Ilumatobacteraceae bacterium
GTGACCATGGTCGACGGGCGGGATCACTGGTACCACGAGCTGATGGAGGGCGCCGACCCGAACTGCCTGGCCGAGCCGATGGTATCCGAGCAGCTGCTGTTCCTGCTGTACACGAGCGGTACCACCGGCAAGCCGAAGGGCATCATGCACACGTCGGGTGGCTACCTCACCCACGTCGCGTATACGCACAAGTACGTGTTCGACCTGCATCCCGACACCGACATCTTCTGGTGCACCGCCGACGTCGGCTGGGTCACCGGCCACAGCTACATCGTCTACGGCCCGCTCGCCAACGGCGCCACCCAGGTGATGTACGAGGGCGTGCCGAACTTCCCCGGCAACGACCGGCTGTGGGCGATCGTCGAGAAGTACGGCGTCACGATCCTGTACACCGCGCCGACGGCGATCAGGACGTTCATGAAGTGGGGTGTCGCCGAACCCGAGCGTCACGACCTCACGTCGCTGCGGCTCCTCGGCTCGGTCGGCGAGCCGATCAACCCCGAGGCGTGGATGTGGTACCAGGAGCACATCGGCGGCGGGCGGTGCCCGATCGTCGACACCTGGTGGCAGACCGAGACCGGTGGGATCATGATCAGCCCACTCCCCGGCGCCACGACCACCAAGCCCGGCTCGGCCACGTTCCCGCTCCCCGGCGTGACGGCCGAGCTGGTCGACGATGCCGGGGCGCGGGTCGAGCGGGGTGGGGGGTACCTCACCCTGACGCGTCCATGGCCCGGGATGCTCCGCGGCATCTGGGGTGACCCCGAGCGCTACGTCGCGACGTACTGGAGCCGTTTCCCGGGACGGTACTTCGCCGGCGACGGGGCCAAGCTCGACGAGGATGGCTACCTGTGGCTGCTCGGCCGCGTCGACGACGTGATGAACGTGTCCGGACATCGCATCTCGACCACCGAGGTCGAATCGGCGCTGGTCTCGCACCCGAGTGTGGCCGAAGCAGCCGTCGTCGGCGCCAACGACCCGACCACGGGCCAGGCGATCATCGCCTATGTGATCCTGCGCGGCGGCGCCGAGGTGGGCGTCGAAGACCTGCGCAACCATGTGGCCGGCGAGATCGGCGCGCTTGCCAAGCCGAAGACGATCTACATGACGCCCGACCTTCCCAAGACCCGTTCCGGCAAGATCATGCGCCGCCTCCTGCGTGACGTGGCCGAGGGGCGCAACCTGGGTGACACCACGACCCTGGCCGACGTGACCGTCGTCGACGAGCTGCAACGAAGGGCGAAAGCGGGCGACGGCGACGAGTGACGCCCGGTCCGCAGCAGTCGAGCCCGGACGCCGGTCGGCGGCTCGGGTGCCCTGTGAATGTGCTGCTTGTGTATGGAGAGGTTCAAGTTCGGGGCAACGGGCGCCGATGAACGATTCGTGAATGATCCTGCCGAAACTGGTTCGCCGCGCGCCGCTCACGACCCAGTGAAAGACCCTGGTGGAACGCCGGCCACCGCCACGAGCACCGTCCCACCGCCCGTGCCTGCCGGCTCGAACCCGGATCCGACCGGTTTCCGGTTCAATCTCGACGACGCCCTCGCCCGCCTCAGCGAACCCCACCAGCCGATCCCGCGCTTCAAGTGGTCGGCGGTCACTCCGTCGGAGCCGTCGGCGACCGGGGGTCCGATGCACGCCACGACGCTCGCCGCTCCGCCGGCGGGCCCGCCGGTGTCGCCCGCGCCGACGAGCGCCACCTCGGTTGGTTCGATGTTTCCCGATCAGGAGTCGCGTGGCCGCCCGCTGACCCAACCGACCCTCGATCCGCTCCCCGAGATCCGTGAGGCGACCGTCGTCGGCGGCAACCCGCCGGCAGCCCACTGGTCGACGGTCCCGGTCCATGTGCCACCGCCGGTCGCGTCCCCCCCGTCCTCGTTTCCGGTTCCTGCCGTGGTCACCTCCGCCCCTGCTGGGGCCCCGATGGTCGTCACCGGCAGTGAGGCGTTTGCTGCCGGTGCGTTCGGTTTCACACCCGACTCGGACTACGCCCCGGGTCCAGTCGGGCTTCGCGACAACAGCCACGTCGACGGTGGCATGCCGCGACTCCCCGACTCCGATCCAGCCGCCGCTCCGCCGATGGCCACGATGGTGTCGTCGACGGCCTTGGCCCACGCCGCCGCCGCCAGGCCGTCCACGGCCGCGAAGGGCCGCAAGAAGCGCAAGCGCAATCGCTTCGGCAAGGTGGTCCTGGTCCTGTTCCTGATCGTCGGGCTCGTCGGCGCGGCGCTCATGTTCGGTCGTGACTACCTCTTCCCGGAGGATTGGGACAAGGACGTGGTTCCGGCGGTCGAGGCGTTGCAGCTGCGATCAGGCCTCGAGTTCACCGATCCCGTGCCGGTCGTGACCCTTTCCGAGACCGAGTACGCGGCCAAGGTCGCGAGCGTCGTCTTCGGCCCCGGTCTCAGCGCCGAGTGGCAGGCCTCGATCCCGCGTTGGCGGGCCCTCGGCCTGGTCGACGGCGAGCCCACGCTCGACTCGGTGAATGGCGTCGTCAGTGCTTGGATGCCGGCGTTCTACGACCCCACCGACGGGCAGATCTACCGCACCGTCAGCGGTACCGCTTCCACCACTTCCACGGCCGCGCTCCGTGATGCGCTGGCCGCCGCATTGATCCATCAACTGGCGGGCGCCGCGCCCGCACCCGTTGCCGATCCGAACGCTCCGATCGCCATCGTGTCCCCGACCGATTCCCTCGCCCAGCTCGCGGTCGACGATTTCGGCGCCGAGCTCGTCGCCGGGGTGACGACGGCGACGGACCCGGACCGCTCGGCATTCAGCCCGCTCCCCGTGCCACTTGCCCATCGCCTGATCGGCATCGACGATCTCGGCGCTCCGATCGTCGAATCGCTCGATGGGGTCGCCGACAGCGCCGCCGCGATCACCGGCTTCGACGTCGACGTCACGGGCGCCCTGGACGTCCCGTGGACGGCGGCGCCCGTTCCAGCGTTGATCGCGGGCGACACGGCGGACGGCGACGCCGTCGCGCGTGGCAGCGATTTCTGGTACACGGTGCTGGCGGCGTACCTGCCGGCCGAGACCGCGGCGGACGCCGCCAACTCGATCGGTGCCGACCTCTACAGCCCGGCCGCCCGCGGTGCGCAACAGTGCGTCTACGGCACGTTCACCGCGGCTCGCCCCGACGTGCTGGGCGTGCTGCAGATCTCGGCCATCGCCTGGGCCGAGCTGGCCCCGACCCAGGCCGGTGCCTCGGCGACGACGCTCCCCGATGGCGTGACGGTGCAGTTGGTGACCTGCGACCCGGGCACCGGTCCGGACGCGACCCGCACGCCCGACGTCGCCGCCGCCCTCATCGCCCGCCAGGTCGCCCGCCTGAATCCGGCCTGAACTCAATCAGTCGCGGAAGTTGTTGAACTGCAGGGGGATGCCGAGGTCGGTGGTCTTCAGCGTGGCGATCACGGCCTGTAGGTCGTCGCGCTTCTTGGCGCTGACCCGGACCGAATCGCCCTGGGTCTGAGTGCTGACACCCTTGGGGTGCTTCGCCTTGATCAACTTGTTGACCTCGCGGGCCTTGTCGGACGAGATCCCGACCTTGATGGTGACGACTTGACGGACCGTGTTGTGCGTTGCCTCCTCGATCGTGCCGTAGTCGACACCCTTGAGCGACACGCCGCGCTTCACGAGCCGCTCCTCGAGCACGACCCGTAGCGCCGCGAGCCGGTCCTCGCTGACGGTGCGCAACGTCAGCACGAGGTCGTCCTGGTCGATCGACGAGTTGGTGTTCTTGAAGTCGAACCGGGTGTCGATCTCGCGACGGGCCTGATCGACCGCGTTGCGCACCTCCATGTGGTCGACCTCGGAGACGATGTCGAACGTTGGCATCGCGCCAGAGTATCCATCGCCGCCGATCGCCGTCACCGCGCAGGTCGCGCGCGGATCGGGCCGGTGTGTTCGCCTCCGTCCGCGCTACCATCCCGCCCGGCATCAAAGGGTCGGTGCCCGAGCGGCCAAAGGGAGCAGACTGTAAATCTGCCGGCGAATGCCTTCGAAGGTTCAAATCCTTCCCGGCCCACGATCACAACACGATTTGCATGACGGCGACGTCGAGCCAGCGGCCGAACTTGCGGCCGACCTGACGTTCGACACCGACCAGCTCGAAACCGCAGGCCGCGTGCAGCGCGCGCGACGCCTCGCCGCCCGCCTCGATGCGGGCGATGATCGCGTGGAACCCCGAGTCGCGGGCGATGCCGACGAGGCCCGTCAACAGCAGGCGTCCGATACCACGCCCGGTGTGGTTGCGGTGCACGTACACCGAGTCCTCGACGGTGGTGCGGTAGGCGGCCCGCTCCTTGTACGGCGACAGCGACGCGAAACCGACGACCTCGCCCCCATCATCCGCGGCTTCGCCGGCACCATCGAGCACAGCCACGATCGCGCTGAACGCCCCGGACCTGGCGGCCAACCACACCCGCTGGTCCTCGAGCGATCGGGGGACGAGGTCGAACGTGGCGGTGCTGCCGGTGACCTCGCGGTTGTAGATCTCCATGATCGGTTCGGCGTCATCGGCCGTCGCCAGTCTGATCGTCGCGTCGGCCATGGGCGAGCGATGGTATCGGTCGACCGACGCCGGCCCCGAAGCCCTGGTGAACGTCAGCCACCGAGGGCCGCGCCGACGCTGAACCCCTGGTGGGATCGCCACCCGCAGGGGTACACTCCCACGTCGGTTCGCGGCTCTGCCGCGCTCCGAAATACCGCCCTCTTAGCTCAGTCGGTAGAGCACAGCCATGGTAAGGCTGGTGTCGTGGGTTCGATTCCCACAGAGGGCTCGGCCACCACGGTCGTCCGACTCGCTGGGGCGCATCCCCGGCGGCGTAGCTCAGTTGGTCAGAGCATCCGGCTCATAATCGGAAGGTCATCGGTTCGATCCCGATCGCCGCTACAACACATCGCAAGAGACAGCAACACCGCAACACGAATCCGCAACATTTAACCGTTTGACAACCGTCAACCACCTTTGGAGAAGCAAGGGAAAACACCATGAGTAAGGCGAAGTTTGAGCGTACGAAGCCGCATGTGAATGTGGGGACGATGGGTCATATTGATCATGGGAAGACGACGTTGACGGCGGCGATTTCGAAGACGTTGGCTGATCGTGGGTTGGCGGTGTATACGCCGT
>DATMDV010000148.1:0-15184 GCA_035557475.1 Ilumatobacteraceae bacterium
ATGAGCAACACCTCGATGACCAACGAGATGATGCAGCTGACCGACGGCTTCGGATGGGGGCTCGACGACTTCGAGTGGCTCACCATCAACGCAGTGAAGAGCGCATTCGCACCGTTCCCCGAACGACTCCGGATCATCAACGGTCTCATCAAGCCGCGCTACGCCCTGCTGCGCGCCGAGCAGTCGCTGGGCGCAATCGCGTGAGCGTCACTGTGACCCTCGTCGACCATCCGCTGGTCGCCGACTCGCTGGCTCGCATCCGCGACCGCAACACACCCAACTCGTTGTTCCGTCAGAACCTCGAACGGATCGGCACCCTGCTTCTCGCCGAGGCAACGCGCGACCTGCCGACGGTCGAGGGCACCGTCGAGACGCCGCTCACCACCGCGCCGGCCAAGCGCTTGAGCGTGCAGCCGGTGGTGGTGCCGGTGCTGCGAGCCGGGCTCGGCTTCGTGCACGCCGCCCAGGACCTCATGCCGAACGCCGACGTCGGTTTCGTCGGCATCTCACGCGACGAGGAGACGTTCCAGCCCAAGCCGTACGTCAACAAGCTGCCCGAGTCGCTCGCGGGGCGCCCGGTCATCGTGATCGACCCGATGCTCGCGACGGGCGGGTCGCTCGAGCACACGGTGCGGTTGCTGATCGAGCGCGGCGCGGCCGGCACGATCATCGTCGTCTGCGCGCTCGCCGCTCCCGAGGGCATCCAGCGTCTGCGCGACGCCGGGTTCGACCTGCACATCGTGACGGCCGCCGTCGACGACCATCTGAACGAGCACGCCTTCATCGTCCCCGGGCTGGGCGATGCCGGCGATCGTCAGTTCGGCAGCGGCGGCTGAGACCTGTGACACCGTCGATCGACCGAGGCGCCGTCGCCTCGCTTCACGCACATGTACTCGCCGAGCTGGCGTCGCCCGGCGACTGGTGGGATGCACGGTCACGACAGGCGGCCATCGAGGAGGCGCGCGCGGCACGCTCGTGTGGGCTGTGCCGGGCGCGGCTGGCGGCGGTGAGTCCGGAAGCCGTCGCCGAACGCCACAGGTCACACGACGGCCTCTCCGAAGCGGCGGTCGAGGTGATCCATCGCGTCGTCAACGACCCGGGGCGACTGACCCGCCGCTGGGCCGATTCACAGGTCGACGCGCTCGGCGACGCGGTCTACGCCGAGCTGGTCGCGGTCACCGCGATCATCGTGGCGATCGACATGTACGCGCGGTCGATCGGTGCGTCCCCTCCCATGCTGGGTGAGCCGGTCGACGGGCCTCCGGCCCGCGAACGTCCCGCCGGGCTCGGTGACGTCGGTGCCTGGATCCCGATGACCGAGCAGAAGGCGTTGGCGAACGTCTCGCGGGCGCTCTCGTTGGTGCCGCGCACGAACACGACGTGGCGGACGCTCGTGAACGACTCGTACAGCCGCGGCCCGCAGATGGTGGCCCTGACGTGGGAGCGCGCCCTGAGCCGACCCCAAGTCGAGCTCATCGCCGCCCGCGTGTCACAGCTCAACGAGTGCTTCTATTGAACGTCGAGCCATGTGGCGTTGCTCCGTGCGAGCAGCTCGGCGCTCGGCGACGATCTCGACGTCGCGGCCGCGCTCACCCGAGGTGAGGGCGTGGCGGGCGGCGCACTGCTGCGCGAGTTCGCGAGCGCTGCCTACTTCGACGCACCCGATCTGGCTGCCCGGCGGGCCGATGTCGAAGCGGCGTTCGGTGAGGCCGGCCTCGTCGAGGCGTGCCTCACGGTCGGTGCGTTCAGCGGTCTCACCCGAGTCGCTGACGCGACCGGCATCGTCCTCGACGGCGGCACCCTGGCAGCCACGGTCGACCTACGCGCCGAGCTCGCCCTCAACGACATGTCCGGCGCCCTGAACACCGGTGCGGTCGTGCACGACGTCGGCGCACCGATCATCCCGAGCGCGGTCGCCGACCTGTTCGTGGATTGACCCGCGCTCGTCAGACGGTGGTCGTCAGTCGACGATCGTCGCCGCGCCGGGCCATCGCAGCGTCGCGACCGTTTCGACGAACTCGATCGGATTGCTCGCGAGGTAGTCGGCCAGCTCGACGTCACGCTCGGGACCGAGGCACAGGCGCCGGCGCGCTGCTGGGAGCAACGTCGAAGGATCACTCGAATGCCGCGAGAGTGGAGGCCGTGCGCTGTGCCAGACCTCGGGGACCAGACCTGCCTCGCGGAGCACGGCGACGAGGTCGGCATCGGTCGGACCCGTCGGACGGTCGAGGTCCCAGAAGTGCTTCCACGCCGGGTTCCAGCCGGCCAACGGATGCCGAACGGGGATCTCGACCACGACCGCCAGCCGGGCGTGCTCGGTCAGCGCAGTCGCGAACGGGACGGCGTCGGCGACGTTGAAGAACACGTGGTGACACACCACCACATCGGCGATCGGGGTTGTCGCCGCGACATCGGGCCACCGCCCGTGCACGACCTCGACGGAGACGCCCGCCGCGCGGGCGGCCTCCCCGTATGCCGCGAGCATCGTTTCGCTCTGGTCGACTCCGATCAGCGCCGCGGCCGGCGGGACGAGCACCACCGACGATCGCCCGCCGCCGCACCCGACGTCGAGCACGACGCCACTGTGCACCGGCAGGACCTCGCGGGCGACCCGTGCGGACGTGCCGTCGCGGTCGAGCGTGTCGTCGACCGAGAACGTCGCCACCTCGTGCGACCACGGCGAGACGGGCGCCTGGGCGAGGATCTCATCGGGGATGCCCCACTCGCCGAGCTGCGCCGACCAGTGGTCGGCGGCGCTCACCGGTGATCACCCATGCCCGTCCCAGTGGTGGAGCCGTGGGCGGCGGTTCCTACCGTGGACCAGCCACTCCCAGATGCAGCCGAGGATGACGACGATCGCCAGGGCGATGACGAACGCGATCTTCCAGGTCACGTGGTCACCGTACCCAGGTTCCTCGCGTTGTAGGCGTCGGCCCGACGACGGGCTGGACCGCCCAAACGTGTGACAGAGGAAAATCTTGATCAAAGTTTCGGTTAAGTTTGCGTTCCGAGGTGCCGATCGCGGGGAGGACCTTGGGAGGGATCATGGGCGGTGCGGGCGGGAACCCGGACGAGTACAAGCAGACCAGCGACGAGATGTCTGAGCCGGACTTCATCCGGTACCAGGCCGACCTCGAGCGGGTCGCGCAACGGAAGGGGTACGGACTGGTGGCGACGGACACGCCGCGGCGGTTCGTCTGCTCCGACTCCCCCGAGGACATCCGCTCCGCCACCGGCGGTCAGAGCCTCGAACGGATCGAAGCGTTCCTCGCCCGTCGTCCCGACATGTGGGACTGACGCTCCCGGTATTCCCGCCCGCGCACCCGTCGTCCGACAGCATGGCGTGGTGACGAAGCTGGCGATCCTGCTCCCGCCCTCCGAGGGCAAAGCGGAAGGCGGCGACGGTGCGCCGTGGTCACCCGACGCGGGCACGTTCGGTCCCGAGCTGGCGTCGAGGCGGGCCGCCGTCGCCAAGGCGTTGCGGCGGGCCAAGGGCGGTGACCAGCGCCTGCTCGGCGTCAAGGGCGTCAACCTCGACCGGGCCCGGCAGGCGAACCGATCGCTGATCGGCGCTCCGACGTTGCCGGCCTGGAGGCGGTACACCGGTGTCGTGTGGGATCATCTCGGGGCGGCGGACCTGACGGCCGCCCAGCGTCGGTCGATCATCGTGGTCTCCGGTCTCCATGGCTTGATCCGCGGCGACGATCCGACCCCGGACTACCGCCTCAAGCTCGGGTCCAACCTGGCGCCCCTCGGGCTCCTGTCGACGTGGTGGCGGGCGACGTTGTCCGCCGCACTCAGCGGCCACGTGGCGCGCCGGGGCGCCAAGCGCTTCGTCGTCGACCTGCTCCCCATCGAGCACCGAGCCGCGTGGGCGCCCGGCGACGTCGATGGTGTGTCGGTCGTGCTTCGCGAACGCAGTGGCAGACCAGGCGGGCACTTCGCCAAGGCCGCCAAGGGCGAGCTCGCCCGTCACCTGCTCACGTCGCCGGATCCGCCGCTCGTCGCCCTGTCGACATGGGACCACCCGGCGTACGCGATCGAGATCGTGCCGCTCTGACGACGGTCCTAGTCAGAGCGAGATGCGTTGGCGGCGGCTGCCGTCGGCGATGCGCCACTCGTTGGTGCCCTCCGAGGCGGCGATCCGCATCGCGTCCTCGGCACGCTCGATCGCGTCGTCGAGCTCGCTCGCAACCGTCTGGAAGGCGATTCCGACGTTCACGGTGAGGTGATCGAACCGGCGCGCCAGCTGCTCGCTGTCGGGGCCGTCGACGAAGTAGGGACCCGACAACACCCGCACGATCCGGTTGGCGATGCTGATCACAGCGACCCGGTCGACCGGTGGGCGGCAGACCGCGGCGAACGAGTTGGGCCCACGATCGAGGACCTCGTCGACCGCTCGCACAGTGGCGGCGAGGCGGGCACCGACCAGGGCGAGCACACTCTCGGCCGCGTCGCGGCCGCATTCGGTGATGACCCGGTCGATCCCTTCGACATTCACGGCGAGCACGGCGCCGTGCTCCTCCAGCGTCGTCGACGGCGTCGACACACCTTCGGGCGCCTCGCGCCGCTCGATCACGAAACCCGGGTCGACCGGCTTGGGTGGGACGAGCTCGGCGTGATCGAACGCGACCGCCGACAGCGAGGCGGCGTCCGCCATCCGCTGCTCCTGGTTGGGGCTGGTGAGACCGGCGAGACGACGCCACACGATCAGCGCCCCGCGCAAGCCGCGACGTGAGACGATCGGGCGCACCCAGACCGACCGGAACCCGGCATCGGTCGCCGCCTTGCGCAACTCGGCCGGCAGCCCGAACAGGTCGGGGAAGTCGTGCGGCTGGCCACGCTTGAGCGTGAACGTCCACGGCGCCAGCGGATCGTCGATCGTGAACTCGTATCCCGACAGCGGCCACTCACCGACGAGCGAGAGGCCATCGGGGCTCTGCAGCGCGATGACCGCCGTGGCCTCCATCGGGTGCACCGCCATCGAGTCGATCACCACCTGAAGCGTCTGCTCGAGCGGAGCGCCGGTCGAGATCGACTCGAACGCACGCGACATGTGGTCGTTGACCGATTCCTCGGCGAACGTCGCCACGTACCCGTCGATGCCCGCCACGTCGAGACAGTTCTGCGCCCACATCTCGGTCGCCCGGAGTTTGCCGTCGGCGCCGCGGTAACGCAGGCGGATGGGCCCCATCGTCCGTCCGATGAACCCACGCCCGGCGGCGAGGATGTCGGTCGCGTTGGAAAACTCCTCGGACGGCACGAAATCGAGCACCGAACGGCCGACGACGTCGTCGCTGCTGAAGCCGGTCATCGCGAGCATGCGCGCGTTGGCGAACCGCAGCGTGCCGTAGACGTCGATCACTGCGACGCCGACGGGCAGCAGGTCGAGCAGCATTGGCGCTTCCATTGACGTCCTCACGTCTGAGCCGATCATCGGGCGTTCATCGGCTGATCGAAGGCCCAGCTTGAATCGCTACCGTGCTGGACGATGGCGTACCGGTACCTGTGGACACCGCTGCGGGTCGGCCCCGTCGAGGTCCGCAACCGGATCGTCTTCTCCGCCCACCTGACGAACTACGCCCGTGACGGCAAGCCGACCGAGCAGCATGCCGCCTATTACGCGGCGCGCGCGGCGGGCGGCGCCGGGCTGATCATCACCGAGGAGCACTCGACCCATCCGACCGACTGGCCGTACGAGAAGCTCATCCACGGCTTCCACCGCGACGTCATCCCGGGATACCGATCCATCACGGACGCCGTGCACCGCCACCGCACTCCGATCTTCGCCCAGATCAACCACAACGGTGGCCAGGCATCGTCGATGTATTCCCGGCTGCCCGTCTGGGCGCCCTCGCCGATCGCCGATCCGTTGTTCCGGGAGGTGCCCCACGCGGTCACCGTCGCCGAGATCGACGAGATCGTCGCCGGCTACGCGACGGTCGCCGAACACTGCGCGGAGGGCGGCTTCGACGGGATCGAGCTCCAATGCTCACATTCGTCGATCGTGCGTGGCTTCCTGTCGCCGGCGACGAACGTACGCACCGATGCCTACGGCGGGAGCCTCGAGAACCGGGTCCGGATCATGCTCGAGATCGTGACCGCCGTCCGGGGTGTCATCGGCACCAGGCTGGCGCTGGGCGTGCGGATCTGCGGCGACGAGCTGATCGAGCACGGCACGACGATCGACGACGCCGTCAGCGTCGCCCGGATGGTGGAAGCGACGGGCCAGGTCGACTACGTCAACACCTCGATCGGCGTCGCCACCGCCAGCCTGTTCGTGATCGAGGCGTCGATGCACATCCCACCGGGATACGCGATGTACATCCCGTCCGCGATCCGCAAGGCGATCGACCTGCCGGTGGTCGGCGTCGGTCGTTTCAAGGACCCGCTGCAGGCCGAGCGGGCACTCGCCGAAGGTCACTGCGACCTGGTGGGCGTCGTGCGCGGCCAGATCGCCGATGCCGAGTTCGCGGCCAAGGCGCGGGCCGGCGCCACCGATGAGATCCGCCTGTGCCTGTCGTGCAACCAGGAGTGCGTCGGGCGGATGGGCCTCAACCGGTGGCTGGGGTGCATCGAGAACCCACACACCGGGCGCGAGGTGCTTCGCACGCCGGTCGCGTCGATGCCGCGGCCGAAGTCGGTGCTCATCGCCGGGGCCGGCCCAGCGGGGCTCCAGGCCGCGATCGCGGCGGCCCGCAATGGCCACCGGGTCACGGTGTGCGAACAGAGCGCGTCCGCCGGGGGGCAGGTCCGCCTCGCCGCATCGGTGCCGAACCGGGCCGAACTGGGCGACATGATCCGCAACCAGCTCACCGAGTGCCGTCGTCTCGGCGTGACGATCGAGTACGGCGTCGGCGTCTGGCCGGGGCTGGTTGCCGAACGCGCGCCCGATCACGTCATCGTCGCCACCGGTGCCGAACCACAACGTCCGTGGTGGGTGCCGGAGGGCGCGACCACGGTCGCCGACGTCCGCGAGGTGCTCGAGGGCACCGTGCGTCCGTTCGGTGACGTGATGGTGATCGACGAGATCGGCTTCCACCACGCGACGTCGGTGGCCGAGCTGCTGGCCGATCGAGGCTGCGCGGTCGAGATCGTGACGCCGGGAATGGTCGTCGGCCAGGACCTGGGCGTGACGCTCGACATGGAGAACTGGTGGATCCGAGCCAACGACAAGGGCATCGTGCAGCGCACCGACCTGGTGCCGATGGGCATCGATGGGCAGACCGTTACCTTGCTCCACCACCCCACCGGCGAACACGTCACGAGCACACCGGATTGGGTCGTGCTCGCCGTTCCACCGCATCCCGTCGAGTGGCTGTACCACGACCTGTCGAGGGCGGGCGTGAGCGTCGAGCGGATCGGTGACTGCGTGGCGCCGCGCCGGGCGCACGCGGCGGTGATCGAGGGCGAGCGGGCGGGGGTCGCGGTCTGAACCGATCAACTGTGACCAGTGTCACACATCGATCAGGTTTAGAGGTTTCGATGCATGGGTTATATCGCTGATGCATGAATGGGCCGGATGACGAGACTCGCGCCACCCTGCTCGATGCTGCCCGGACCCTCCTCGAGGCGGATGGGCCCGCCGCGTTGACCGTCCGGCGAATCGCCGCCGAGGCCGGGATGAGCACGATGAACGTGTATTCCCGCTTCGGTGGCAAAGACGGCGTCGTCGACGAGTTGTACTCCGAGGGCTTCCATCGCCTCCGCGAATATGTCGCCAAGCATTCCAAGTCCGACGACCCGATCGAGAACTTTCGTGCACCCGGTGTGGCATACCGCGACTTCGCCCTCGAGAACCGCACGTTCTATGCGGTGATGTTCTTCCGTCCGATCCCCGGCTACGTGCCCTCCGCCGCTGCGCGCCGCGTCGCGCTCGACGGGTTCGACGAGCTCGTCGCCCGCATCCGCGAGCTGATCGACGACGGTGAGCTCGGCGAGACCGATGCGTACAACGTGGCGGCCTCGCACTGGGCGACCTGTCACGGCCACGTCGGGCTCGAGATCAGCCGCGTCGGGCCGGTCGACATCGACTGGGAGTCGACGTTCCTCGGCTCCCTCGACGCGCTGCGCCTGAGCCTCGCCTGATCGAGTGGGCCTGACCGGGTCGTCCTGAGCCGACCGCACCGGGCGCGGCCGACGATCGCTAGCCTCAGGCCCGATGATGGGCGTTCTCGTGGCGGGGATCGTCACCGATGTCTCCGATTGGCTCGAGGACATCTCCGGCAACTGGTGGTTCCTGCTCGTCATCTTCGTCATCGCCTTCTTCGACTCGGTCGTGCCCATCGTGCCGAGCGAGACCACGGTGATCATCGGGGGCGTCGCCGCCGGGCTCGGCAACCAGGAGCTGTCACTCGTCATCGCCGCCGGCGCCATCGGCGCCTTCCTCGGTGACAACACGGCGTATGCGCTGGGGCGCCGGATGAGCGCCGCGATCGAACGCTGGGCGGCCAGGAAGCCCAAGCGCCAGGCCCGCCTCGCGTGGGCCAACACCCAGATCCGCCAGCGCGGCGGCCTGCTGCTCATCACCGCCCGGTTCATCCCCGGCGGACGCACCGCGCTCACGGTGTCGTCGGGCATCACCCGCCAGCCGCGAGCATGGTTCGCGGCGTGGATCGCGGTGGCCGCGGTGATCTGGGCGACGTACGCCGCGCTGCTCGGCTTCGTCGGCGGAAAGGCGTTCGAGGACGATCACACCAAGGCCTTCCTCCTCGCGTTCGCCGCCGCGTTCTCGCTGACGGTGACGATCGAGGTGATCCGCCACACGCGGGCCAAGCGGGCGTCGCGACGCGACGCCGACTCGGCGTCCGCGATGCTCGAGCGCTGATCGCCGCGGCGGCGTCCCGTAGCGTTGCTCGAACCATGTTGGCCGTGATCCCGGTACGCGACGGCGAGCTTCCGGCGGGAGCGCTCGAGACCATCGCCGAATGCGCTGGCCGGGTGGTTCTGGTCGGCGATCGGCTCGACGGCGTCGACCTGATCGCCGATCTGGTGGGCGCCACCGACGTCCGCGCGATCGAGCTCGGCACCTACGCGCCAGGGTCATGGGCGGCCTCACTCGGTGCCCTCGTCGACGACGAGCCGATCATCGTGCTGCCGGCGTCACCCGACGGTCGCGATCTCGCACCCCGCCTCGCCTACGTGCTCGACCGACCGCTCGTCGCCAACGCGGTCTCGATCACACCCGAGAGGGCGACGGTGCCGCGCCGAGGTGGGTTGGAGCTACACGTCCTCGCCGTCGTAACGCCGGTCGTGGCGACGCTCCAGCCGGGCGTGCGCGGGTTCGAGCTCGCGGCGTCGGGGGCGACCCATCAGACCGTCGCGGTCGACCGACGTGAAGCTCCCGATCCGACCGTCGTCGCGGTCCACCCGCCCGACGTGACCACGATCGACCTCACCGAAGCCGGTCGCATCGCCGCCGGCGGGGCCGGACTCGATTCCGCTGCGCGGTTCGAGCAGCTGGCCCGCGTCGCGGCCGCGCTGGGCGGCGCGATGGGAGCGACCCGCGTGATCACCGATCGCGCGTGGGTCGGCCACGAGCGTCAGATCGGCACGACCGGCGTCGTCGTCAGCCCCGAGCTGTACCTGGCGTTCGGCATCAGCGGCGCCGTGCAGCACACGAGCGGGCTCGGCGATCCGCGCCACGTCATCAGCGTCAACACCGACCCGCATTGTCCGATGATGCAGATGTCGGACCTCGCCGTCGTGAGCGACGCCAATGCCGTGCTCGACGAGCTCGAACTGCTGCTCGGGGCGATCGCCGATGGCTGACTTCGACGTGGTCGTGGTCGGCGCCGGGCCGGCCGGCGCGTGCGCGGCCACGGTGCTGGCACGCAAGGGCCGGTCGGTGCTCCTGCTCGAACGTGGCCCGTTCCCCGGCAGCAAGAACATGTACGGCGGCGTCGTCTACCCCCGCATGCTCGACCAGCTGCACCCCGAGTGGTGGGACGACGTGCCGTACCAGCGATGGATCACGCGCCGTTCGACGATGATGCTCACCGACTCGCAGGCCATCTCCGTCGACTTTCGCACCGCCGCCTGGGGACGTCCGCCGTACAACGGCATGACCGCGTACCGCCCCGACTTCGACCATTGGCTCGCCCGCAAGGCCGAGCGCGACGGTGCCGAACTGCTCTGCGCGACCACCGCGACCGGCTTGCTCCGCGACGGCGATCGAGTTGTCGGGGTGCGGACCGATCGACCCGACGGCGACGCGACCGCTGAGGTCGTGATCGCCTGCGACGGTGTCAACAGCTTCCTCGCCAAGGAGGCCGGCCTCTTCGGCACGGTCGACGCGAGCAACTACACACTCGGCGTCAAAGAGACGCTCGCGATGCCCAAGGAGGTCATCGACGAGCGGTTCGCCGTGCGCGGACGTGAGGGCGTCGACATCGAGATCCTCGGCGGGACGAGCGGGGTCGGCGGCGGCGGGTTCGTCTACACCAACCTCGACACGCTCGGCGTCGGGGTGGTGTTGAAGGTCCCGGCGCTGGCGGCGCAGTCGGTCCGGCCGGAGGCGATCATCGCCGCGCTCAAGGCGCATCCGGCGATCGCTCCGCTGGTCGACGGCGGCGAGCTGGTGGAGTACTCGGCGCACCTGATCCCCGAGGCCGGGCTGTCGATGATCCCCACGTTGGCGACGCACGGCATGGTGGTCGCGGGCGACGCGGCCTCGCTGTGCCTGGCCGCCGGGATCTGGCTCGAGGGCGTGAACTTCGCGATCGCGAGCGGGATGTACGCCGGCGAGGCAGTCGACGAGGCGCTGCAGGCTCGCGACGTGTCGGTCCAGGGGCTCGCCGGCTACGAGCGCCGGCTGGCGTCGACGTTCGTCCTGCGCGACCACCGCAAACTGCGACGTGTGCCCGCACTCATGCTGTCCGATCGCGTGCAGAACGAGTATCCGCAGCTGGCGGCGAACGTCGTCGAGCGGATGTTCCGCGTCGACAACCCGGCACCGAAGCCGGGGCTGCGCCGGATCGTCAAGGAGGAGCGGCGGCGGGCGGGCATCCGGCTCCGCCATCTCGCACGCGACGCCTGGGCCGGAGTACGGGGGTTCGGATGACGGGACCGAGCGAATGGCCGGAGATCTCGTTCGAGGACCGGATGGCGACGACGCGGTTCGACGTCCACGAACGGCCGCACATCGTGGTCGACGGCTCGGTGTGCGAGGGCTGCTCCACCCGCCAGTGCATCGTCGCCTGCCCCGCCGACCTGTTCGTGCCGACCGCCGACGGAGGGATCCTCTTCAACTACGAGCAGTGCTTCGAGTGCGGTACGTGCTACCTCGTGTGCAACCGCGAGGGAGCGATCTCGTGGAGCTATCCCGAAGGTGGCTACGGCGTGGTCTTCAAGCGCACATGAACGTGCTCGTGTGTTGGAAGTGGGTGGCGCTCGACGATGACGACCGCTGGGCCGGGGTGTCGGCTGCCGACGAGGCCGCCCTCGAGGTTGCGCTCACACTGGCCGGCGAGCACGGCGACGACTCGTTCGTCACCGTCGCCACGGTCGGCCCACCGCCCGCCGACGCGACGTTGCGCGACGCCATGGCGCGCGGCGCGCGGCGCGCCGTTCGCGTCGACTCGCCCCGCGACCTGCGCAGCGAAGCGGTCGCCACGGCGCTGGCGCCACTCACCGTTGGGTACACGTGGGTGCTGTGCGGCGACTACTCACTCGATCGCGGTTCGGGATCGGTACCGGCTCTGATCGCCGCTCATCGCGACATCGCCCAGGCCCTCGGTCTCGTCGACGTGCGAGGCGACGGCGACGGACGGCTGCGCGCGTTGCGGCGGCTCGACGGGGGTCGCCGCGAGGAGTTGTCGGTGACGTCGCCTGCCGTCGTGTCGGTCGAAGGGTCGGTCGCCCGGCTCCGGCGGGCGTCGTTGACGGCCGAGCTGGCGGCGCGCACGGCCGCCATCGAGCTCGTCGACGGGCCGGCCGGACCGCGCGAGACGCCGATCGAGGCAGGCCCCTACCGGCCGCGGGCACGCGTGCTGCCGGCGCCGAGCGGCAGCGATGCCCTGACCCGGATCCGGGCGTTGATGTCGTCGGGCGCCGCGGTCACCCACGGCGAGAACGTCACCCTCGATCCGCCGGAGGCCGCCTTCCGGATCGTGCAGGCGCTCAGAGACTGGGGCTACGTGTCGCCGTTGCTGGAAGGGACGCCGACGGCGTGACCGATGATGAATGATGGCGCCATGGCACGAGACGTCGAGGACGACCTGCGCTCGTACGAGCGCGACGGGTACGTCGTCCTGGAACACGCGGTGGACGACGACACGCTCGACCGCATCCGGTCCGAGCTCTCGCCGTGGCTCGGCGACGACGCGTTCAGGGGCCGTAACGACTTCGAGGGGTTCTTGTCGAATCGCGTGTACGCGCTCCTCGCCAAGGCACCCGCGATCGCGATCCTGGTCGAGCATCCGCGGGTGATGGCGATGCTCGATCGGCTGTTGCTCCCCAACTTCCTGCTGTCCGCCAACCTGGCGATCAACCTCCTGCCGGGCGAGACGGCTCAGCAGTTCCACATCGACGACGACTTCTACCGGGTCGGCCGGCCGCGCCCGCCGATCAGTGTCAGCGCGATCTGGGCGATCGACGAGTTCACCGAGGAGAACGGGGCGACGGAGGTGATCCCGGGCAGTCATCGGTGGGGCGACGAGATCCCCGGCGCTGAGCACCCCGTCGTCAAGGTCGTGATGCCGGCCGGATCGGTCGTCGTCTTCGCCGGCACGCTGTGGCACCGCGGCGGCGCCAACCACAGCGACCGATCGCGCCTCGCGATCACGCCGCAGTACTGCGAACCGTGGGCCCGCCAGCAGGAACAGCAGATCCTCTCCGTCGGGCCGAAGGCGGCCGAGTACTCCGAGCGCATCCAGTCGCTGCTCGGCTACAGCATCCATCCGCCGTTCATGGGGCACGTCGACGGGCTGCACCCGCTGCGACTCCTCGATCCGCAGTACAACAGCGCTGACGTGGGCGCCGGCAAGGCGGCCGCCGACTACTGGTCAGGCGAAGACGCCGGGCTGGAATGATGGGGCCATGCTCGATCACCTTGGAATCCAGTGCACCGACATGACCGCCAGCGGCGCGTTCTACGACACCGTGCTCGCACCGCTCGGCGCCAGCCGACTCATGGACTTCGGAGTCGCCGTCGGGTACGGCGTCCCACCGAAGCCCGACTTCTGGATCGGCAAGTTCGATTCCGGAGAGGGGTTCCGTGAGTCGCACATCGCATTCGTCGCCCCCGATCGAGCCTCGGTTCACGCCTTCTTCGACGCCGCGGTGGCGGCGGGTGCCGAGGTGCTGCACGAACCGCGCGTGTGGCCCGAGTACCACGCCGACTACTACGGCGCGTTCGTGCGCGACCCGGATGGCAACAACGTCGAAGCCGTCTGCCACACCCCCGAGCCGACCTGAGTCGCGCATCACTGATCAACCGTGAACTGAAACGACCGGGGCCTCGTACCCCGGTTGATGCAAACGCTCGACGACCTCGTCACGGCAACGGTGGTCGGGCGTTCGCCCGTCGTGCGCGGACCCGTTCGCCCGCACGACCTTGCCGGCTCGGTCTGCGGTTCCATCCGCGCCGCTGCGAAGCATCCCCGTTTGATGCCCTACCACCGCCTGATGGTCACGGTGGTGGTGGTCAATCTCGCGGTGCTGTTCCACCACCTGCGGCGCGGCGACTGGCGGATTGCCGACGGCACCGCGCTGTCGGCGCTCTCGGCCCTGGCGCTGGTCAACGTCACCGGGGCCGTGCTCATCCGGCAGCAGACCCTGCTCAACATCCTGTACGGGCTCGCCGGGCGTGGATCGCGATCGTGGCCGCTGTGGGTCCGGTGGAGCGTTTCCAAGGTGCACCACGTGGGCGGCCTCCACGCCGGCTTCGCGATCGCCGGAACCGCGTGGCTGTGTGCCTTCAGCGGCGTGGCGTTCCTGACCCGCGCCCGCCACCCCGGGAGCGTCACCGACACGACACTCGTGCTCTGCCTCGGCCTCGTCGTGTTGATGGTGTTGGTGACGGTGTGCGCGAGCCCACCGGTCCGCACCCGTGCGCACAACGTGTTCGAGCAGTCGCACCGCTGGGGTGGCTGGACAGCGGTCGTGCTCTTCTGGGCGCTGACCGTTCACCTCGCGCTTCGCGGCCGCGGCGCCACGACCGCATTGGAAGCGATCGCATCGGACTGGCACGTGTGGGTCCTGGCGATGCTGACGGCGAACGTCGCGTGGCCCTGGCTGCGGTTGCGCCGCGTTCCGGTCACGGTTCAACGCCCGTCTGCTCACGCCGCGATCGTCCACTTGGACTACGGCGTGCGGCCGGCGTACCCATCGGCGGTCGGCATCAGCCTCAGCCCGTTGCGCGAATGGCACGCCTTCGCCACCGTGACCACCCCGGGCCACACCGGATACCGCCTGCTCATCTCGCGTGCCGGCGACTGGACCGGCCGCTTCATCGATGATCCGCCGTCGCACGTGTGGGTGCGCGGAATTCCGGTCGCGGCGCCGATGGCCAAGGTCTCGGTGCTGTACGAGCGGGTCGTCTACGTCGTCACGGGCAGCGGCATCGGACCGGTCCTCGGGCAGATCCTGGCCAACCGCGTCCCAGCGCGTCTCGTGTGGTCCACACGCGATCCCCGTCGCACCTACGGAGACGCACTCGTCGACGAGGTCGAGATTGCGCAACCCGATGCGGTGATCTGGGACACGACGAAGCACGGGAAGCCAGACCTCCTGGACCTCGCCCTCGATACCTGTGTCGACTTCGGCGCTGAAGCCGTGTTCGTCGTGAGCAACAAGTCGACAACACTCGGGCTCGTCCACGACCTGGAACGCCGCGGGATCCCGGCCTTCGGCCCGATCTGGGACTCGTGATTCCTTCGGCTCGAGGGTTGCATGACCGATCGAACATGTGTACGATAGCGGCATGGCGACGGGGACGCTGGACCGGCTCGAGGACCGGCTCGCCGACGTGTGCGGCCACCGCAACGTGGTCGACGCATCGCTGGTTTCGGTTGTCGCGGAGGTGTTGGAGTCCGGGGTGTGGGAGATGCCGGGAATCTCGTCGCCGGCGCACTGGTTGGCGTGGAAAGCGGGCCTGTCGAGCTCGCATGCCCGCCAGCTGGTGACGGTCGCCAGACGGCGCAGTGAGTTTCCGGTGACGTTCGCGGCGTTCGAGGCGGGTGTG
>DATMDV010000149.1:0-2880 GCA_035557475.1 Ilumatobacteraceae bacterium
GCGGCCGCCGTCCGCTAGCGGCGGCTCGCTGCGACGGGCCGGCGGCGCGAAGGTTTGGGCCGGGAGCGCAACGAACAGGATCTACAACGTTCGTCCAGAAAACTTGCGTCTGCCGACGAAAAGCACCGTCGGTTTGCCGGACGTGGAACAATCGCGCCAGCTTTGGGGGAGTTCGGCGTTATAGCAGTGGGTGGCTCGGACGAGCAGGCGATCCCGGGCAGATCGCAAACGACACACTTGATTCCGGGTAGATGAGCCGCAGGCCATCTGCCCCAACGATTGGAGACGCATGACTCGCAGGCTTCTCGTAGTACTCGCCACGATGGCAGGGATGCTCATCGTGGCGCCGGCCGCACAGGCATTCACCACGCCGCCGGTGTGGCAGTGCCGCGCCAGCGCAGCGTTCGCGACGGTCGCGGGCAACAACCGCGTCGAGCCGATCGTGGCCAACGGCAACATCAACACCGCCAACGGCGCCAGCCCGGACCGCGCCCAGTGCGTCGACAGCGAGACCGGCGCGGGCAACACGCCCACGCAGCTCGGGATCTCGCCCGAGTTCCTCGGTGCCGTCACCGGAGCGGCCGTCACCGCGATCAACCCCGACCTGGGGCGCGCGATCGATCAGTCGATCCTCTCCGAGGGTCGCGTCGAGGACCTCAGCCTGCTGCTCGGGGCCGGTGGCCCGCTGCTCGGCGTGGGCGCGGCGAACTCGAGGGCGGTCGCGACGTGTCTGCCCGGCAACACGACGCCGCAGTTCTCCGGCGACAGCCGTGTGGCCGACCTCACGCTCGGCGGCACGCCGCTCCCGCTCGATCAGCTGCTCACCCAGCTGACCGAGATCCTCAACCCGCTGCTCGGCGCCCTCGTCGAGATCCGGGTCGACGAGCGCATCCAGACGGCCGACTCGCTGACGATCAACGCCCTGCACGTCATCGTCATCCGCGGCGGCACGCCGCTGGTCGACCTCGTCGTCGGACAGGCGAAGGTCGGCGCCAACGGGCCGGTCTGCGACCCCAACCAGCAGAACGACGGCTCGGGCAACAACCTCGGCCAGGTCTGCGCCTCGGGCTCGGTGCTGGACGTCGCACGCAACCTGTGCGTCATCCCGGCCGGCACGAGCGGATCGGGCCTCGGTGAGATCATCATCGGCCGTCCGTTCCAGGGTCCGAGCGGTGGAAGCGTCGTCCCGATCGACGTCGCACGCCGGCGCTACGGCAACAGCCCGTGCCTCTCCGGGGGCGGAGCACCGCGCTTCGCGATCGTCGGCACGAACCGCGGCGACCGGATCACGGGCACGAACATCGCCGACCGGATCATCGGCCTCGGCGGCAACGACCGCCTCGACGGTGGCCGCGGCAACGACTGCATCGAGGGTCGCACCGGCGGTGACAACATCTCGGGCGCCCTGGGCAACGACAAGCTCTACGGCAGCTCGGGCAAGGACCACCTCAACGGCGGCCCCGGCACCGACTACATGTCGGCCGGCAGCGGCAACGACACGATCAACGGCGCGTTCGGCCGCGACAACGCCATCGGTGGCGCCGGTCGCGACTTCATCAACGTCGCGACGGCCGGGCCGGCCGCTCGGGTCAACTGTGGCTCGGGCAACGACGTCGCCCGCATCAACAACAACGAGCGCCGGCGCGTGAAGGGCTGCGAGCGCGTCGCGGTGTTCGGCAACAACGACAAGTAGGTCGCAGCAGGCTCGCAACGGCAACCCACGGGCGGGGCTGGCTACAGTCCCGCCCGTGAGCCGTCGCGACCAGATCAGGATGTCCGCCGCGGAGCTCGCGGCGTTCCTCGACGAGGAGCGGACCGTCATCTGCGCGACGAACGGTCCGGACGGCTTTGCGCACCTCATGCCGCTCTGGTACGTGATGCGCGACGCCGATCTCTGGGCGTGGACCTTCGCCAAGTCCCAGAAGGTCCGCAACCTCGAGCGCGATCCGCGCGCCACCCTGCAGGTCGAGGCCGGCGACGAGTACGCCGAGCTGCGCGGGGCGATGCTCAAGTGCGACGTGACGGTGCATCGCGACAGCGACCTCGTCGCCGCGTTCGGCCTCGAGCTGTTCGAGCGCTATGCGCCCGCGGCGCCCGGCGAGCTCGACGACGACACGCGGGCGATGGTGCTCGCGCAGGCGCCGAAGCGCGTCGCGCTGCAGTTCAGCACCCGGTCGAGCGCCACCTGGGATCACCGCAAGCTCGCCGCTGGGGTTTACTAGTCCCTCGATGAAGGGCCTCATCCTCTCCGGCGGCAAGGGCACCCGCCTGCGCCCGATCACCCACACGAGCGCCAAGCAGCTCGTGCCGGTCGCCAACAAGCCGGTGCTCTTCTACGGCATCGAGGCGATGGCCGACGCCGGCATCGTGGACGTCGGGATCATCATCGCGCCCGAGACCGGCGACGAGATCCGCACGGCCGCGGGCGACGGATCGCAGTTCGGCGTCGCGATCACCTACATCGAGCAGGACGAGCCGCTCGGGCTCGCCCACGCCTCGCTCACCGCCGAGACGTACCTCGACGGCGAACCGTTCGTCATGTACCTCGGCGACAACCTGCTGCAGGGCGGCATCACCGAGCTCGTCGCCTCCTTCCGGGCCAGCGGCCCAGACGCCCTGATCCTGCTCACGCCGGTCGACGACCCGCAGAACTACGGCGTCGCCGAGCTCGAGGGCGATCGCGTCGTGCGGCTCGTCGAGAAGCCGCCGAACCCCGCGACGAACCTCGCGCTCGTCGGCGTCTACATGTTCACCGCCGGCATCCACGACGCCGCCCGGGCGATCGAGCCCAGCGACCGCGGTGAGCTGGAGATCACCGACGCGATCCAGTACCTCGTCGACCAGGGCCGCCGCGTCGAGCCGCACATCGTGCGCGGCTGG
>DATMDV010000150.1:0-8831 GCA_035557475.1 Ilumatobacteraceae bacterium
GTGGCCGCGGTTCGTTCATCGGTGCCGTGGTCGGCGCCTTGTTCCTCAACGTGATCATCAACGTGTTGCCGTTCCTCGGCTGGAGCGCTTCGTACGGGCGGATCATGGTGGGTGTGCTGACGCTCCTTGCGCTGACCTTCTACCAGGCACCCGACCTGCTGCTGCGCCTGAGGACCTTCATCGCCAACGTCCGGCTGTCGAGATCGCGTTCCACCGCGCTCGCCGACGAGGCCTGAGCCGCACGCGACGACATGGATCCGCTCGAGCGTCTCCTGGCACTCAGAGAGATCGACGACCTGATCGGTCGCTACTGCATGTTGTTCGACGACCAGCAGTGGGATGCGTTCGCGGAGCTGTGGACCGACGACGCGGCGTTCGTCGTCGACGGGGTCGCGTTCGAGGGGCGCGACGTCATGCTCGAGTTCCTCAGTACCTGTCTCCCCGCGGGATACCAGAGCAAGCACATGATCTCGCCACCGATCGTGGAGCTGGCCGCCGACGGGTTGACGGCAACCGCCAAGACCGACGTCGTCTGGATCGCCCAGAACTTCCAGAACGTGATCGTCGCTCGTTACGACGACGAACTGGTTCGTGGCCCTCAGGGCTGGCTGATCCGACGCCGGTCGGAGACGGCGCTGCGCCACCAGCCGGGTCCGCCGCCGATGTCGGACGACGCGTTGCGCGTCAGCAGCGCGACGATGCAGCACGAGCCCGGTTGATCGTGCGACCCAGGAGCTGCCCATGACCATGAATGCGTTCCCCGGCCACGCAGGCCGTTGTAGGCCGCTCCTCGGCTGGCGCCTCGTCGCTCGCATCGGTGAGATGGTCGAACAGTGACCATCGTTCGCGCTGACGTCCCCGAGTTCGAGGGCTTGGTCAGCCCCGACGCCGAGTTAACTCAGATCGGATCCGGCTACGTGTTCAGCGAGGGTCCGGTCTGGAGCGTCGCCGAGCAGGCGCTCTACTTCAGCGACATCCCTGGCGACAAGCGTTTCAAGTGGACCGCGTCGGCGGGCATGGAGCTCGTGATGTCGCCGACGTTCAAGGCCAACGGCATGGCGTTCGACGTCGAGGGTCGGCTGATCGTCTGCGAGCACGTGTCGAGCTCGATCTCCCGGTTCCATGGGGACGGTTTCCGCGAGACCGTGTGCTTCCATCACGGCGGCGTCTACCTCAACAGCCCCAACGATCTCGTCGCCAGCTCGCGCGACGGCAGCATCTACTTCACCGATCCCGATTACGGGCGCTGGAACGACTGGATCGGTTCCGAGCGCACGCCGCTGCTCGGGTTCAAGGGCGTGTTCCGCGTTGCCCACGAGGGCGGCGAGGCGCAACTCGTCGTCGAACGCGACGAGTTCGAGCAGCCCAACGGCCTGTGCTTCTCGCCGGACGAGTCGCTGATGTATGTGAACGACTCGCCGCGCGCCGAGATCAAGGTTTTCGACGTCGCCGACGACGGGTCGCTCGTCAACGGTCGCGTGCTGCTGACCGACATCGGAGGCGGCACCATCGAGGAGGGCTCCGTCGACGGGATGGAATGCGACGAGTTCGGCAACGTGTGGGTCACCGGGCCCGGCGGGGTGTGGGTCCTGAACCCGCAGGGCGAGCGGATCGGTGTACTTGCGACCCCCGAGGTGTGCGGGAGTCTGTGCTGGGGCGGACCCGACATGCACACGCTGTTCCTCACGACATCGACCACGGTGCACACGGTCCCGACGCTGTGCACCTCGGCGCCACTGCCGCACTACGAGCTGGGAGGCACGCACATATGAGCGATTCCGAACGTCTTCAGGTCCTCGAGGACCGCGAGGAGATCCGCGAGATCTTCGTCGACTACGCCAAGTACCTCGACTCCGGCGACCACGCCGGGTACGCGAGCCTGTTCGCGACCGACGGCGTGCTCGCGGCCCAGCTCGGCGAAGCGGTCGGGCCGGCTGCAATCGAGGCGATCCTCGACGAGAACCTCGGCCCGCACGCCACCGGTCACCTGCCCACATCGATCCACGTCATGACGAACCAGCAGATCGACGTCGACGGTGACACGGCGACGACGGATCTGGTCTGGTACTACCTCACCAGCGATCCCGACACCGTCCCGACGATCCTCCAGTCGGGCCACTACCACGACGACCTCGTGCGCGAGGACGGCAGATGGAAGATCAAGCGCCACGAGATCTCGCGGGCGATGGGCCGATCGCCGATGGCGCTGCCGCCGAGCACCAGGTTCGACGCACTCGCCGCTCGCGTACAGGTCCTCGAGGACAAGGACGCGATCTGGGGCTTGTTCATGGAGTACAAGCGCCACCTCGACGCGCGCGACTTCAAGTCGTACGCGTCGTTGTTCACCGACGACGCGGTGTGGGTGGGCAACCTCGGCAAGGCGATCGGCCCGGCCGAGATCGAGGACTTGCTCGTGCGCACGCTCGAGGTCTACGAGAGCGATCGGGAACGCACGTACCATCTCGTGATGAACCCGGTCGTCGATGTCGACGGCGACACTGCAACAGCGCTCAGCAACTGGGGCTACGTGACCCGGGGCGCAAACGACGCTCCGGTCTTCGAGATGCTCGGCCACTACGTCGACGAGATCGTCCGGACCCCCGACGGCTGGAAGTTCCAACGCCGCGAGGCCTACAGCGACGTTCCGTACATCTCGCTCGAGGGGATCATCTGATATTTCGGCGGCGAAGCGACTGACGCCGCCGCCGGCGGAACCGGGCGATCGCCGGCGACGCGGGAGGGTCGGCGTCAGCGCGGCGAGAGCACGACGACGGGGATCTGGCGATCGGTCTTGCGCTGGTAGTCGGCGTAGTTGTCGTGGGCGGCCGTCACGGCCTCCCAGAGCCGGGTCCGCTCGTCGCCCTCCGCCACCCGCGCCCGCATCTGTCGCCGCGAGCCGTCGATCTCGATCTCGACATCGGGTTCGGCGACCAAGTTGAAGTACCACGCAGGATTTCGATCGTCGCCGCCGAACGAGGCGACGAGGATCACGTCGTCGCCCTCGACCAACGGAGCGGTCAGCATCGTCGTACGGCGATCACCCGACTTGCGTCCGACTGTCGTCAGTTTGAGCACGGGCATGCCCATCGTCCTGCCGGCCAGCTTGCCCTTCGACAGGTCGTACACGGCGCGGTGGATCGTCGTGAGCAGCTTGAACGTCAGATCCTTTGGCGACGCCACGACTGCATCGTATGGGAGCGGATTCGGCGCTGCGAGCGCGCCAAAATGGCGGCATGGAAGAGGTCGCACCACCGTGGCAACTCGCGCGGCTGCTCGACGGTTTCGTCACCACCCAACTGCTGTACGTCGCCGCCAAGCTCGGCATCGCAGGTGCGCTGGCCGAAGGGCCGCTGACCGCGGCCGAGATCGCCGACGCCGTCGGTGCCGATCGCAGCGTCCTCACGCGCGTGCTGCGGGGCTTGGTGATCGAGGACGTGCTGGCGGAAGACGGAACCGGACGATTCGCGCTCACGCCGATCGGCGAGTGCCTGGGCGGCTTGGAGGGCGCGGCACTCGTACGGGGGGAGTTGTACTACCGGTCGGCAGCCGGCCTGCTCGATGCCGTCCTGGATGGCGGTACGGCGTTCGAACGCGTCTATGGCGAACGCTTCTTCGAGCATCTCGACCGGCATCCCGATCATGAACGCGCGTTCCAGTCGTCGATGCGCGGCCGGGCCGAGCAGGAGGCCCACGACGTCGTCGCGGCCTACGACTTCTCCACGCTCGACACGCTCGTCGACGTCGGAGGTGGCCGCGGCGTCCTGATGGCCGAGATCCTGCGCGCGGTCGGCGAGCTGCGTGGACAGCTGGTCGATCGCGAGGAGGCGATCCCGGCGGCGCGAGCCCATCTCGAGATGGCGGGTGTCGACGATCGTGTCGAGTGCGTCGTCAACGACTTCTTCGACGTCGTACCGGCGGGCGCTGATGCCTACCTGCTGTCGCGCGTCATCCACGACTGGGACGACGATGACGCGGCGCGCATCCTGCAGACTTGCCGGCAGGCGATGCGGCCGGAGAGCCGCCTGTTGGTGGTCGAGGCGATCCTGCCGGAGTTGGCGAAAGACCGACCAGCGGCGATCCGTATGGACCTCCACATGCTCCTGCTCCTCGGCGCCCGTGAGCGGACCGAGGCCGAGTTCCGCCAGTTGTTGGAGCGCGGTGGGTTCCACGTGCAGCGCGTGTTGATGACCCGGTCGCCGGCCGGACTCGGTGTGATCGAGGCCATCCCTGACTGACGCCGATCGCGCCTCGCTACGGCGAAGCGGAGTCGCCCCGCCGCCCGAGCGCGATGAGTGCCTCGAGCCGCAGTGGGAGGCCACCGTCGACGTACATCGTGGCGATCCGCCCCGACGCATCGCGGCGCAGTTGTTCGAGCCGCTCGGGCGGGAGTTGCTCGAGGAGCCCGCGCAGGCTGTACGACCACTTCCACGCCCACCACTCGTCGGCATCGGCGAGCGAGACGTCGTGGTGCTCGCTCCGCACGACCACGTCCTCGAAACCGGCGCCTCGGAGCAGCGCCGCGAGATCGTCAGCCTGGTCGAACGGCCGCCGCACGGCGCGGCGCTCGACGACGACGTCGGCGAGAAGGTCGTCCTCCCACGACCAGCGTTCGTCCTCCGCTCCCCACGTCGACAACCCGATCGAGCCGCCTGCGACGAGCGCGCGATGGAACCCGGCGACCGCTCGCTCGGGATCCGGCAGGAAGAAGATCCCGAAGCCACACAGCACCGTCGAGAACGAGCCATCCGGAACGTCGAGCTGCTCCGCATCCATGACGTGGACGTCCGCGTCGAGCCCGGCAGCCGCGACGCGCTCTCGGGCGAGGCTCACCATCGCCGGCGACAGATCGACGCCGGCCGCCCGACCGGACTCGCCGACCCGCGCGGCTGCCGGCACGAGCACGGCACCCCTGCCGCATCCGACGTCGAGCACTGCGTCACCCGGACGGACACCGGCGAGCTCTACGAGCCGCACGCCGAAGTGGTCGTGGTACGCGCCTGCGACCGCGTCGTACGTCGGCGCGGCGCGGTCGAACACACCCGCCAGCCACTCCTTCGTGTCGAGGTCTCCGTCCGTGGCGGCGATTGTCGCACAGGCGGATCGGCGTGTGGCGAGCTCCCGCCTAAGGGACCATCACCCGTTCGTCGAGAACGCCGCTCATGCCGAGCCAGAGGTACTCCATGTCGAAGACGTTGTCGCCATCGACCACGAGTGCCTTCCACGGGTCGGTGAGCATCGCCTTCTGGAACGACTCCTTGTCAGCGAACCACGATTCCGAGAAGCCGTCGAAGGCGACCGGGTCGTCGGTCTCGCCATCGGCACCGAGGGCCGCAGTCACGTGGTTCTGCGTGTAGCCGAGCATCAGCGGCTCGCGGAGTGCGAGCGGGCCGTGGTGGTTGCGCCAGTAGTCCTGGTTGTCGCGCAACGCCTTGTCGGAACGGAACTTGGTGAACCACACCACCTTGTACCGCTTCTGATCGCGGTCGACCGGGAAGTGCGATGGTTCGCCGCGCATGATGTACTCGTTCAGGGCCGCGCTCTTGCCCCACAGCCACTCCATGTCGAACACGTTGGGACCGTCCTCGACGGTGTCCGTCCACTCGGGCGATTTCATCGCCCCTTCGAACGCCTCGCGGCTCTCGAACCACGCGCACGAGTAGCCGTCGAACGCGATGTCGGCGTCGCTCGGGCCCTCGGCACCGATCGGCTCGATGACGTGGTTCTGCACGTAGCGGACGAGCCCGGGAGTCTTCATGAACCGTGGACCGTGTTCCTTGGTCCAGTACTCGCTCATCTCGGCCCGATCGCTCCCCGGCGGGAACTTGGCCAGCCATACCACCTTGTACATTTCCAAACCTCCTCTTTCTATTGCGGACGGCGAAGCGGCTGACGCCGCCGCCGTCCGAACCGGGTCTTCACCTCTGAACGACGGGTTTCGAATTTGCGCGAGTAGCAGGACAGGGCTAGGGGAGTGGGGCGGATGCGACCTTGGTCTCGATCAGGTGGACCGACTTGGTCGTGGTCAGGAACAGGGTGCGCAGGTCGGGGCCGCCGAACACGACGCTGCCGCAGATCTCGGGCGTGCGGATGGTGCCGATGCGCTCGCCGGAGGGGTCGAGCACCCACACCCCGCCGGGACCCGACGTCCAGATGTTGCCGTGCTCGTCGCACTCCATCCCGTCGAGGTTGCCCTCCTCCATCGTGCCGCGACCGATGCCCTCGCGGAACATGCGGCGGTTGCTCAACGACCCGTCGTCGGCGACGTCGTAGACCTTGATCTCGGCGCGTGGCGAGTCGTTGACGTACAACAACGACTCGTCGGGCGAGAAGCACAGCCCGTTGGGCTGCTCGAACTCGTCGGGGGCGACGACGAGCTCGACATCACCCCCGCCCGGTGGCACGCGGTACACACCCTTGAAGTCACGCACGAACCCGCGCTTGCAACCGATCCAGTCGTTCCACCGCCCGTAGTCGGGATCGGTGAAGTAGATGCTCCCGTCGCGGGCACGCACGACGACGTCGTTGGGACTGTTGAGGTACTCGCCCTCGTAGTGGTAGGCGACGATCTCGCGGCTGCCGTCGAGCCGGATCCGCACGAGGCAGCTGGACACCTGCTCGCATACGAGCAGGCTGCCGTCGAGCTCGTACGCCATGCCGTTGCCCTTGAACGTCGGCTGGGCGGCGAGCTCCATCCCGGCCTCCCGCGTCCAGCGCCAACGGGCGTCGCCGGGGATGTCGCTGAAGTACATCGCACCGTCGCGCCGGTTCCACACCGGGCCCTCGGTGAACTGGAACCCGTCGCCGAGGAACTCGAGCTCGGCGTCAGGATCGACGAGCTCCGCGAACACCGGTGATTCGACCTCGACGACGCTCATCGTCCCAGCACTGCCCCCACTCGGACTTGCCCCCAAATCCGGATCATATACGATCCATTCGGGACCGTACCCGAGCGATCCGTGGGAGTCAAGCGCTCGTCGCGACTCCCGTCGACGTCAGCCCCACACCCGCTCGGCGACGCGCGCGACCAGCTCGAGCTTGCGCCACTGATCGTCCTCCGAGAGGTCGTTGCCGTGGTGCGTGCTCGAGAATCCGCACTGTGGGCTGAGCGCCAGCTGGTCGAGGGGGACCACCTTCGACGCCTCCTCGATGCGTCGCACGATCTCGTCGTCGTCCTCGAGCTCGGCGACCTTCGTCGTCACCAGGCCGAGGACCGCGACCTTGCCGGGCGGGAGGAACCGCAACGGCTCGAAACCACCGGCTCGCTCGGAGTCGAACTCCATGAAGAAGGCGTCGACGTCGAGCCCGCCGAGCACCGTCTCGGCCATCGGCTCGTAGCCGCCACTCGCGACCCACCGGCTGCGGAAGTTGCCCCGACACATGTGCGTGGTCACCAGGAGGTCGTCGGGCCGGCCGGCGATGACCGCGTTCATCGCGTCGCGACCGTTGCGGATCATGTCGTCGGGATCGTCGCCGCGTTCGGTTGCGCCGGCGCGGAAGTCGGCGTCGCAGAGGTACGCGAAGCTGACGTCGTCGATCTGCAGGTAGCGGCACCCGGCCGCGTACAGGGCATCGATCTCGTCGCGGTAGGCCGCGATCAGGTCCGACCAGAACTCGTCGAGGTCGGGATAGGCGTTCGCATCGATGCCCGCCCGCCCGCCTTGGAGGTAGGCCATCGCCGGTCCCGGGATCGTGATCTTCGGCGTCTCGGCCGTCACCGACGCAAGGAATGAGAACGCGTCGACGAAGATCGGATGGCTGTGGCTGATCCTGCCGGTGACGATCGAGATCGGCGGATTGGCGCCGCTGCCCGAGAATCCGACCGGTCGCGGCCGCTCACCGAGCTCGATCCCGTCGAACCCGGCGAGGAAGTCGAGATGCCACCAGTCGCGGCGGAACTCGCCGTCGGTGATCGCCGCCAAGCCGACACGCTGTTGGTGGTCGACGATTTGGCGGATGGCGTCGTCCTCGATCGCGGCCAGCTCCTCGCGTGGTTGTTCACCGTCGCGCCAGCGCTGGCGGGCTTCGGCGAGTCGACGCGGGCGAAGCAAGCTCCCGACGTGGTCGCACCGTCGCGGCAGGGTGGGCATCAGAACCTCCGGGGACGTCGTCGTGGCGGCATCGGCGCGGCGCGACTCATGTTGTGTTGACGACGTTGGCGGCCAGATCGGCCAGCCGACCGTCGAGCATCGGTGCGCCGGCGATCAGGAGCTCGTCGATCCGGCGCACACCGGCGGGTGTCGGTGTGATGAGCGGGGGTCGGACCATCGGCGAACCGATGTGACCGGCGCGCGCGAGCACCGACTTGATCGGCGCCGGGTTGGTCTCGACGAACATCAGGTCGACGAGCGGGTGCAGCCCGTAGTGGATGTCGAGCGCCTCGTCGAACTTGCCCGCGACCCAATGGTCGTACATCTGGGCGACCGCGCGCGGCGCGAGGTTGGCGACGGCGCTGACGAATCCGATCCCGCCGATGGCGAGCAACGGCAGGCACAGCAACTCGATGCCCGACCACATGAGCGTGTCGCGACCACAGAGGTGGAACACGCGTGAGAAGTGTTCGAAGTCCTTGGTTGTCTCCTTGACACCGACGACGTTCGCGTAGTCGCGGCGCAGGCGGGCGACCGTCTCGGGGGCGACGTCGACGGCGGTGCGGATCGGCACGTTGTACAGGACGATCGGCATGTCCGGGAACGTGCGGGCGACGGTGGCGTACCACTCGTACAAGCCGTCCTGCGTCGGCCGCGAGTAGTACGGCGTGATCACGAGCGCGATGTCGGCGCCGAGGTCGACCGCCGCCTGCGTGAGCTCGAGCGTCTCGTCGAGCTTGGCCG
>DATMDV010000151.1:0-4232 GCA_035557475.1 Ilumatobacteraceae bacterium
AGTATCGGGTTTCTGAGGATCTTGTCGCTGAAGCGGTCGACGACCGCGGCGATCCCGAAGTAGCCGCCCAACCGGTCGTACAGACTCGGTTCCGTAGGAGTCGTCTGCGGCGCCGTATTTGCCTCGGCGCTCGCCGGAAACAGTCCCAGCGCAGCCGCACTTGCGACGGCTCCCGCGCCCTTGGCCATTGTCCGTCGATCCATTCGTCTGTCCATCTCGTCCTCCCGTGTTGCGTGAGAGCCCCGGGACGACAACGGCGACTGTTGGGCCGTCGCTGCCGCACCGTCGGCGTGATGTGGTGGCACATGTCGATGCGGGCACCCCGACCCCGACCTGCCAATAACGACAGTAAGCGTTGGTGTTATCCAGATCAAGACTCGTCCGACGGTCGGTCCAGAGGCGACCGACGAAACACACAATCGACCTGGCGCTGGAGCGGAATCGGGGCGCGACGCTATGAAGTGACGACGACGCAGCACCGCCCCGTCGACGGCGAAAGAACCGCGTGGCGGGTCCGTGACTGCATGCCGACCAGAACACCGGCGACAAGTGCCAGGTTCATCTGGCAAATGATCTCAGGCCGTGCTTGGGCGACATGACGGAAGGGACAGTTGCGAAGGACCACATCATCGCCCGAGGTGGCCGGCTCATAGCCGATGACGTTCAGTGCGGTCAGAAGCCGGCTGCCGCCGCTGCGTCCCCGCGTCCGCCTTCCAACCTGACGGCCGTACTCGGCGGCAACGTCAGTGAGCGACTCCAGCGGCGGATCGGGGGAATCTGCTTCCAAGGCCTCGGCCAAGAGCTCGGCGGCGAGGTCATACCGTCGCGGCGGGATCGACACTTCGAGCTCGAGACCGGTCGGGCGGTACCGCTTCGCCGGATGACCGACACCGACCGACCTTTCGTCGCGTTCGTAGGTCGCCTCGAGAAAGCCCTCAGAAAGAAGCTTCTCCAAGTGAAAGGCGGCCAGCCGCGCCGAGATCCCGACCTCATCGGCGACCTCGGCGCGCGTGAGTGGGCGGCCCGCCGTCCGCACGGCAAGGTATGCCGCCCGCCGTGCCGGATCGTCCAGGACGCACAGCCGAAGAATCATCTCGTTGAGGTCGTGGCGCATCCGTCTAGCAATACCACCTCACCGCTCGGTTGGTCCGCGTTACCCATCAGCACGCACGGACCCGCCCCACCATGAGTTGTTCTCGCGCTGCCCTACCGGGGAAAGGTCTCGGCCGAAAAGTCCTCAGCCGGACCGCCAGCTGATCACCGGCGGCTTCACACGCGCGCAACGCGGGCCGCCGCGCTCGTCGGTCAGGGACAATGTCGCAACGAGCTCTCCGTCGATGCGTGCTGCATCGGCGAGCAGCTCGGGCTCGATGTCCCCGATCATCAACTTGGCCCGGCGGAACCGCGCGAACGAGGCACCCGAACCGACGTCGCCCCACGTGAGGTAGAGGAACCGCTCGCCCTTCTTACCGAACACGGCCGGACCGCGCAGGTCCACCGCCCCATCGTCCGCAACGACCGTGCGCACTTCGATCTCCCAGCGCGCACTGTCAGAATCGCCTCGCACCAGGCCGACGGGGTGCTCGCCGATCTGGACGGCGACGTGCACGTTGTGCAGCGGCACGCCGTCCGACACGAACTCGGCGCCCGGTAGATCGTGACCCTCGATGACGATTCGCATCACGTGCAATTCTGGCGCAGGTCGCCAGATGCCGCGGGTCTTGCCACCGCGCCGGCACCGGGCCGTTCTCGGATGGTCGACGGCGACGGCGCCGTCGACTCTGGCGGCCGTCCGACTACGCGACCGCATGCAACGATGTCGCCGTGTCCAGCGGCGAGTACCAGGTACGTCCGATCGGGTGGGTTCGTTCCCCGCTCGTCAGTCTCGCCGACGCACCGAAGCAGGGCGATGAGGGCGCCCCGAAAGCGGAATTGATCTTCGCCCCCGAGTTCGTCGACGGGCTCAAGGACGTCCACATCGGCGACGCCATCTTGCTGTTGACCTGGCTCGATCGCGCCGCGCGTGATGTGCTCATCGTGCACCCTCGCGATGATCTGACCCGTCCGCAGCAGGGCGTGTTCAGTACGAGGTCGGCCGATCGTCCGAATCCCATCGGACTGCACCGCGTCGTGGTCACCTCGATCGACGGATCGACGCTCACCGTCAGCGATCTCGAGGCGCTCGACGGTACTCCGATCATTGACGTCAAGCCCACCCTCGGACCGCTCGGCGAGCGCTGACGATCCGGCGATATCGACGCTGGGAATAGATGATGACGACGGGCGGGACCGCAACCATCGCGGTGAGTGAGCCGACGGAGTCCGCGTCCGAGCAGAGCACTCACCGCCTTGCGTCCGACGGAGCAGTCATCCCCATGCCATAGGCCGGCGCCTCGGCGTCCGGGGGGTCGGGCGGGTCGTCGTAGAGCCTGGGCATGAAGGTGGCGACACCGCTGCCGACGAGGAGAAGCCGACGATCGATGCTCGGTCGTTGGGGACGAGCGCAGCGATGATGACGCCGGTGGTGGCGATGCCGAGGCCGAGGCGGTGCAACCCCACGCGGCCGAGGCGAACAGGTGCGCATCCGCCCCAGACCTGGCGCTTGACTCCCGAGTCCCATGCAGCCGATCAAACGCTGTCGCCGATGGTGTTGCGGCTGCCGTAAGTTCGATGCCATGGAGTACCGCACCCTGGGCAGCACTGGGACGATCGTGTCGGCACAGTGTCTCGGCGCGATGACGTTCGGCGACGAGAGCGACGAGGAGACCGCGCATGCGCAGTTGGACCTGTTCGTCGAGCGTGGCGGGAACTTCGTCGACACTGCCGACGTGTATTCGCGTGGGCGCTCGGAGGAGATCGTCGGCGGGTGGCTGGCGGCCCGTCCCGGCTTCCGCGACCGGCTGGTCATCGCAACTAAGGGCCGTTTCCCGATGGGCGACGGACCGAACGACGCCGGCTTGTCCCGCACCCATTTGGGCCGCGCGTTGGACGCCAGCTTGCGTCGCCTCGGGGTCGACGCCGTCGATCTGTACCAGGCTCATGCCTGGGACCCGCTGACCCCTGTCGAAGAGACCCTCGGCTTCTTCGACGACGCCGTGCGCGCCGGAAAGATCTGTTACGTGGGGGTCAGCAACTTCGTGGGCTGGCAGCTGCAGAAGGCCGCCTTGCTGGCCGGTGACGCAGCGCCGATCGTCACCCTTCAGCCGCAGTACAACTTGCTCGTCCGCGACATCGAATTGGAGATCGTCGACGTGTGCCGCAACGAGGGCATCGGGATCCTGCCGTGGTCGCCGCTCGCCGGCGGCTGGCTGACCGGCAAGTACGCCCGCGACGAGCCACCGGCGGGCGCCACTCGACTCGGCGAGGACCCCGACCGCGGCATGGAGGCGTACGGTCCGCGCAACGCCCAGGAGCGCACGTGGCGGATCGTGGACGCCGTCCGCAAGGTGGCCGACGGGCGCGGCGTCTCGATGGCACAGATCGCCCTCGCCTGGGTGGCCGCTCGCCCGGCGGTGACGTCGGTGATCCTCGGCGCTCGCACCGTGGCGCAGCTCGACGACAACCTCGGCGCCGCTGACCTGCGCCTGTCAGACGAGGAGACCGGATTGCTCACCGAGGTGAGCACCGCGCCGATCTCCGACTATCCCTACGGCCAGCCCGGCATCGACCAGCGCTCCCGCAAACTCGGCTCCTAGATGTACCCGGCCATCACGTTGGTGACTGAAGCCGGCTGATGGGTGGTTGGCCGCCGAGTGCTCATCAGTAGCCCGGCGAAGTAGTGCTCGCCCGATCCCTCGATCCCACACCTCGGGATCCAGGTTGATCGCGTACAGCTCGCCCACGTCCTGTGATGTGTCGCTGCCACGTTCGCATCCGAAAATGGCGAAGCCGACGACGCGGTCGCGGTCGACGACGACGAGCACCTTCTGGTCGGGTCGGAGAGCGGTGAGATGCCGGCGCCAGCCATCGGCTCGATCCTGAGCACGCAAGCCGTCGAGGTACTCGTCGGGCATCACACCTCGGTAGGCCGCCTGCCAGGCCCGCACGTGGACGGCGCCGATCGCGTCGGCATCCTCAACCGCCGCAGGCCGGATCGTGAATGGCACCGCGTACAGCGTGCCTCGCGGACCGCGGCATGGTTGCTGCGGTTTCGAGCCGGCGGTAGCGGGCACCGCATGTCGCCTCGTCGGCTGTCACTATCGGACCATGGAAATATCGATACCGCACACGCC
>DATMDV010000152.1:0-8846 GCA_035557475.1 Ilumatobacteraceae bacterium
AGGTGAGGATGGATGCGAGGATCTGCGGCACGCTGACCTGAAAGCGCAGCCCGACCTGCCCCAGGACATGGATCGTGATGATCACGGCGGCCACGTTCAACCGCGGATCGCGGATGTTCGGCAGGATCACGGGGTACGTGCCCCCGCCGAGCGTGAGCGTCCGGCTGGTCACATCGTGTCTCGCAATGGCCTCGTTCGTCGGCCGCACTCTACGACCGTTGCCCGACAATGTGGTTCAATCCGTCGGTGCCCGACGTGTCGGCCCTCGAGGCCCCGGGCGGGGCGCGCCCCCCACTCAGCGGGCGATCGCGATGGGCGATCGCGGGTGCAGTCGCGGCGGCGATCGGCGCGGGGATCGCGATCCTGCTGCCGGCCTGGCGCTCCGGCCGATCGTCTTCCACCGCTGGCGAGTCCCCTCGATTCGTGGACGAGACGGCCGCGACCGGCATCGACCACACCTACGACGGAGAGTTCGAGTTCTTCGTCGGTGGCGGCGTGGCGGCGTTCGACTGCGATGACGACGGGCGCGCCGAGCTGTTCTTCGCCGGCGGAACCGACCCTGCCGCGCTGTACCGCAACGAGAGTCCCGTTGGCGGCGCATTGCAGTTCGCGCGACTGCCGTCGCCGGTCACCGACCTGACGGCGGTCACGGGCGCCTACCCGGTCGACATCGACAGCGACGGTCACCTCGACCTCGCCGTGCTGCGCCGCGGCGGCAACGTGATCCTGCGCGGGCGAGGCGACTGCAGGTTCGAGGACGCGAACGAGCTGTTCGGCGTCGACGGCGGCGATGCCTGGACGGTTGCGTTCAGCGCGACGTGGGAGGGCGCGAACGCGCTGCCCACGTTGGCGTTCGGCAACTACCTCACGACCGACCGCCAAGCGTGCGACGACAGCCAACTCGTCCGGCCGACGGCGGCGGGCGACGGGTACTCGCCGCCCATCGCGCTCAGCCCGGGGTACTGCACGCTGTCGATCCTGTTCAGCGACTGGAGCCGGTCCGGCCAGCGCGACCTGCGCGTGTCGAACGACCGGCACTACTACCGCGAGGGCGAGGAGCAGTTGTGGCGGATCGTCCCCGGCGAGGCGCCGCGCCAGTACACCGAGGCCGACGGATGGCGCCCGCTGCAGGTGTGGGGGATGGGCATCGCCAGTCAGGACCTGACCGGCGACGGCTACCCCGAGGTGTTCCTCACGAGCCAGGGCGACAACAAGCTCCAGACACTCGACGGCGATCCAGCGGAACCCACATACGGCGACATCGCGCTCGAGCGTGGGGTCACCGCCCAACGACCGTTCGTCGGCGGCGACGTGCTCCCGTCGACCGCGTGGCACCCGGAGTTCGAAGACGTCAACAACGACGGCTTCGTCGACCTGTTCGTCACCAAGGGCAACGTCGACGCCCAAACCGGCAACGCCACCCGCGATCCGAGCAACCTGCTGATCGGTCGGGACGACGGAACGTTCGAGGAAGGGGCCGAGGCGGCGGGCATCGTCAACTTCGAGCGGGCACGTGGCGCGGCGCTCGTCGACCTCAACCTCGACGGGTTGCTCGACCTCGTCGTCGTCAACCGCCGCGTGAGTGTCACGCTGTGGCGCAACGTCGGCGGCGGCGATGCCGAGCAGCCGGCGCCGATGGGCCACTGGATCGCGGTCAAGCTCCATCAGCCGGCGCCGAACGTCGATGCCGTCGGCGCGTGGGTCGAGGTGCGGGTGGGCGAGCGCACCATCGCCCGTGAGGTCACCGTCGGCGGCGGCCACGCCGGCGGCCAGAACGACTGGCTCCACGCCGGTCTCGATGACGCGGACGACGCCGAGGTGCGCGTCCAATGGCCGAACGGTGAGACCGGCCCGTGGATGACGGTCGGTGCCGACCAGTTCGTGACGATCGAGCGTGGGATGGCCGAGGCGATCCCATGGGAGCCGGGCGCGTGAGAGAAGAGGAGTCAGCGATGCCGACGACGACGAAGAGAGAAGTCCGGCTTGCCGATGTTGCGTTGCCGGACTTCGGAATGCCCTCCACCGAGCCGTTGCTGCCGGCGTCGATCTACGCCGACCGGCTTGAGCGACTCCGGGCGGCGATGGAAGCCCGGGCCTACGACCACCTCGTGGTGTGGAGCGATCGGGAGCACAGCGCGAACATCGCCTACCTCACCGGCTTCGACCCACGGTTCGAAGAAGCGGTGTTGATCGTCGGGCCGAGAAGTGATCCAGGGGCCGAGCCGGCGCTCCTCCTCGGCAACGAGTGCTACGGCCTCGGTGAGGCGGCACCCCTCCCGGTGCGCCCGGTCCGGTTCCAGGACCTCAGCCTGCCCGGCCAGTCGCGCGACCGATCGGCGCCGTTGAGCGAGATCCTGCGGGCCGAGGGCATCGAGCGGAGCAGCCGGGTCGGGATCGTCGGCTGGAAGACCTACTCGAAGCGCGAGACGATCGAGGCCCCGGCCTTCCTCGTCGACGAGTTGCGAAGGGCCACCGGCCCGACCGGCCTGGTGGAGAACGCGACCGATCTGCTCATCGACCCGGCCGACGGGCTCCGGGTCGTCAACGAGGTCGAACAGCTGGCGGCGTTCGAGTGGGCCGCGTGCCAGACGGCGTCAGGCGTGCGCGGCGTGTTGACCGGCCTGCGGCTGGGGATGACCGAACGGGAATGCGTTCAACTGCTGAAGTGGAACGGCTCGCCACTTTCCTGCCACCTGATGCTCACTGCCGGCCCGCGGGCCAGGCACGGTCTGCTGAGCCCCGGCGACCGCCCGATCGAGCGGGGTGATCCGTTCACCATCGCGTTCGGGATCTGGGGTGCGCTCAACTGCCGGGCGGGCTTCGTGGCCGAGGACCCATCGGAGCTCCCCGACGGGATCGACGACTACGTCGAACGTCTCGTCGCCCCGTACTTCGCGGCGGTGGCCGAGTGGTACGGCGCGCTGCACGTCGGCCAGGTGGGCGGCGAGCTGCAAGCGATCGTCGATCGCCACCTGGGCGACTCGTTCTTCGGGGTCACGCTCAACCCGGGGCACCAGCTGCACCTCGACGAGTGGGTGAACTCACCGGTGTTCTCGGGCTCGACGATCGAGCTGCGATCGGGGACGGCGCTCCAGTGCGACATCATCCCGGCCACCGGCACGCCCTACTTCACGACGAACATCGAAGACGGCGTGGCATTGGCCGATGAGACATTGCGCGGTGCGTTCGCGGCCGCGTACCCAGAGGCGTGGGAACGGGTCCAGGCCCGGCGGCGTTTCATGACGGAGACGCTCGGCATCGACCTGCACCCGGACGTGCTTCCGTTCTCGAACCTGGCCGCCCACCTCACGCCGTTCCTGCTGCGGGTCGACCGGGCGATGATCGTCGCCGCCTGAGGCTGGACCGCGTCAGCAGTCAGTCGTCGGCGTTGCCGTAGATCCGCTTCGGCGTCACGAGCACGGCGGTGCGCTGCTCGGCCGCCATGACGCGGTCGTACTCGGCCCAGTCGGAGTGCGTGCCGCCAGCGGCGCGGAAGACATCGCGGAGGAGCGCGGGCACATCGACCGACACACTCGGATGCGGATCGAGTGGCCCGATCAACTCGGCGACACCGTCGACTGCCTGCCACTCCCAACCCGACCGCGCAGTGATGGTCAGACGCGGCTCGTTGCGCAGGCGCGTGCGCTTGTAGGCCGAACCGCTCACGACGAACGCCAGCACCGTGGCTCCGCCGACCGGGTGGGGGAGCGGGCCCGCGTTCACGACCGACGACGACACCGTCCCGTCGGGTCGCACGAGACTCACGACGCAGAGGCCATGTTCGGCGGAAAGCAGTCGGTTCACTCGGTCGAGGTCGCCATTGTCGGCCATCGAGCACGAAATGTAGTCCCGCAGCACCACGCGCGCGCCTGACAGGATTACGGGAAGGCATGCCGGACCCACGGCCGATCGGGCCATGGATATCGGATGACACAGCGGCGCGGACTCCCTACGATGCGCCGTGGAGGGGGGCACGATGTCGATCTTCATCAGCTACGCCCGCAAGGATCGAACGGCGGCCGAGACGTTGCGGCACGACCTCGAGCGCGCCCGGAGCTCGGTGTGGCTCGACGACGAGTTGACCGGCGGACAGGCGTGGTGGGAGACGATCCTCGGCCAGATCCGGGCGTGCGAGCTGTTCGTGTTCGCGCTGAGTCCGGACTCCCTGCGATCGAAGGCGTGCCAGGCCGAGCTCCGCTACGCGCTCGAACTGAAGCGACCATTGCTGCCGGTGATGGTCAGAGCGGTCTCGGTCCAACTGGCACCGGCGGCCATCGCCGACACGCAGATCATCGACTACACGGAGCGCACGGCCGACAGTGCGGTTGCGCTGGTGACGGCGGCGGCCAACCGCACGCTCGCACCGCCGCTCCCGCAACCACTGCCGACGCCGCCGCCGCCCCCGATGTCGTACATGAACCCCTACCGCGAGCAGATCCAGTCGAGCGACCTGTCGTTCCGTGACCAGGCCCATGTCGTCCTGGCGCTACGCGGCCATCTCCAGGACGAGGACGAGCGCGACACGGCGCGGGAACTGCTCGTCGAGCTCCGCCGCCGCCAGGACATCGCCGAGAGTGTCGCCCGCGACGTCGACGAGCTGCTCGCGTCGGTGCCGCCCCCCGAGCCGGTCTCGCGGGCGACCACCAGTTCGACCTGGACGTCGCCGGGGACGACGGAGGCGCGGTCCGCCGAGCCCGCGGCAACTCCGAGCGCATCTGGGGCTGCCGCGCCAGCCTGGTACCCCGACCCCACACGACGGCACGAGCAGCGCTACTGGGACGGCACCCGCTGGACCGACCACGTCAGCACCCGCGGCCAGCCGACTGTCGACGCTGTCGACGGCTCGACTGCCCGCGGATCGACGCCGAGCGGCGATCAGACGCCGCGGGTCGTTCGCCCCGAAGCCGGGTCGACGAGCGGCGGCCCGTTCAGCGGCGGCGCCTACACCGCGCTGATCATCGCGTCCCTGTTGTTCGGCATCATCGGCGTGATCGTCGGCGCGATCAACCTCAAGCACCCGGCCCGGCGCAGCCAGGCCCAGGTGCTGCTCTGGTTGGGGATCGCGTCGATGATCGTGGGGTTCTTGCTCGTCAGCTCGGGCCAGTAGCGCCGCCGCTCACGCGGGCTCGATGAACTCGAGGTCGAGCTCGATCTTCACGACGTCGCCCAGCATCGCGCCGAGCACCCCGAACCCGAGCCCGAAGTCACTGCGGCGGATCTCGCCGGTTGCTTCGAACCCGACGTGGCGGGTGCCGTCGAAGTAGTCCGCGGCGTCACCGACCTCGACCGCGAGCGTGAGTGGCGCGGTGACGTCACCGATCGTGAGGTCGCCGTCGACCGTCCACTCGGATCCCGCGCCACGCACGCTCGTGGAGCGGTACGACATCGTCGGCCGATTCTCGACGTCGAGGAGCTCCGCGCTGCGCAGATGCGCGTCGCGATCCGCGTTGCCCGAGTCGATCGACGTCAGGGCCACGGTTGCGGTGACACCGCTGTCGTCGATCGTCGATCCGACGACGAGCTCGGCGGCGACGTCGCCGAAGTGGCCTCTGACCTTGGCGAGGCCGAGTCGGCGGATCACGAACCCGACCGACGTGTGGTTCGTGTCGAGGGCCCAGATTCCCGGGGCGAGCGGGGGAGTGATGGATGGTGCTGGGGTGGGGGTGGTGGTGGTCATGTGCCCAACCTTGCGGCCCCGAGCCCGCTCGAGGGAGACCGGGTCAAGGCTGGCCCTCAGAGGGCTACGACAATTGGTACGGGCGGTTGGCACACTGTGTCGATGATCGAAGGCGAGCTGGGTACCTTCCTCCGCAGCCGACGCGAAGCGGTAACCCCCGCCGAGGTCGGCCTGCCGGACGGTGCGCGGCGACGCACGCCCGGCCTGCGCCGGGCCGAGCTCGCCACGTTGGCCGGCGTCAGCGTCGACTACCTCATCCGCATCGAGCAGGGGCGCGACACCCACCCGTCGGCCCAGGTGCTCGCAGCATTGGCCGAGGCGCTGCGTCTGAGCGAGGACGACATGCACCACCTCCGTCAACTGGCCGCGATCAGCAGCGGGACCGAGCTGTGCCCGCAGGCGAGGGCGGCGGCCCGCACCGTGCGCCCGACGGTCCGGGCGATGCTCGAGCACCTCGAACCGGCTCCGGCGTTCGTCGTCAATCACCTCGGCGACCTGCTGGCCTGGACCGACGGATACGACCGCTTGGCGCGCCCACTCGGCGTACTCGACGGCGACGAACCGAACCTGTTGTGGTTCACGTTCGGCGGCGAGCGCGCCCGCGCCGCGTTCCCCGACTGGAACGACGTCGCCGACGAGCAGATCGCCAACCTCCACGCCGAGCTCCGCGGTCCCGACGACGACGCCCGCGCCCTCGCCGACCACCTGGCACGTACCGCCGGCGCCGACTTCACCGACCGTTGGGATCGCCGACCCGTCGGGCGCAGTCGCACTGGCATCACGGCGTTCGCCCATCCCGACGTGGGACTCCTGCGGATGGCGTTCGAGACGCTCGACCTGTCGGATCCCGATCGTCAGCGGCTGGTGATCTACCTGCCGGCCGACTCGGCCACCTCGGCAGGTCTCGACCGGCTCGCCGGCCGGCAACCGGGCGCACTGCGATCGGTACGAACCGGCTAGAGGTCGCGAGACATCACCAGACGCGATCGTGCCCGCCCGGACCGCCGCGTTGCATACCCCACGATGGAGAACAGGGTTGCAGTCGTTGCAGGTCGGCCCGGGCGGGCAGATCGTGACTCGATGAAGAACTAGACCGCGCAGATCGCGTACACCGTGTACGTGCCGGTGGCGGGGGTTCCTCCGCTCGTGCCGTGCCATTCGACGCGCCAGCCCGTCGGGTCGGCGCCGGTCATGACCGGTGAGCTCGAGTTCATGCGGGAGTTGTCGGCACCCGCCGGAGCGAGACCGCCGCCGCCGAGCGCCCGCTCGGCGCCGCTGCACGATGCGCTGATGCCACCGCCGGCCGCAGTTTGGTTGCCGGTGTTCGTCCGCACCGTGATCGTCGCCGCGCTTCCGGGCAGACCGGTCGCTCCCTGGCCGCCGACCGGACCCTGATTGCCCACTGGACCCTGATTGCCCACCGGGCCTTGGGCACCCGGCGCGCCGGGCGCACCAGCAGGACCCGCGTCACCAACCGGACCCTTGTCGCCGACCGGACCCTGGGCGCCAGGAGCACCGGGAGCACCAGCAGGACCGGCATCGCCGATCGGGCCCTTGTCGCCAACCGGGCCTTGGGCGCCGGGAGCACCCGGCGCACCGGTCGCGCCATCGGCACCGGGGTTGCCATCCGCACCAGGAGCACCGGGAGCACCGTCAGCACCGGGGTTGCCGTCGGCGCCGGGAGCACCAGCCGGACCGGCGTCGCCGGTCGCACCTTTGTCACCAGTCGGGCCCTTGTCGCCAACCGGACCCTGGGCGCCGGTCGCGCCATCGGGACCGGGATTGCCATCCGCACCCTGGGCGCCAGGAGCGCCATCGGCGCCGGGATTGCCATCCGCACCCGGGCCACCGTCCGGACCGGCGTCACCGGTCGCACCCTTGTCACCGGTCGGACCCTGTGCCCCAGCCGCCCCAGGGGCACCGTCGGCGCCGGCATCACCTGCGGCGCCCTTGTCGCCAGGAGCGCCCTTGTCGCCCGTGGGTCCCTTGTCGCCGGTCGGGCCCTTGTCGCCGGGCTGGCCCGACGCCTCGAGCCCTTCCATGGGCGTCAGATAGCCGACGACGTCGACGATCACGTGGACGCTGCCGACCGAATTGAAGATGTCGAGCGCGCCGCCAGCACCGAGCTTCAGGGTCAACTCGTTGGCGACTGCGTCGGCGTTCGACCAGTTGATGCTCGAAGCGACCGGCAACGCCTCCCCGGTGGGGTAGAGCGTGAGGAACGACGCCTGCGTGCCGCCGACGACGGTCAGGTTGATCGCCACCGAGTCAGCCCCTGCCGTGACCCCGGCGACGCCGACGAAGCTGAACGTCAGCGTCTCACCCGGGCCGATCATTCCAGCGCGGACGCCCGTGCCATCTCGGGTGTCGATCGCCCGTGTCGGCGCCACCGCGTGGTACGCCGTGGCCGGACCGGGCTCCGCCGCGTTCGCGACGAACAGCCCACCTCCGCCGAGGGAGACCGCGATGGCGGCTCCGACGGCCGCCCATCGACTGCGCCACAACCCGGGACGCACCTGCCGCCATTTGATTGTCATTTCCTCTCTCCGTTCGGTGATCGGCCGTGAGGGCCGGGGCGGAGTGAGGAGCGCGGACGGTCGACTCGAACGTCCAGTCCCACCTCGCCGAGAACACAGCGTTATTCGGGGTGTGTTATCGACCGGTGGCGCGCCAACCTGATTCCCTATGCCGATTGAGCTGTCAAGTGGGCTGTCGTTCGGTGGGGGTTGACGTCGTCAAGTTGATGGGGTGACGATGCCGATCGGGGAAGGTCGCCCCGCTGATGTCGTCGTGTTGCGGCGGCTTGGGGGGCCTTCCCTTTGGTCTTGGTGTTGCGCCGGCGGACACGGACGCCGTCGGGGATCGTCCATCGCTCGGCGATGATCGAGGCTGCTTGGTCGGGGGTGACTTCGGTGCCGTCGACGTCGCAGATGACGTAGGGGCTCTGTCGTTTCATCACGACCCAGGCGCGCTCGGCGAGGTGGGTGGCGACGACACAGAGCGCGCCGAGGTGGTTCTTGCCGCGCTCGACCATCTGCACGTGGTAGATCCGGGCGAGCTGCGGGTCTTGTTTGCGGGCGGTGTCGGCGGCACGCACGAGCGTGGTGCGCAGCAGCGATGACCCGGCCTTCGACATCGACTGGCCTTTGCGGTCGGTGTCGCCGGTCTC
>DATMDV010000153.1:0-12693 GCA_035557475.1 Ilumatobacteraceae bacterium
TCGTCATCCCGTCGGAGACCAACACCGGCTTGGTGTTCCTCGATTCGACGTCGGCGAAGCTGTTCCTCGAGACGTCGAGCCGGTTCGAAGGCGACGCCGAGGAGCAGAAGATCGTCGAGCCAGCCGGCTGAGCGGCCAACCGCGCGATGACGGAGAGCATCGAGCAAGGAGACGTCAATCGGATCCCGGTCGAATCACCGCCGGGTCCGGTCAAGTCGTTCGCGTTCGCGGCCAGCGACCTGATCGCCCGTCGCCGCGAGGCGAGCATCGCGTTCGTCGCCGTCGTGCTCTTCGTGTACTTCGCCGCGTCGACGCCAGCGTTCATGGGCGTCGACAACATGCGCGTGATCAGCCAGTACACCGCGTCCGTCGCGATCCTCGCCATCGCCGAGGCGATGCTCCTCATCTCGGGCGAGATCGATCTGTCACTCGGGCACATCTACGCGATGACGCCGTTCCTGATGTACTTCGGCACCGAGGCCGGGCTCCCCCTCCCCGTGGCCGTCGTGCTCGCCCTCCTCGGGGCCGGTGTGGTGGGACTTCTGAACGGCATCATGACCGTCGCCACCGGCGTCCCTTCGTTCATCACGACGCTCGGGATGCTGTTCTTCCTGCAGGGCTTCACGCTCACGATCTCCGACGGCTTCCCGAAGAACGCGCCCGAAGACGGCATCTCCGACATCCTCGGCGGGGCCCGGTTCGCCGGGTTCATCTGGGCGGCGGTGGTCATGGTGCTCGTGCACATCCTCCTCGTGAACACACGGTGGGGCATCTACACCGTCGCCACCGGCGGGAACCCCGTCGGCGCGCGCGAAGCGGGCATCCAGGTCAAGCGCATCAAGGTCGGCAACTTCGTCCTGGCGGCGATGCTCGCCGGGTTCACCGGCATCAGCGAAGCGATCCGGGTCACGTCGATCGATCCACTCGCGGGCGGATCGAACCTGATGTTCCTCGGTATCGCCGCCGCAGTCATCGGCGGGACCGCCCTCGCCGGTGGATCGGGCACCGTGATCGGTGCCTTCCTCGGCGCGGTGGTGCTCGGCGTGCTGCGCGACGGTCTCATTGTCAAGGGCATCAGCTCGTTCACGTACAACATCATCCTCGGGATCTTCATCATCGCCTCGATGTTCCTGAACGCCGCGGCGAACCATCTCCGGATCCGGATGAGGAAGTTCGCGTGAACGGCGACGACGCCATACGCGCCGAGGGCCTGGCCAAGCACTTCGGACCGGTGGTCGCGCTGCGTGACGTCTCGATCCGGCTGGGTCGCGGCGAGATCCTGGGCCTGATCGGCGACAACGGCGCCGGCAAGTCGACCCTGATCAAGATCCTCACCGGATTTCATCAACCCGATGCCGGCCAGCTCTTCTTGGACGGTGAACCGGTGACACTGCGGTCGGTGAGCGATGCCCGCCAACGCGGGATCGAGACGGTGTACCAGGACCTGGCGCTCATCAACGACCTGCCGGTGTTCCTGAACATGAGCCTCAAGCGCGAGCTGACCCACCGCAAGACGCCGTTCCTCGACAAGCGCGCGATGCGCACGCTGGCACGTGAGCGGCTGTCGGAGATGGCAATCAGGATCCCGTCGATCGATACCGACGTCGCCCTGCTGTCCGGCGGGCAGCGCCAGGCGATCGCGGTCGCCAGAGCGGTCTTCTCCGATGCCAAGGTGATCCTGCTCGACGAACCGCTGGCGGCGATGGGCGTCAAGGAGAGCCTCGTCATCCTCGACCTGATCCGCGAGGTCAAACGGCGCGGTGATGTGTCGGTGATCATGATCGCCCACAACTACGCCCAGATCGTCGACGTGTGCGACCGCGTCAACCTGCTCCAACACGGGCGCATCACCTACGACCGTGCCGTCGGCAGCACGTCGGTGCAAGAGCTCACCGAGCTCATCGCGTCCGAGTACCGCCAACGCGGCATCAGCCACGACGACCCGGCGCCGCGATGAGAATCGCCGGCGAGATGCCCCACCGCCTCCATCCCCCGTATCCTCCGGCCGGATGCTGAATGGTGGGTCGACGTGAACGGGCTCGGCTACCCGCGGCGCGGTCTGCACGGCCGGGTCGTGGGCGATCTCGGCCTGCGGATCGTTGCGGGTGCATGGCCCAGTGGGTCATCACTGCCCAACGAGGACGATCTGGCAGCCGAGCTCGGCGTGAGCCGCACCGTCGTCCGTGAGGCGATCAAGGTGTTGCAGGCCAAGGGTCTCGTCGAGGTCAAGCCGCGTACCGGTACCCGCGTGCGGCCGCGCCGATCGTGGCATCTGCTCGACGCCGACGTCGTCGCCTGGCAATTCGCCGACATGGAGCGCGGCGAGGACCTGCGCGAGCTGTACGAGATCCGGGCGACGATCGAGACCACTGCGGCCCGACTCGCCGCCGAGCGACGGACCGACGAGCAGTTGTCGGAGATCGACGCCCACCAGCGACGGATCGCGGCGGCCGCGGCCGAGCCGCTCGCCTTGCGCGCGGCCGAGCTCGACTTCCACGACGCAATCGTCGAGGCCGCCCAGAACTCGCTGCTGTCGCACGTCGGCGCGATGATCCGCGTCGCGCTGGAGGCCGCCGGCGACCCACCGCCACCCGACCCAAATGGAGACGAGGCGTTGCTCCGCACTGCGGTGACAACGGCGATCCGCGCCGGGGATGCCGACGCGTCTGAAGCGGCGATGCGCTCGCTCGTCGAGGTCGGCTGGCGGCGGGTCGCCGGCGGCGACAAACCACGAGAGGGGCGTTGATGACAGAGCAGTCCGAGCGGGTGCGTTGGGGTGTGTTGAGCCCGGCCGCGATCGGCGTGCAGAAGGTGATCCCGGCGATGCAGCGTTCGCAGCGATGCGAGGTGGTCGCGATCGCCTCACGCGACCTCGGGCGGGCCGCCGAGTCGGCCGGGCAGTTGGGCATCGCCCGTCACCACGGTTCGTACGAGGATCTGCTGGCCGATCCCGACGTCGAGGCCGTGTACATCCCGTTGCCCAACCACCTCCATGCCGAGTGGACGTTGCGGGCGGCAGCGGCGGGCAAGCACGTGCTGTGTGAGAAGCCGCTCGCGATGTCCGCCGCGCAAGCGGCCGAGATGGTCGAGGGCTGCCGCGCGGCCGGCGTCCTCCTGATGGAAGCGTTCATGTACCGGCTCCACCCGATGTGGCTGCGGGTTCACGAGCTCGTCACGAGCGGCGCCATCGGTGAGCTCGAGGCGATCCAGGTCTTCTTCGCGTACCACAACGTCGACCCCGCCAACATCCGCAACATCGCCGAGTACGGCGGTGGCGCGTTGATGGACGTCGGCTGCTACGCGATCAACGTCGCGAGGTGGATGTTCGACGGCGAACCGACCGACGTCGCGGCCGCCGTGCGCCTCGACCCGCGCTTCGGCACTGACGCCGTGACCTCGGCCGTGCTCGACTTCGGCGGGCGCCATGCCACGTTCACGTGCTCGACCCAGACCGAACCCGACCAGCGGGTGCACCTGATCGGCACCACCGGGCGGCTGCTCGTCGAGATCCCGTTCAACATCCCACCCCACCTCCCGACGCGCATCGTCCACGCCGCCGGCGGCGACCCACCCGTCGCCCCCGGTATCGACGTGATCGAGGTACCGGCCGCCGATCCCTACGGCGCGCAGTGCGACGCGTTCTCCGCCGCCGTCCGCGACGGTTCCGACGTGCCCATCCCGCCCCAGGATGCGGTCGCCAACATGGCCGTCATCGACCGCATCCTCGCCGGCTCGGGCGAGGATGCGGCCTGACGAACGGCCATCGTCACGTCAGTGTCCCTGGCGCTGCGTCCCGAACTTGTAGATGGTGGTGGTCTCGTACACCTCTCCCGGTCGGAGCACTGTCGACGGGAAGTTGTCGTGGTTGGGTGAGTCGGGGTAGTGCTGGGTCTCGAGCGCGAAGCCGTAGCTCTGGCGGTACATCTTTCCGCTCGTTCCGATGAGCGTGCCGTCGAGGAAGTTGCCGGCGTAGAACTGGATGCCGGGCTCGGTGGTCAGGACCTCGAGGCTCCGCCCGCTGTCGGGGTCGACGGCGCGGGCTGCCAGCACCAACTTGCCATCACCCAACTCGCGGTTGAGCACCCAGTTGTGGTCGTAGCCGCGGCCGATGACGAGCTGCTCGAACGCGCCGTCGTGAATCCGGTCGCCGATCGCCTGCGCACGGCGGAAGTCCATCGGTGTGCCAGCCACCGGATCGATCGCCCCGGTCGGGATCAGGGTGGGATCCACGGGGGTGTAGTGGTCGGCGTTGAGGAACAGCTTGTGGTCGTAGATGTCGCCGTTGCCCTCACCCGCGAGGTTGAAGTAGGCGTGGTTGGTGAGGTTGACGATGGTGGCCTTGTCGTCGAGCAGTTCCGCCCGGTACTCCATCCGGATCTCGTTCTTCGGGGTGAGGAGGTACACCACCTCGACCGCCAGGGTGCCCGGGTAGTTCTCCTCGCCGTCGGGGCTGGTGTAGGTCAGTCGGAGTCCGACGTTGCGATTGTCGTGGATCTCCTCCGCCGCCCACACCCGCTTGTCGAACCCGAAGTCGCCACCGTGCAGATGGTTGAGATCGTTGTTGGTCGCCAGTTGATGGGTGACGCCGTCGAGCGTGAACTGACCGAGCGCGATGCGGTTCGCATAGCGCCCGGTGATGTTGCCGAAGTACGGGTTCTCGTTGACGTACTGCGCGAGGTTGTTGAAGCCGAGCGTGACATTGGCGGTCTTGCCGCGCCGGTCGGGCACCTCGATCGACTGGATGATCCCCCCGTAGGTGATGATCTTGACCTCCATCCCGCGGCCGTTGTCGAGCGTGTACAGGTCGACCGCGAGCCCGTGCGACGGGCTGGCCGGGTTGTCGACGGTGCCGAACGCTTCCTTGGTGATGCTGGGGTTCTTGTGCCGGGACGACGCAGCCGACACGCCGGTGATCGAGCCGGCGACCACCCCCATCATCCCGAGGACCACGACCAAACCGACGACCCCGCGACGCGAGCGCACTCCGTGCATGGGGACCCCCTCCCGATGTACGTGGGAACGCCCACTGCCTGGGGTTCCCCGGAATGGTTACGTTATCATCACATGATTCAAGTGTCGAGGGTCGCAATCTCGACAGACATCAAGCTCGCGCGAGCACGGGGATTTCAGAGCGGGTCTGTTTGGCGATGTACATGGCCGCGTCGGCCGCGCCCAGAAGCTCACTGGCGGTGGCCGTCGAGGACCACGCGACGCCGATGCTGGCGGCGATCGGAGCTGCGACATCGGCGATGAAGGCCGGACCGCGCAGCTGGCGCGAGACGATGCCCGCCAGATCGAATGCCGCGCTCGCCGACTCCAACCCAGGTGAGATGACGACGAACTCGTCGCCACCGAGACGTCCGACGAGGTCGCCTGGTCCCAGCGAACCACGCAACCGGCCGGCCACGATCTCGAGCACTGCATCGCCTACTGCATGGCCACGCGAGTCGTTGATGACCTTGAAACCGTCGAGGTCGATGAAGAACAGGCCGACTCCCTCGCTCGGGCCGAGGCTGGCGAGGGCGTGCTCGAGCGCCGTGATGGTGCCGGCGCGGTTGAGGCACCCGGTCAGCGCGTCGGTCCGCGCCCGGTCTTCGAGTGCCTCGCGGAGCTGGGCCGCTTCGGTGACGTCGGCAACGCACACCACTCCGCCGGTCACCTCGCCGTTGTCGCCAACGGCGGCGCGGATCGTCCATTCGAGGTGCCGCACTGCACCGCCATCGTCACGACCGTCACCCTCGTGGTGATCGACGACGAACCGCGATGTGACACCGTCGCGCAGGAGCGCACGGAACGCGGCGGCGAGGACGGGATCTTCGAGCTCGCCGCGAACGGCAGCGCGCAGAAGGTCGGACGGATCGATCGGGGCGAGCAGCTCGGTCAACCGTCCGTTGGAGTGCTCGACGCGGCCGGCCGCATCGAATTTCGCGACGCCGACGGGCAACGTCTCGGTGAGGAGTGCGATCAGCTCCCGCTCGGCCACCAGCGCGTCGGTCGCGGCGACCTCGGAGGAGATGTCATGCAGGTTGAGGTGGACGTCGCCGGTGCCGTCCAGCTTGATGTTGTTCGTGATGGTGACCTCGGTCCACAGCGAAGACCCGTCGGCTCGGGCCAGGCGACAACGCCACCGCAGGGCGATGCCGCGCTGCTCCTTGGCGGCGAGCCAGTTGACGAGCGCCATCTCCTGATCGTCGGGGTGGAGCAGCTGCATGGCCGACATGCCCTCGATCGGCTCGTTCGGCCGTCCGAGCAGGACGAGGGTCGAGTCCGAGACGCTCGTGATCGCGCTGAAGGCGTCGCACTTCACGACGCCGACGCGGGGGCTGGCCACGAACGCGGTCGGCGGCGGCGTGGCCGCCACCATCTCGCCGGCGCTCGGCACGATGATCGCCACCGTCGTGCGTTCGGCATCGCTGATCTCGACCAGGTACAGGTCGGCCAGCTGTCCGTCACGCAACCTGAGCGCGCGCTTCGCCGAGCCACGCGCGTTGGCCTCCAGCGCCGCGTCGGTCATCACGCCGATGTCCGACAACGCGACGAATTCGGCGAGGGCGCCCGCCTTGAGACATGCGTGGCCGTCGACGGTGATCCCGACCCGAGCGAGCGCCGCTCCGGCGTCGGTGATGGTGCGGGCCGGGTCGAAGACGCCGACCGCACACGTCGGGTTGCCAGCGAGGAGATCTCCGACGAAGGCCAGGCGCTCGGCGACGGCGAGCACGAAGCCGTCAGACTCGGCCAGTGCCATACCCGTCGCATCGGCACCAGCAACCGACGACTTGACGACTTGGTGGACTATTGCTGAGCCACAGCGCGTGGACCTGATTCGCCCTCGGCGGGCTCTCGCTCCTTGAGACGCAACAGCCAGGCGGTGGCGCCGAGCAGAACCACGACCATACCGAGGACGCCGATCTGCCAGAGCTGGTCGCGGAAGATGGAGCCTCTGCCGATGTCCTCGGCCGCCTTCACCGACAGAACGACGATCTCCTTGATCGAAGCGATGATGCCAACGATGAGGAACGGCTCGGCGACGAGCTCGCGCTTGGCAACCGTCGTCCGCACAGCTGACAGCAGCTCGACGACGATGAACAACAGCAGCAGTGTGTCGAGCACCTCGACGACCGGCTCCGACGCGAGCCCGTCGAAGACATCGAGCAACTCGTCGGCCGCAACGACGAGCAGAACACCCGCGGCAGCGACCAGCAGCGCGGCGATCCCGACGTAGACGACGTCCTCGGCTGCGGCCAACAAGGCATCCGCCCGCCGACCTCGACGACCTTGCTCCCGACGGTCGGACACGGCGAGACCATTCCCATCGACGGCCAGTACCAATCTCGCCGCCGTGCTTCAGAACGCGCGGATCAAGCGAACGACATCGTGAACAAGTTGTCGTAGGCAAGGCCCCATGGCGGGCGGAGGAAGCCGAGCGCGCGGACGTCTTCGTACCAGTGCGCGAAGGGGCTGCGGCGCGAGAACGCTCCACCACCGAGCACCCTCGCAAGCCGGGCGAGTGTGGCCTCTGCCAACTCGGCCACCGCCTCCTTCGCGCACAGCGCGGCGAACAAGGCACTCGGGTCGCTGGTCTCCATCGCCCGCAGCGATCCCTCGAACGCCTGCCCCGCCAGCCAATGGTCGTTGACCGCTCGCGTCCACTCCACCCGCTCGTAGGCGCGGAGGTCCTCCGACTTGGGCAGCAGTTGCTGCTTCGCAACTGCCATGGCTTCGTCGAGAACACCGAGGATCACCGCGGTGAAAGAGGTCGCGACGAAGGCGCCGGCGCCCGCCGCAAGCTCGCTGAACGGTCCCTCTCGAGCGAGACGCACAGCGAGGGCTCCTTCGAGGCGCATCGCGTGGCTCTGTGTGGCCGCCATGCCGACGCCATCCCATTCGGCGATCAACGTCAGCCCTGCGGTCCCGTCCCAGGGACGGCCGCGCACGTCGAGGGCGAAGATCGTCGGCGCCTCCTCTCCCGCAGGGATCGCAGTCGTGATCATGCGGTCCGCGATGCCGGACCCGCTGCCGAAGTGTTTGTCGCCGGTGACCGCGTACGAAGCGCCGACCATGAACGATTCGTCGTCGGTTGGCGTCGCACTTGCCCGAGTCCGGGCGATGTCACCGCCACTGCCGGGCTCGGACGTGATCGTTCCCCATTGCTCACCTGCCTCGGCGCTGGCGAAGACGGCCTGCCGCTGTCGCTCCCACAGGGGCTGGCTCGGGTCGGGGTTGAGCAACCAGAACGCCACGACCGACGGATGCATCGCTGCCACGAGCGCGACGGAAGGGTCGGCCGTGGCGAGGAGGCGAAGCAGGTCGCACACCGTCCGCGTGGACGACGCCGTGTCGCGCCACATGCCACCGACGTCTTCGGGAACCACCGTGCGCAGAAACCCCGCAGCTCGGAGCTCGTCGAAGTCCTTGCGCTCCAGATGTCGGCGTCCTTGACGCTCGCTCCGTTGAGGCTTCCACGCATCGACGATCGATTGCACGTCTTCGCGAAGCGACGCGACGGTCGGAGTCATAGGTGGAACCCGCTCTCCATCACGGGCACGGACTTCGGCTCACGGGATGCCGGACTGAAGTCGGCGTGCATCGAGCACCGCACGTTATCAAACCGGGGATCGGCAGGTGGAGGGGCCGTCTACGTGACCGGTCGTCGAAGGCGCCTCCGGCGCCCGCCTCCCGAACCGGGGAATACCGGTCTGAACGACGCGATCCGAATCGCACGTACGGCTGGTTGTTGCTTGCCGTGTCGGGCCGGAACGGTGAAGATGCGCCCGTGGAGGCTCCGGAGACCCGCGCGAGGGTCGGCTGGATCGCCAACGGGGCGGCGTTGCTCGCTCGGATCGGCGCCGATGCCGGAGACGACGAGGAACTTCGGCAGAAGAAGGCGCTCCTCGTCCTGCTCGCCATCTTGGTCCTGCCCGTTTCCATCGTGTGGGGCAGTCTCTACCTCGGCTTCGGTTCGCCGGTTGGTGTGGTTCCGTTCGCGTACTTCGCCGTCTCGGTCGGCTCGTTGGTCGTCTTCGCGCGAACCCGACGCTTCCAGCTTTTCCTCGTCACGCAACTCCTCGACATCCTGTTGACGACGACGGCCGGACAGTTGCTGATCGGCGGTTTCCTTCCGTCGGGAGGGGTTGGGTTGTGGGGCATCCTGGCTCCGCTCGGTGCCCTCGTCTTCCTCGAGGTGCGGCAGGCGGTCCGCTGGTTCGGCGCCTTCCTCATCGTCTTCCTCCTCACGGGCCTCGCGGGCGAGCTGTTCGTCGCGGACGCGGATCTCCCGGCTTCGTTCACCACCACGATGCTGGCCTTGAACGTCATCGGTGCTGCCTCCGTCGCCTTCACACTTCTGGCATCCTTCGCCCACCAGCGCAACGCGGCGCTCACCGCACTCCGAGCCGAGCAGGAGAAGTCCGAAGCGCTCCTCTTGAACATCCTGCCGCGCCCGATCGCCGAGCGACTGAAGGCCGCTGCCCAGACGATCGCCGACCACTTCGCCGCGGCCACTATCTTGTTCGCCGACGTCGTGGACTTCACCCTGCTCGCGCAGCGCCTCACGCCGGCCCAGACGGTGGGCATCCTCGATCGGCTCTTCTCCCATTTCGACGTGCTCGTCGAGCGCCACGGGCTCGAGAAGATCAAGACGATCGGCGATTGCTACATGGCGGCGGCGGGGGTGCCGAATCCGTGCGCTGACCACGCCCGCAGGGCTGCGCTCCTGGCGCTGGAGATGCGGGAAGTGTTCGCGACCTCGGCGGTGGCCGGCCAGCCCGGTCTCGAGCTGAGGATCGGGATCAACTCGGGGCCGGTCGTCGCCGGTGTGATCGGGACGAAACGCTTTCTGTACGACCTGTGGGGCGACGCCGTGAACACCGCGAGTCGGATGGAGTCCCACGGCACGCCCGGCGAGATCCAGATCACGCGCGCGACGTTCGAGCTGTTGCACGAAGAGTTCGTCTGCACCCGACGGGGGACGATCCTCGTCAAGGGCATGGGCCCGATGGAGACCTGGTACCTCGTTGGGTTGCGGTCGGACGACCGGACGGAGCACCCGGACGTCGTGACGTCAGCGGAAGCCGGCGATGTCGGAGCCGCGACGTCGGCTCCGACCGGAGGCCCCGACGCATGACACCGCGTGTCGGATGGAGCGTGGATCCGGGGAGCTACGGAGGGCTCGTCGTCGCATAGATCAAGATGCGCTGACCACTGGGCGCCGACGTCTGCAGTACCAGATCGCCGTGGATCACCGAAGGCGGAGACGATCCCGGCACGGTGACCACGCCGGTGACCATGAAGGCATAGGCCTCGCCCTCGAAGTGGATCTCGATCGAATTTCCGGCGGTGATCTCGGGCAGGCGGGCGAAGACCGCCTGGTGCGTGGAGCGATGGCCCGCCAACCACACTGTGCATCCGTCTCCCGGACGACACGACGTCGGATAGCCCCGCGACGACCAATCAACCGCCGTCACGTGGCCTTGGTCGATCTCGTCCTGGTCGCCGGCGACGACGTGTTCGTGGAGATCGATCGCCGGAATGTCGAGCACGTACTCCTGCGTCGACGGGGTCGTGGTTTGCCTCTCGTCGACGCCCACCGTGTCCGACGGTTGCGGGGACATCGCGAGAGGAGGTAAGTCGGCTGCGGCGATGGTGGGGGAGGTCGGCGACGGTGCGGCAACCGTCGTGCGGTCCGCCGTTGGCGCGGACGTCGCCGCCCGACCCGGGCGATCGCCTTGGGTGGTAGCCGTGGTCGCCGAACGAGCAATGACCCTCGCGTGTTCGGTCCCATCCGCGCCGTGGGCACTCGGATGCGGTCCGACGGCGCTCTCATGAAGTGGACCGCCAAGGACCGTCAACGCCGCGACCGATGCGAGACCGGAAGCCACGACGATCGCTGAACCCCGACATTTCATGACCGCCCCCAGTCACACCCCACTTAACTCGCTCTTCTCTCCGAACGCAAATGGCGCGCAGGCTGCCACGGACGGCGCGCACGGCTCGTCAGCGCCGATGGCGCACGTGTCGGCCGCGCGACGCCGGTCCGGTACCGTCGTCGGCATGTCGCCGCAGGACATCGCCGACCTCGTGCACCTGCGTCGAGCGCGCGATTTCATGGACCGCGACTATGCGCAGCCCCTCGACGTGCCGGAGTTGGCGAGTGCCGCACTGATGTCGCCCGCGCACTTCTCGCGCAAGTTCCGCGCGGCGTATGGCGAGACGCCCTACACCTATCTCATGACGCGACGCATCGAGCGCGCGAAGGCGCTTCTGCGTCAGGGGATGTCGGTCACCGAGACGTGCGTCGCCGTCGGTTGCACGTCGCTCGGCTCGTTCAGTTCGCGGTTCACCGAGATCGTCGGCGAGTCGCCGTCGCAATACCGCGGGCGCGATCACCGCGACGTCGAGGTCGTTCCGTCGTGCGTGAGCATGGTCGCGACGCGACCGCGGCGTATTGCGGTCACGGTTTGAGCGCTGCCCGTCATCGAGCAGGATCGAAGAAGCACATGACGGATCGGTGCTCGTATGGTCGTGGCATGGCAGTCACCGTCTCCGCAATGTTCATTCCCGTCAACGACCCCGACGAGGCGCTCGCCTTCTACCGCGACGCGCTCGGCCTCGAGGTCAGCAACGACGTCGCGTCTGACGGCTTTCGCTGGGTCACCGTCGGCGCTACGGAGCAGGACGTCGACATCGTGCTGTTCCAGCCGCACGGCGGACGTTCGCAGGCCGAGGGCGATGCGCTCCTGACGCTCGTGACGCAGGGGTCGCTGCAGGCTGCGATCTTCCGCTCCGACGACCTCGACGCCACGTTCGAGAAGGTCCGGGCGTCGGGCGCCGAGGTGCTCCAGGAGCCGGTGTCCCAACCCTGGGGCGCCCGCGACTGCGCGTTCCGCGATCCCGCTGGCAACCTCGTCCGCATTGCGCAGGCCTGATCGTGATCCGCCTGGAGTGCCGCACATGCCGCCGGACGTGACGACCTGGAGCGCCGTCGCCGCCGCCGAACCGGAGCTCGCAGCGTTCGTGGCGGAGCGGCTGCGGGCGGCGCCCTCATACCTGGCGACAGTGCGTGCGACCGGCGCACCGCGGGTCCATCCGGTCACGCCGATCTTCACTGCCGACGGGCTGTACCTGTTCATGGAGCCCACGTCACCAAAGGCCGCCGACCTCCGCGAGCGCGGCTGGTTCGCGCTCCACAACGGCGTGCCGGACAATGCGGGGACCGGCGGCGAGGCGTCGGTGAGCGGCACCGGGCACGCCGTCGACGACGCCTCCGTGCGGGCGACGGTCGTCACCGCCGCCAGCTACGACCCCGACGACCACTACGTGCTGTTCGAGCTGCGACCGACCGAGGTGCGTTGCAACGGCTACGGCGACGTCACGCTGCCCGAGCGTCGACGGTGGCGCGCTGACGCCTGATCCAGATGGAGACACGATGAGCGCGGCCAAGACGACGGACACCAAAGCGCCTGCGCTGCACGCTGCCGATCGCCACGACCTGATCCGTGTGCATGGCGCGCGCGTGAACAACCTCAAGGACATCAGCATCGAGATCGCCAAGCGCCGGCTGACGGTGTTCACCGGCGTCTCTGGCTCGGGGAAGAGCTCACTGGTGTTCGGCACGATCGCTGCCGAGTCGCAGCGGCTGATCAACGAGACCTACAGCGCCTTCGTGCAGGGGTTCATGCCGACGATGGCGCGGCC
>DATMDV010000154.1:0-3090 GCA_035557475.1 Ilumatobacteraceae bacterium
GCTCGCCACCGGTGGGACAGCGGCCGCGACCAGCCGGCTGATCGAGACGCTCGGCGGCCAGATCGTCGGGCTCGGCTTCCTGATCGAGCTGGACGACCTCGGGGGCCGGGCGCGGCTCGGCGAGCGCCGTGTCGAGAGCCTGACGCGGTACTAGGCGACTTCGATGCCGACCGTCGATCGCGTCCTGCCGTGGCGGCGCCATCACGAGACTGCTGCGGTCACCGAACTGGCGCCCCTCCTCGCCAGCTATCGACGCCGCCATCCGAAAGCACCGGTGGGCACCATCAACCGGGCCTACCAGATGGCGGCCGAGGCCCACCGGTCACAGACGCGGTCGAGCGGCGAGAGCTACATCAACCACCCGCTCGCTGTCGCCCGCATCGTGGCCGACATCGGGCTCGACGAGATCTCGCTCGCCGCCGCCCTGCTGCACGACGCGGTCGAGGACACCGAGATCACGCTCGCCGATGTCGAGGCCAACTTCGGCAGCGAGGTGGCGACGATCGTCGACGGCGTCACCAAGCTCGAGCGGATCCAGTTCGACTCGCGCGAGGCTCAGCAGGCGGCCACGATGCGCAAGATGCTCGTCGCCATGGCGCGCGACATCCGGGTGCTCGTCATCAAGCTCGCCGACCGGCTCCACAACATGCGCACGCTCGCCGCGATGCCAGACGAGAAGCAGCAGCGCGTGGCTCAGGAGACGCTCGACATCTATGCGCCGCTCGCGCACCGGCTGGGCATCCAGGAGATCAAGCAGCAGCTCGAGGACCTCTCGTTCGCGGCGCTGCACCCGAAGCGTTTCGCCGAGCTCGACCACCTCGTCGCGACCCGGTCGCCCGAGCGCGAGGTGTTCCTCGCCCAAGCGGTCGCCGAGGTCAGGGCGCGACTCGCCGAGCTCTCGATCGAGGCCGACGTCACGGGCCGCGGCAAGCATCTCTGGAGCATCTACGAGAAGATGGTCGTCAAGGGCCGCGAGTTCGACGACATCTTCGACCTCGTCGCGGTACGGGTCATCGTCGACTCGATCAAGGATTGCTACGCCGCGCTCGGCTGCATCCACGGTCGGTGGCGCCCCGTCGTGGGTCGCTTCAAGGACTACATCGCGATGCCCAAGTTCAACCTCTACCAGAGCCTGCACACCACCGTCATCGGGCCGGCCGGCAAGCCGATCGAGGTCCAGATCCGCACCCGCGAGATGCACCAGCGGGCCGAGTGGGGCGTGGCCGCCCACTGGGCGTACAAGGACGACACGTCGTCGGGCGACATCGACTGGCTGAACCGCATCATCGACTGGCAGGCGGAGGTCTCCGACCCGGCCCAGTTCATGCAGAACCTGAAGACCGACCTCGAGCAGGACGAGGTGTTCGTCTTCACCCCCAAGGGACGTGTGATCACGTTGCCGATCGGGTCGACGACGGTCGACTTCGCCTATGCAGTCCACACCGAGGTCGGTCACGCCTGCATCGGCGCCAAGATCAACGGCCGCTTGGTCTCGCTCGACCACCATCTGAGCAGCGGCGACACGTGCGAGATCTTCACGTCGAAGGTCGAGACGGCGGGCCCGTCGCAGGACTGGCTCGGGTTCGTGACGTCGCAGCGGGCGCGCAACAAGATCCGGCAATGGTTCAGCCGCGAACGCCGCCTCGACATGATCGAGGCCGGCCGTGACGACCTGACCGACGAGTTCCGCCGCGAGGGTCTGCCGGTGCAGCGGATGTGGAACTCGCCGCAGCTCCACGACGTGATCAAGGAGCTCAGCTACAACGATCTCGAGGTGCTGCTGGCGGCCATCGGCGAGCACCACGTGTCGGCCCGCAGCGTCGCCCAGAAGGTCGCCAGGGGGTTCCGCGGCGGTGACGACGAGGAGCAACTGCCCGCCACGGTGTTCGCGCCGCGCCGCCACCAGACCGCAGGTGGCCGCATCGGTGTCCACGTCGAAGGCCTCGACGACCTGCTCGTGCGGCTCGCCAATTGCTGCACCCCGGTACCCGGCGACGAGATCATCGGGTTCGTGACGCGCGGCCGCGGGGTCAGCGTGCACCGGGCCGACTGCGCCAACGCCGTGTCACTGATGGCCGACCAGGCGACGCGAATGATCGAGGTCGACTGGGACGGCGAGCAGCGCGGCTCGATCTTCCGCGCCGGTGTCGAAGTCGTCGCCCTCGACCGTTCGCGGCTTTTGCGCGATGTCGCCAACGCGTTGAGCGACCACCACGTCAACATCGTCTCGTGTGCCACAGTCACCGGCGACGACCGCGTCGCCAAGATGCGCTTCGAGTTCGAGCTCGCCAACCCCGGTCACCTCGAGGCGGTGCTGACCACGATCAAGCAGATCGACTCGGTATACGACGTGTACCGGCTGGTCCCCGGCGGTGGCGCTGGCTGAGGCGGGACCACCTGAATCGCTCCCGGCACTGTCGCGTCGCTCAGCGATAACCTGCTCGGTCGTGCCGGAATTCCAGACGAGCCCAGGGATGCGCGACATCCTGCCGCCTGAATCCGCACGGTGGCGACGCTTCACATCGGTGTTCGCCGAGGTCGTCGAGGCCGCCGGCTACGGCCAGATCATCCCTCCGTTGCTCGAGGACATCGGGGTGTTCTCGCGTATCGGCGAGGCGACCGATGTGGTGACCAAGGAGATGTACGACTTCGTCGACAAGGGCGACCGTCACGTCGCGCTGCGACCCGAGTGGACCGCCAGTGTGTGCCGGGCGTTCGTCGAGCACCACCCGCTGACACCGTGGAAGACGTGGTACTCGGGTCCGAACTTCAGGTACGAGAAGCCGCAGCGCGGCCGCTACCGCCAGTTCGACCAGGTCGGCATCGAGGTGCTCGGTGCCGACGATCCGCACCTCGATGTCGAAGTGATCGCTCTCGGTTGGCAGTTCTTCCAACGGCTCGGACTCCGCCGGGTCGAGCTCATCGTCAACAGCCTGGGCGAGCCCGACGACCGGGCCCAGTACGTCACCGCCCTGCGCCACCACTTCGAGCAGTCCGACCTAACCACCGAGAGTCGCGAGACCCTGGCGAGGAACCCGTTGCGCGTCCTCGACTCGAAGCGCGAGCACGACGCGGCGGCGGTCGGCAGCG
>DATMDV010000155.1:0-8716 GCA_035557475.1 Ilumatobacteraceae bacterium
GTTGTTGCGCTCGATCGGGCTGGTGATGGGGAACCTCCGCGGGGGAGTCGCGCTGGCCGTGATCGTCGTCGGCACGATGCTCGCCGCCGCCACCGGCGTGGTTGCCGCGACGGTGATCGTGATGGGGCTGCTGTCGCTCCCGACGATGCTCAAGTACGGGTACGACGACAAACTCGCGACCGGGGTGATCGTCGCCTCCGGCACGCTCGCCCAGCTGATCCCGCCCAGCATCGTGTTGATCCTCCTCGCCCAGCAGATGCAAATCTCGGTGCTCCGCTTGTTCCGGGGAGCGCTGCTCCCGGGACTGCTGCTCGCCGGGCTGTACATGCTGTATGTGGTGTATGTCGCGTTGCGCCACCCCGACCGGGCTCCGGCCATGCCGTTGACCGAGCGCACGTTCGCCGGTGTGGCGCTGGGCCGCGAGGTGGCCGTCGCCGCCCTGCCGCCATTGCTGCTGATCGCCGCCGTGCTGTACGCCATCTTCGGCGGGATCGCCACTCCATCCGAATCCGGGGCGGTTGGCGCACTCGGTGCGTTGGTTCTGGCAGCGGGCAACCGAAGACTCGAATGGAAGATGCTGCGCGATGCCGCCGAAGCGACCTCGAAGATCGTGATCCTGGTGATGACCCTGCTGTTCTCGTCATCGTTCTTCGCGATGGTGTTCGAACGCCTCGGCGGTCAACAGCAGGCGACCGACTGGCTCTCGGGCGTTGGCGGCGGCAAGTGGGGATTCGTGATCGTGGCGATGATCGCGGTGTTCCTCCTCGGCATCAATCTCGAGTTCCTCGAGATCACGTTCATCGTCGTGCCGATCTTCGTACCGGCGATGATCGCGCTCGGATTCAGCGAGAACGAGTTCATCTGGTTCGCCGTGCTGATGGCGATCAACCTCAACATCGCGTTCATCTCGCCACCGGTCGGGTTCTCGCTGTTCTATCTCCAGGGCGTCGCTCCACCAGAAGTCAAGACGTCGAGCATCCACAAGGGCGCGCTGCCGTTCATGGCGCTCCAGGTCGTCGCCCTCGTGCTGGTGCTGTTGTTCCCGTCCATCGTCACGGTGCTCGTCTGATGACCCGCCCACCTTGGCGACCCACCACCAGGCCGACCAGCAAGAGAGGATCCACCATGCACCGCAGCAACGAAGCACAGCTCCCATCCGTCGTCGATCGGCGGAGTTTCCTCGGTGCCGCCGGCGTCGCGCTCGCCGGCGGTGTGTTGCTCGGAGCATGCTCCGGCGACGACGACGACACGGTGAGCGAGGGGACCACCGGCGCAACGAGCGGCGGGACGACGGGTGGCACCACTGGCGGCACAGCCGCGCCGAGTCAGCCGACCGACGTCGTCGACATCGTCGTCGCCGACGACCTGCCCGAGGTCGAATGGGACATGACGACGAGCTGGCCCGCCGGACTCACGTCGTTGTTCGGTACTCCCGAGAACGGTTCCGGCGCGGTCGGATTCGCCCAGGTCGTGAGCCAGATGACGGGTGGCCGGTTCAACATCTCCGCCAAGCAGGCGGGCGAGCTGGCTGGACCACTCGAGGTGATCGACGTCCTGCAGTCGGGCGCCGTGCAGTCCGGGCACACGGCGTCGTACTACTACCTCGGCAAGAGCAACGCCTTCGCGTTCACCACGGCCGTGCCGTTCGGGCTCACCTGCCGGCAGCAATACGCGTGGCTGTACCACTACCGCGACGCCGACGGCCGCACCGGCCTCGACGTCAGCCGCGAGTTCTACGCGAAGCATGGGGTCATCAACTTCCCGGCCGGAAGCACCGGGTGTCAGATGGGCGGATTCTTCAACAAGGAGATCAACTCGCTGGCCGACCTGCAGGGTCTCGTGATGCGGATCCCCGGTCTCGGTGGTGAGGTGATGTCCCGGCTCGGGGTCACCACCCAGGTACTGGCAGGCGGTGAGATCGCCCAGGCGTTGCAGACCAACGCCATCGACGCCGCCGAGTTCGTCGGACCCCTCGACGACAACGTGCTCGGGCTCGGCGAGGCAGGGAGCTTCTACTACTACCCGGGTTGGTGGGAGCCGGGCGCCAGTCTCGACGTGTTCGTCAACCTCGAGATGTACAACGACCTGCCGCCCGCCTACCAGCAGGCGCTCCAGTTCGCGGGGGAGATCTCCTACGTCCGCACGATGGGCTACTACGACGCCGTGCAGCCGGAAGCGTTGGCCCAGATCCGGGCGGATGGCGCCGAGACGCGTCCGTTCCCCGACGATGTGATGGAGGCAGCCCGCGAAGAATCGGACGGCCTACTCGAAGAGATGGCATCCGACGCCGACTTCAAGACCATCTACGACCACTGGAAGCCGTACCGCGACGCCGTGGCCGAATGGCACGGTCTCGCCGAGCTCTCGATGTTGCAAGCCAACGTCTGAGCAGCAACACCGCCAGGAAATTGTTTCGAGCTTGAAATACTTTCCGGTCGGTGGCACACTTGGCCGGCGCCGTTCGACCGAACCGCGTGGGAAGCGATGCCGATGAAGGTTCTCTGCCTGGGTGGCGGTCCGGCCGGCCTTTACTTCGCGATCTCGATGAAGCTGCGCGATTCCTCCCACGAGGTGACGCTGCTCGAACGCAACGCGTGCGACGCCACGTTCGGCTGGGGCGTCGTGCTGTCCGACGACGCGCTCGGCAACATGGAGCGCAACGATCCGAAGAGCACCACCGCGATCCGCGAGCACTTCGCCTACTGGGACGACATCGCCGTGATCCACCGAGGCGTGCGAACCGTGTCGGGTGGTCACGGGTTCGCGGGCATCGGCCGGATGCTGATGCTCCGGCTCCTGCAGGACCGGGCCGGCGAACTGGGCGTCGACATGCGGTTCCAGACCCCGTTCACGTCGGCCGAGGAGCACCGCCGCGACTACGACCTCGTCGTGGCGTGCGACGGCATCAACTCGCTGGTGCGCCAGGAGTACCGCGACGTGTTTCGCCCCGACGTCGACAATCGGTTGTGCAAGTTCATCTGGCTCGGCACGCATCAGAAGTTCGACGACGCGTTCACGTTCATCTTCGAAGAGACCGAGCACGGTTGGATGTGGATCCACGCCTACCAATTCGACATCGATACGGCGACGGTGATCGTCGAGTGCACGCAGCAGACGTGGGACGCGTGGGGCTTCGAGCAGATGACGAAGGAGGAGACGATCGCAACCTGCGAGCGCGTCTTCGCCGAACATCTCGGCGGCCACGCGTTGATGTCGAATGCCAGCCACTTGCGCGGCTCGGCGGTGTGGATGAACTTCCCGCGCGTGATCTGCGAGCAGTGGCATCACGAGAACGTCGTGCTGATGGGCGACGCCGCGGCGACGGCGCATTTCTCGGTCGGTTCCGGCTCGCGGTTGGCGTTCGACAGCGCCATTGCCCTCGCCGACTACCTCCACAGCGAGTCGACGATGGAAGCGGCATTCGAGCGATACCAGGAAGAGCGGCGAATCGAAGTGCTCCGGCTGCAGTCGGCAGCGCGCAACAGCCTCGAGTGGTTCGAGCAGGTCGAGCGCTATCTCGACCTCGACCCGGTGCAGTTCAACTACTCGTTGCTCACCCGATCCCAGCGGATCTCGCACGAGAACCTGCGGCTGCGCGATCCCGACTGGCTGCGGTCGGCGGAGGACTGGTTCCAGGCCCAAGCCGGCGGCAAACCGGGCCGGGCGCCGATGTTCGCCCCGTTCCGGTTGCGCGAGCTCGAACTCGCCAATCGTGTCGTCGTGTCGCCGATGGCGCAGTACAAAGCGGTCGACGGTTGCCCCACCGACTGGCACTTCGTCCACTACGCCGAGCGCGCCAAGGGCGGTGCCGGACTGGTCTACACCGAGATGACGTGCGTGTCGCCGGAGGGTCGCATCACGCCTGGCTGCACCGGCCTCTACGCACCCGAGCACGAGGCGGCGTGGAAGCGACTCACCGAATTCGTCCATGCCGAGACCAACGCCAAGATCTGCTGCCAGGTCGGCCACTCGGGCCGCAAGGGCTCGACCCAGCTCGGGTGGGAGGTGATCGACACGCCGCTGCTCGACGGTAACTGGCCGGTGATGTCGGCCTCCGCTCTCCCGTGGTCATCGCTCAGCGCGATCCCCAAGGAGATGGACCGCGCCGACATGGACGCGGTGATGGCGCAGTTCGTCGCGTCGACGCAGATGGTCGAACGCGCCGGCTTCGACATGCTCGAACTGCACGCCGCCCACGGCTACCTGATCTCGTCGTTCATCTCGCCGGTCTCCAACCATCGCCTCGACGAGTACGGCGGCAGCCTCGACGGGCGGATGCGGTTCCCACTCGAGGTCTTCACCGCGATGCGCGCGGTCTGGCCGGACCACAAGCCGATGTCGGTCAGGATCTCGGCCAACGACTGGGTGGGCGACGACGGTGTGACGCCCGACGAGGCGGTCGAGATCGCCCGGATGTTCGCGCGGGCGGGTGCTGACATCGTCGACGTGTCGGCGGGCCAGACGTCGGTCGACGCGCAGCCCGTGTACGGGCGGATGTTCCAGACACCGTTCTCCGACCGGATCCGCAACGAGGCGGGCATCGCCACGATGGCGGTGGGCAACATCTACGAGCCCGACCACGCCAACTCGATCCTGATGGCGGGTCGCGCCGACCTGGTCTGCCTCGCCCGGCCCCACCTCGCCGATCCGTACTGGACACTGCGCGCCGCGTTGGCGTTGGGCGACGCTGACGTGGACTGGCCGCTTCCCTATCTGCAGGGCCGCGACCAGGCGCTGCGCCTGGCCGCCCGAGCACAGGAAGCCATCCGCGCATGACGCTCGAAACGCGTCGGGTGCTGATCACGGGCGGCGGCACCGGGGTGGGGGCCGACCTCGCGCGAGGTTTCGCCGCGGCGGGCGCCGTGGTGGTCGTCGTCGGCCGCCGACGTGAGCCGCTGGAAACCGTGGCGGCCACCAATTCTCACATCAGCGCGATGGTGGGCGACGTCACTGACGAAGCCGACGTGTTCAGAATGTTCGCCGACGCCGGTCCCGTCGACATCGTCATCGCCAACGCCGGGGAAGCCGAGAGTGTCCCGCTCACGAAGACGAGCAGCGAGCTCTGGGAACGGATGCTGGCCGTCAACCTCACCGGCGTATTCCTCACCCTGCGTACGGGACTGCGGCAGATGGAGGGACGCGGCTGGGGGCGGCTCATCACCGTCGCGTCGACCGCTGGGCTGAAGGGCTACGCGTACGCCTCGGCCTACACCGCGGCCAAGCACGGTGCGGTCGGCTTGACCCGCGCTGCGGCGCTCGACATTGCCGGCACGGGCATCACGGCGAACGCGTTGTGCCCGAGCTACCTGAACACGGAGATGACCGAGCGAACCATCGCCAACATCATGGAGACAACGGGCAGGAGCCACGCCGACACCTTGAAGCTGCTCACCCGCGTCAACCCGCAGGGCCGGCTGATCGAGCCCGCCGAGGTGACCGCCGCCGCACTGTGGCTGTGCGGGGACGGGTCCGAGGGGATCAACGGACAGGCCATCGTCATCGCTGGCGGTGAGCTGTGACCGATCCGTTGTCGAAGCGACGCCTGCGATTGTGGATCAGGCTGCTGCGCGTCACGCGGCTCACGGAGGCGCAGCTGCGCGAGTTCCTCCGCGTCGAGCATGGTTCGACGCTGCCGCGATTCGATGTGATGGCCGCGCTGCATCGTTCGAACGACGACCTCACGATGACCGAGCTGTCGCGGATGCTGCTCGTGTCGAACGGCAACACGACGACGGTGGTCGACCGGCTCGAGCACGACGGGCTCGTGGCCCGCACGCCGTCAGCGGCCGACCGTCGGGTCGTGCACGTCGCGTTGACCGAGAACGGCCGACGTCACTTCGAGCAGCTGGCCATCGACCACGAGGCCCACGTCGACTCGCTGTTCTCGGGCGTCTCCACAGCCGATCTCGACGCGCTCGAAGACCTCCTACAGCGAATGACTCCCACGAAAGGCGGCAACCGATGACCACGCACGAGTTCCTCAGCCCGAAGGACTGGAAGCCGGCCCTCGGCTACTCGAACGGGGTCGCCGCGAGCGGACGGATGCTGTTCCTCGGCGGCATGATCGGCTGGAACGGCCAGCAGGAGTTCGAGAGCGACGACTTCATCGACCAGGCGGCGCAGGCGCTGCGCAACATCGTCGACGTGCTCGCCGAGGGTGGCGCAGGTCCCGAGCACCTCGTACGGCTGACGTGGTACGTGACCGATCGCGACGAGTACGTGGCGCGCCAGAAGGAGCTGGGCCGCGTCTACCGCGAGGTCATCGGCAAACACTTCCCGGCGATGGCGCTCGTACAAGTCGTGGCGCTGGTCGAGCGACGGGCCAAGGTCGAGATCGAGGCGACCGCAGTGGTGCCACAATGAAACTCGGCCCGTCGGCGCATGTCGACACGTTCGCGCGCGACAACCTCCCGCCATTCGACGAGTGGCCCGAACTGCTGCTCGACGGGTTCGAGTACCCCGAGCACCTCAACGCCGCTGTCGAGCTGACCGACCGCTTGGTCGAGCAGGGCCTCGGTGACCACACCGCGCTGATCGGCAACGGACGGCGGCGCACCTACAAGGAGCTGTCCGACTGGACCAACCGCCTCGCGCACGCGCTCGTCGAGGACTACGGCGTGCAGCCCGGCCACCGCGTGCTCATCCGCTCTGCGAACAACCCGGCGATGGTCGCGTGCTGGCTGGCGGCGACGAAGGCCGGGGCGGTGGTCGTCAACACGATGCCGATGCTGCGGTCCGGCGAGTTGACGCAGATCGTCGACAAGGCCGAGGTGGCCATTGCGTTGTGCGATACACGGTTGATGGACGAGCTCGTCGCGTGCGCCAAGGAGAGCCGGTTCCTCACGAAGGTGATCGGGTTCGACGGCACCGCCAACCACGATGCCGAGCTCGACCGTTCTGCCCTCAACAAGTCGGTGACGTACGAAGCGGTGCTGACCGGCCGCGACGACGTCGCGTTGCTCGGCTTCACGTCCGGGACCACGGGCGAGCCGAAGGCGACGATGCACTTCCACCGCGACCTGCTGATCATCGCCGACAGCTATGCGAAAGAGGTGCTCGCCGTCACGCACGAGGACGTGTTCGTCGGCTCGCCGCCGCTCGCATTCACGTTCGGTCTCGGCGGTCTGGCCGTGTTCCCGTTGCGCTTCGGCGCGGCCGCCACGCTGCTCGAGAACGCGTCGCCGGCCAACATGGTCGAAATCATCCAGACGTTCAAGGCCACGGTGTGCCTCACCGCGCCCACCGCGTACCGGGCGATGCTGGCCGCGATGGACGAAGGGGCCGATTTGTCGTCGCTGCGCGCCGCCGTCTCGGCGGGCGAGACGCTGCCCGCTCCGGTGTACGAGGCGTGGATGCAGAGGACGGGCAAGCCGATGCTCGACGGAATCGGCGCGACCGAGCTGTTGCACATCTTCATCTCCAATCGGTTCGGCGACTCCAAGCCGGCGTGCACCGGCACGCCTGTTCGCGGGTACCAGGCCAAGGTGGTCGACGACGACATGCAGGAGGTGCCGCGCAACACCGTCGGGCGGCTGGCGGTGCGTGGTCCGACCGGCTGTCGCTACCTCGCCGATCAACGACAGCGCGTGTACGTGCGCGACGGCTGGAACCTGACAGGCGACTCGTTCACGCAGGACGACGACGGCTACTTCCATTTCGCCGCCCGCTCCGACGACATGATCATCTCGGGCGGTTACAACATCGCCGGGCCCGAGGTCGAAGCGACGTTGTTGTCGCACGACGCTGTGGTCGAGTGCGCGGTGATCGGCGTGCCCGACGAGGCGCGTGGTCAGGTCGTCGAGGCACACGTGGTGCTCGCCGACGGCGTCGATCCGTCAGCGACGACGATCGCGGCGTTGCAGGAGCACGTGAAGGCGGCGATCGCGCCCTACAAGTATCCGCGCTCGATCGTGTTCACCGACGCCCTGCCCAAGACCCAGACCGGCAAGATCCAACGGTTCCGCCTCCGCCAACGCTCGTAACCGGCCGTTCAATTTTCGAGCCGGTCCAGGTCGGATGCCACGAGCACGGGCCCCGTGTACCCACCCGCCCTGACGTCGTCGATGTAGCGCTGACGGATCGGTTCGGAACTCGGCGCCGGGATCGCGTGGGTGAGCACCAGCCGTCCCACGCCCGCCGATCGGGCGAGCTCACCGACGGCCTCCGCACTCGCGTTCCATTCGAGGAGCGCGGGTCGCACCGAGGCACCCAGCAGCGCTTCGTGAACGAGCACGTCGGCTCCGTGGGCGAGCTGACGCATGCCGTCGCACACCGCGGTGTCACCGCTGATCGCCACGCGCAGCTCGCCGTGACGCACGAGGTAGCCGACCGCGGGCGCCACCGGGTGGTGGTCGACGAGCGCTGCGTCCACCGTCCACGGGCCGCCCGAGTACACGGTGGTGACGGTCGGCGCGGCGTCGAACGGCTGGACCGCGATGACTGGTCGCGACCCCGCGGACGAGGGAGCTTGTCCGTGGAACGATTGGTCCTCGTGCGCGTCGAGACAGCGTTGGGCGTAACGCGCTGCTGGGCCACGGGGTGCGATGACGGTCAACGGCGTTCCGGTCCCGCTGACCCACCGCATGGTGGCGAGCGTCGCCAGGTCGCTGACATGGTCGGAGTGGTGGTGCGTGATGAACACGAGTTCGGGGGATTCCAGCTGGACGACCAGCGGTACACGCTCGTCGGGCCATCGGGGCCGGTGCACGTCGAGCCC
>DATMDV010000156.1:0-4713 GCA_035557475.1 Ilumatobacteraceae bacterium
CCGCCGTCGGTACCGTCGGAATCGCCGCCGTCGGTACCGTCGGAATCGCCGCCGTCGGTACCGTCGGAATCGCCGCCGTCCGTTCCGTCGGAGTCGGCGCTATCGGTGCCGTCCGAATCGCCGGCGACCTCCGCCGGGAGACCGTCGTCGGCGGGCTGTTCGTTGATGTCGTCGTCGGAGATGCTCATCGCCGGGACTCTACGCGCGATCGCCGCGCCACCCGACAACCCGCGCGGCCGGCAATCGGGCGGCCGTGGAACAATCGATACATGACCGTCCCGTTCGACGAGCTGCTCGCCGAAGGACGCGCCGCGCTGCGTGCCGGCGACGCCGGCGGCGCACGTCGGGCCTTCGAGCTCGCTCTCGACGTGTCGGCGTCGGGCGATGTGACCGAGGGACTGGCGCGGGTCGCCTATCTCGAGCTCGATTATCCGGCGGCGATCGATGCGTGGGAGCGCGCGTACGCAGCGCATCGTGACGCCGGCGACAGTGTGGGTGCCGTGCGCGTGGCTCGGTCGCTCGCGTACATGTACCTCGCGATCGAGGGCGATCGCGCCGTGTCCAGCGGTTGGTTGTCGCGGGCGCAGACGCTGCTCGCCCAGGCGATCGACTCACCCGAACGCGGATGGGTCGCGCTCAACATCGCGATGTTCGAGGGCGACCGGGGTCGCAAGGAGGCGCTCTTCCGTGATGCGCTCGAGTTGGCCCGCAACTTCGCCGACACCGATCTGGAGTTCCTGACACTCGCCTACCTGGGGGCCAGCCTCGTGCACTCCGACCGGACGGAGGAGGGCATGACGCTCCTCGACGAGGCGCTGGCGGCCGTGGCGGGCAGCGAGGTCGACGACTTCTTGGTCCTGGAGGAGATCTTCTGCCAGCTGTTCGCGGCGTGCGAGCACGCCCACGACGTCGCCCGCGCCGACCAGTGGATCCGGATCGGGGAGGCGATCGCCCTACGTCGCCGGCTGCCTTCCGTGTCGGCCTTCTGCCGCACGCACTACGGCGGCGTGCTGACTGCCGCCGGGCGCTGGCCGGAGGCCGATGCGGCGCTCACCGAAGCCGTCCGGTTGTGGGGCCTCGGTCGCCGATCGATGTTGCGCAGCGGCGCGCTCGTCCGGCTGGCCGACCTCCGCGTCCGACAGGGGCGGTTCGAGGAAGCCGAGCAACTGCTCGAGGGGATCGACGCCACCGACAACTCCGAGGCGGCCCGCCCGATCGCCGCGATCCATCTCGCCAAGGGCGAGCCCACGCTCGCCGGCGACGTGCTCGAGCGCGCCCTCGAACAGGTCGACCCGACGAGTTCCGCGGCGGCTCCATTGCTGGCGCTGCTCGTCGACGTCCGACTCGCGGCCAACCAGCTCGATGAGGCCGAGCAGGCGGCGACGACGCTCGCGACGTGCGCTGCCCGCCACCAGAGCCACTACCTGATGGCGGTCGCCGCGCTGGCTCGCGGTCGCGTCTGTCTCGCGGCGCAGACCGGCGATCCGCAGGCGTGCCTGCGGGAAGCACTGGCCGGATTCGCCAGGGCACAGATGCCGATCGAGGTGGCCCACTCCCGCCTCGCACTGGCCGGCGCCTTGCTCACCGAGCGTCCCGAGGTGGCGATGGCCGAGGCGCGCACGGCCCTCGAGGTGTTCGACCGGCTGCAAGCGGCGCGACACGCCGACGCCGCCTCGGCAGTGTTGCGATCGCTCGGGGTCCGCACGACGTCGACGACGGCGAAGCGCGGCGGCGGGCTCCTGACCAAGCGCGAAGCCGAGGTGCTCGACCTTCTCGGCCATGGGTTGTCGAACCCCGAGATCTCCGACCGCCTCTACATCAGCCGCAAGACCGTCGAGCACCACGTGGGCAACGTGCTCAACAAGCTCGGGCTGCGCAGCCGCGGTGAAGCCGCCGCCTACGCCACCCGCGCCAAACCAGGCCCCGAAAGACCAGGCCCGGAATAGGGGTCCTCCCGGATGCCCGCTCGGTGGTTTGGCCTCATCCTGAGACCACACCGACCGAGGGAGAACCACAATGTCATCGGGAACTTCACCGCAATACGACGCGATCGTCGTGGGAGCGCGCTGCGCGGGCTCACCGACTGCGATGCTGCTCGCCCGCAAGGGATACCGAGTGCTCGTCGTCGATCGGGCGTCGTTCCCGAGCGACACCGTGTCGACGCACGTGATCCACGCTCCGGGCGTGGCGGTGCTGAACCGCTGGGGGTTGCTCGACCAGGTGATCGCCACCGGATGCCCGCCGATCGAGACGTACTCGATCGACTTCGGACCGTTCACGATCATCGGCACGCCGCGGCCCTGCGAGGGGTTCTCCGCGGCGTACGCGCCGCGACGGACTGTGCTCGACAAGATCCTCGTCGACGCCGCGTCCGCCGCCGGGGCCGAGGTGCGCGAGCGGTTCACCGTCGAGGACATCATCATCGAGGACGGCACGGTGGTCGGGATCCGCGGTCACGGCGAAGGCGGAGCGAGCGTCGTCGAACGCGCCCACGTCGTGATCGGCGCCGATGGACGCAACTCGCACATCGCCAAGGCGGTCCGGCCACTGCAGTACAACGACAAGCCGATGCTCCAGTGGAGCTACTACACGTACTGGAGCGGCCTCCCCGTCGACGGCTTCGAGATCACGATCCGACCCGATCGCGGTTTCGCGGCGGTCGAGACCAACGACGGTCTGACCATGCTGGTCGTCGGGTGGCCCTCCGCCGAGTCCGACGCCTACAAGTCCGACGTCGAAGCCAACTACCTCAAGACGCTGGAGCTCGCGCCTGGCTTGGCCGACCGTGTGCGCGGTGCCAAGCGCGAGGCGCGTTTCATCGGTGGCTCCGTGCCCAACTTCTTCCGCAAGCCATACGGCGCGGGGTGGGCGCTCGTCGGCGATGCCGGCTACAACAAGGACCCGATCACCGCCCAGGGGATCCCCGACGCGTTCCACGACGCCGAACTGTGTTCCGCCGCACTCGACGCGACGTTCGCCGGTACACGGTCGTTCGACGACGCGATGTCCGCCTACCACGCCACGCGGGATGCGCGCGTGCTGCCGATCTACGAGTTCACCACGCAGTTGGCGACGCTCGAGGCCCCACCGGAGGAGATGCAGCACCTGCTCGGCGCGATCCACGGCAATCAAGACGCGATGGACTCGTTCGTGAGCGTCACCGCCGGCACGGTCTCACCCGTGGAGTTCTTCGATCCCGACCACATCGGACAACTGATCGGCGCCGGGTCTCCGATCAGCGGATGAGACCGGAGAGGACGTTCACCACGACAGCCTGACCACGGCAACCGTGTCACGAACGCGCGTTGGTCAGCTCGTTCGTCGGCTCGGGGCGGTCCGGACGTGGCGGTGACGTCGGGATGGCAACTTCGAGTGGGACGGGAAGACCGAGGTGGTAACCCTGACCGTGATCGACGCCGCGTTCGCTCAGGAATTGCCGCGCCCGATCGCTCTCGACGTTCTGGGCGATGGTCTCCTTGCCGAGGCTGCGGGCGAGGTCGACGAGGTTGCCGATGATCGCTCGATTCGTGCTGTCCTCGAGACAATCGGTGATGAGCTCGCCGTTGAGCCTGATGTAGTCGAACGGCAGGTGCTCGACGTAGTAGAGCGACCCGAAGCCGCCGCCCACGTCGCTGAGCGCGAGGCGACATCCCAGCTCGCGAAAACATGCCGCGAATGCACGGACGGCGGCGACGTTACTGATGGCCGACGCTTCAGACACGTGGAGCACGAGGCGCGCCGGGTCGAAGCGTCCGGAGCGAACGAACGTCTCGATCACGGCTCGGAGCTGGGTGTCGCCGACGCCGTTGCCGCTGACGTTCACGGCGAGCGTGACCGGGGCGAGATCTGCCGCCGTTGCCTCGAGCAACTCGAACGCCTGCGACAGCACCCACGCGTCCATCCGATTCGAGAGCCCGTAGCGCTCGGCGATGTACAAGAAGCTGTCGGGCGGGACGAGATCGCCCCGGTCACCGATCATCCTGACGAGGAGCTCTTGCTGGACCGTCTCGCCGGTCGCGAGGTCGACGATCGGTTGCGCGTGGAGCACGAAGCTGTCGTTGTCGATGTCGGCTTCGATCCGGTTGATCCAGGTGAGTCGGGCCTTCGCCCGCGGCTCGTCGTATCGCTCGGTCGCGAACTCGGCCCACCTGTCGCGTCCGAGCTCCTTCGCCTGGTACATGGCGATGTCGGCGTTCACGAGCATCTCGTCCGGGGAGCGTTCGACGTCGTCGAAGACCGCCAGGCCGATGCTGACGCTGAGCGGGATCTGACCGCCGGCGATCGTGGACGCACAGTGTCGAATCTCCTCGACGAGGCTCTGCGCGACGGCGCGCGCGGCATCAGCATCGCCGTCGGTGAGCAGCACGGCGAACTCGTCGCCGCCGAACCGGGCGAGCAGGTCCGGTTCGCGTAACCGCTCCCGAAGCAGGTGGGCCGTCGTGACGATGACCTGGTCTCCGACGCTGTGCCCGCGGGAGTCGTTGATCAGCTTGAAGTTGTCGAGGTCGAGAATCAGCACCGCGCCGGTCGGCCCGTAGCGGTTGCAGTGTGCGACATGGCGCTCGAGTGCGTCCCCGAGGCTGCGCCGGTTGATCAGTCCGGTCAGCGAATCGTGGTTCGCCATGTGGACGAGCCGGTCTTCCGACTGGCGACGGTCGGTCGTATCGACGAACTGCACGATCGTGAGCCCGGTGTGCCCAGCCCCGCGCTCGC
>DATMDV010000157.1:0-6996 GCA_035557475.1 Ilumatobacteraceae bacterium
CCCTCGGCGATCACGCCTCCGCCACCGTTGGTGTCGTGGTGGGCGATCTCGCCGTCGAGGATGTAGCTCACGGTCTCGAAGCCGCGGTGGGGATGCCACGGCGCACCCTTCGCCTCATCGGGACCGTTGACCTGCGGTCCGATGTGGTCGAGCAAGAGGAACGGGTCGGCGGCGGCCATCGACATCGCGCCCGGGAACGGCCGCCGGACGACGAATCCGGCACCCTCCGTCTGGCGGTGGGCGGTGATGACGTCGGCGACCGGTCGCGGCGTGGAAGAGGCGGGGTCGGGGCGGGGGATGCGCGGGAGGACGAGCGTGTCGTCGACGGTGATCGCTGGCATCGGAATCAACTCCTGGTCGATCTGACCTTGAAGGTCGTGGTGATGGTCGTGGTAGTGGCCGTTGTGCGGGGACAGCTCGCGTCAGGCGTCGAGCACGGCTTCGATCTCGAGGTGGATCGTGACCTTGTCGGAGACGACGACACCTCCGGTCTCGAGCACGGCGTTGAAGTCGACGCCGAAGTCACTGCGCTTGAGCTCGCCCGTCGCGGTGAAGCCGGCCCGGGTGCCACCGTAGGAATCGGGTCCGAAGCCGCCGAGCTCCAGGTCGAGTGAGATCGGCCGGGCGACATCCTTGAGCGTGAGCGTGCCGTCGAGCACGTAGCCGTCGCCATCGACGCGCACACCGGTCGACTGGAACGTCATGGTCGTGTGGGTGTCGATGTCGAAGAAGTCGGCGGACCGGATGTGATTGTCGCGTTCGGGGTTGCCGGTGTCGATCGAGCTCAGGTCGACGGTCGCGCTGACGCTCGAGTCGAGGGGTGACTCGCCCGTGCGGAGGTCGCCGCTGAACACGTTGAACTTGCCGCGGACCTTGCTGACCATCATGTGTCGAACCGAAAAGCCGACTTCGGAGTGGACGGGGTCGATGCTCCAGGTGCCGGCGAGGTACCCCGGAATCGTTGGCGTTTGGGTCGTGGTGCTCATTTCTCTCCTCATGTAGTTGATGTATCAACCTTGTGATGGGTAACAATGGTGATACATCAACTATTCCCGAGGGTAGTGTTCAAGCGTGCCCGCACCGAGATGGCTGACCGCGCGTGAACAACATGCGTGGCGGCAGTTTCTGCGTATGCAGGGTGAGCTCAGGAACCGGGTCGCCGGCCGGCTCCAGCGCGAAACCGGACTTTCGGAGGCCGACTACGAGGTCCTGGTCAACCTGTCCGAGGCGCCCGGCAGCCGTCTGCGACCGACCGAGCTCGGGGGCGCGACGCGATGGGAGAAGAGCCGGATCTCGCACCACGTCACCCGCATGGAGGCCCGCGGGCTGGTCCGGCGAATCCCGTGCCCGACCGACAACCGAGGCGCGCTGGTCGTCATGACTCCGGCGGGTCGACGAGCCATCGAGCGTGCCGCACCACGACACGTGGAGCACGTCCGGGAAGCGTTCATCGATGTGCTCACGCCGGAACAGCTCGATGCGTTGGTCGAGATCTCCGACGTCGTTCTCACCCGGCTCGCCGAAGCGGCCATCGCCGAGTCGACCGCATGAGCGCGCCGTCAGCCTGATCGGGGCAGCGTCGGGGCGCGGTCGCGCGCGGATGCCAAACTGGATTCATGCTCCTCGACGGAATCAACCACGTCGCGGTCATGACGTCCGACACCGACCGCTTCACGGCCTTCTACGGCGAGATGTTCGGCGCGACGATCGACGGCGAGCTGCGACAAGGCGACGGGTTCCGCCTGACGTTGGTGAAGGTCGGTCCGACCGCGGAGCTCAACGTGTTCGAGATCACGGGGAACGACGAGGCGAGCCGGCAGGTGCCGATGTTCGGACGCGGTCGGATCGATCACCTCGGATTGCAGGCAGCCTCGCTCGAAGCGTTCGACACGATCCGCGATCGGCTGATCGCGTGCGGTGCGACCGACGGCTTCGTGACGGACTTCGGGCCGTCGTTGAGCATCTTCTACCGCGATCCGGACGGTCTCGAGGGTGAGGTGTGTGTCACCAATCCCGACGCACGACCCGGCGTGCTCAACCCGCCGGGAACGCCCTCGGCGCGCTACCACGCAGCCTGACGCAAGCGACGATGACGCGAAGTACCTGACGCTCGACGGATGCGGCTGCACTCCGCCCGGTGTCGGACGATAGAACGTCGGCTGTGACGCGTGAGATCGAGTTGCGCAGCGACAACGCCGCGGGTGTCGCCCCGGAGATCCTCGCGGCCGTGGCCGCCGCCAATGCCGGGTCTGCGCTGGCGTACGGAGCTGACACGTGGACCGCCCGGCTCCAGGATGTTGCGGCCGCCGTGTTCGAGCACCCAGACGTCACGGTGTTCCCGGTGGTGAGTGGAACGGCGGCCAACTCGTTGTCCCTGGCGGCACTCTGTCCACCCTGGGGTGCCGTGCTGTGTCACGAGTCCGCCCACATCGTGCGAAGCGAGTGCGGGGCGACGTCGATGTTCTCGGGCGGGGCCGTGATGCGCGGGCTCCCCGGCCCGACGTCGCTGCTCGACGGCGACTCCCTCCGCGACGCGTTCGCGACCACCCGATGGGGAGACCCGCACCATTCCCAGCCGTCGGTGCTGTCGCTCACGTCGCCGACCGACTTCGGTGCGGTCTATCCCGTCGCCAGGGTCGCCGAGCTCGTGGCAATCGCCAAGGAGCGTGAACTGCGCGTCCATCTCGATGGTGCTCGGATCGCCAACGCCATCGCCGCGCTGGGTTGCACCGCCGCCGAGATGACATGGCGGGCCGGGATCGACGTCGTCTCGCTGGGCGCCACGAAGAACGGGGCGCTCAGCACCGATGCGATCGTATGTTTCGACGCCGAGGTCGCCGAGCAGCTCGTCTATCGAGTCAAACGCGCCGGTCACGTCGCGTCGAAGATGCGCTTCCAGTCGGCCCAACTCGAGGCCTATCTCACCGACGGCCTCTGGCTGCGGCTCGCGTCGCGCGCCAACGAGGCGATGGCCCGGCTCGCGGCTGGGCTCACGAAGCTCGGTATCGAGCTCGAGCTCCCACCTGACGCGAACATGGCGTTCGCGCGCACCGATCCGGCCGTCATCGACCGGCTGCAGGCCGCCGGCGTCCTCTGCTACCGGATGGCACCCGACACGATCCGACTGGTCACGAGCTTCCAGACGACTGATGACGACGTCGACGAGGTGCTCACCCGTTTCGATCGGGCCCTGCCCTGATCACTGCGGGGTAGCGTTCGTCGATGACGCTGGGAGACGAGAAGTACGTCTTGCTCACCACCTACCGGCGCGACGGCACGCCGGTCGCCTCGCCCGTCTGGGTGGTGCCCCTCGCAGCGGGCAGGATCGGGATCGAGACCAGTTCCGGCTCGGGCAAGGCGAAACGACTCGCCCATACGTCGAACGTGACGGTGCAGCCTTGTGGCCTGCGCGGTGCCGTGAAGGCGGGCACGGAGCCGGTGGAGGCGACCGCCGCGCTGGTCTCCGGCTCCGACCTGGTCGACATCCGTCAGAAGATCCACGCCAAGTACGGCTTCATCACGAAGATCACCGCGCTGCTCAACAAGATCGCCGGTGTCGTGAAGCGCAAGCGAATTCCCTACGGTGACTGTGGCGTGATCATCACCCCTCGGTGAGCAGTCGTGGTGCGCCGATCGACGCCGGGGGACTACGGCGCCGGCAGTGTGAGCGACACTCGTTCGCCGTCGATTCGTCCGGTGACGGTCGCCGTGGCGTGGGATTCGTTGTAGTTCCAACTGATGGTGAGCCGGCACTCGGCGGCGCCGGCGCACGTGACCGTGGCGGCGACCGCCCCCTTGGCCCGGTTCCACTCGATGCGACCCGAGACGCCCAGGTCCTCGACCCACCGCAGATCGTCGAGACGGAACTGCACCTTGTCGAGCCCGGTGGTGGTGAACGTGCCACCGCGGAGACCGACGCCCTCCGATCCGAGCATCGCGAACCAGCGTGGGAACACGTCGCCGACCGTCGCAGTCACCGCCGCCGCGACCCCACGCTGCTCGGCCGAGCCCGATCCCGGCGGCGCGGCGATGTCGCCGAGGCGCGACGGGAACTCGTCGGTCGTGCGTATCTCCTGGTACTGCGACGCACAGCTCGTATCGCCGGGAGATGAGGTGCGCACGAACTCGACGACGATGTTCGACGCGCACCGCGAGTAGTCGCCGAGCGCAGTGACGTGACCGGTGTTGGCGACTTGGACGAACGTCGAGTTCGGGAATCGATCAGCAACGATCTGCGACCCCTCCGACGACGTGATCGAGTCGAGGTCGCCGACGAGCACGAGTGTCGGCACCGCCGGGTAGGTGGCCGGACTGTCGACCGGTGGCACCCACGGGTCGGGAGCCGGCCACTTGATGCACGACTCGTACTCGGTCCACGGCGAGGCCAGCCAGTCGTCGACGGTGAACGGTGCGAACGCTTCAGGGTCGGTGGCGCGAAGGTCGGCCACCGAAGCGGCGAACTGCGCGGGGCGCGCGTCGAACGGTGCCGTGATGTCCCAGTGTTGCGGGTAGTCGTTGCAGATCACCGCGACGTAGAGGCCGTAGGAGAACACCTCCGGCTCGCCGACCTCGGTCCAGTCGGTCTGCTCGGCGGCGATGCGCAGCAGTGGCGCCGGGTCACCGCCTTCGAGCCATGCCCGCCCGGCACCGTCGAGCTCCTCGTACACCGTCGTGCCGTACGTGGCGACGCCGGCGAGGTAGGAGAGGAACGAGGCGTCGATCTCGACATCGCGCAGCACACCGTCGCCGTCGTACGCCTGGCCGGCGAGCGGGGCGGCGCGCAGCGCGTCGGCGAGGGCAGCCAGGCGGTCGATGACATCGCCACCGAGTGCCGAGCAGCCCGGGTCGCGCTCACACACGAAGCGGAACGCGTCGCGCATCGCTCGGTTCAGGTCGCGATACCACGGGTCTTGATCCTCGACTGGATAGGCGGCATCGAGCGTGAGCGTGCGGACCCGATCGGGATGACGGATGGCGAACGACTGACCGAAGAACGTGCCGTACGAATCGCCGTACAGGTCGATGCGATCGATCCCCAGTTCGTCGAGCACGGCGGCGAGGTCGTCGGCGGCCAATGCGGTGCCGTAGAGATCGGACGAGGCGCCGAGTTGCTCGCCACACAACCGGATGTTCTCGATGTAGTCGCCCTGCAACGACTCGAGCCCTGGGCAGTTGATGAACGACGACGTGCCCGTGCCGCGAGCATCGACGAACAGAATGTCGCGACGGGCGAGCAGTGGTGCGAACAGGTCGAGGTAGTAGTCGCGCGAGTCGGTCGACGCGTAGCCGGGCCCGCCCTCGACGGCGACGATGGTGCCGAGCGACGGCTTGTTGCGGTTGTCGGCGCGGTGGAGCTCGAAGCCGATGGTGATCGTGGCACCGTCGGGATCGCGCGGGTCCAACGGCCGCTCGATGGTTCCGCACCGCGCGTGCGGGACCTCGGGGCACCGGATCAGCAGCCCGGGCCGCTCAGCCTCGGCCGCCTTCGTCGTCGACCCGTCGGCGGATTTGGCGGCGGCACCCGACGCGGTGGCACCGACGAGAATGACCGCCACGAGGGCGACACGGCCGTACATCTCCGGGACCGTAACATCGGCCCGACGCAGCGCAGTCAGGCGACGTGGACGTCGAGCAACGCTTGGCGATGCTCGACCGCGACGACGTTGATCGCCCTTGCCAGCGCGGCGGGCAGCTCGGTCCCGTCGGTGACGGTCTCGGCATGGGCCCGGCACGCCCGGGCGACGTGGGCGAAGTCGGGCGTTGGCGCCAACGCGGTCAACGGCATCTCGTCGGCCTTGGCCGCGTAGCCGGTCGGGTAGAGATCGAGCACCGAGTGGCGCACCGCGCCGTATCCGGCGTTGTTGAGCACGACGGTGAGCACCGCGATGTCGTGCGCCTCGGCGACGTGATGGCAGGCCACCGGGTTGGCGAACATGTACGAGCCGTCACCCATCGTCGCCACGACGAGACGATCGGGATCGGCGAGCTTGATCCCCATCGCGCAGGGCAGCCCCCAGCCGAGACCGCCCGAGTGCGGTTCCTGACGCCACGACCCGTGGTCGGTCAGGGCGAGCTGCTCGAACGGACAGCCGAGCTCGGAGATCACGGTGGCGACGGCGCCGCGTATCGCCTCGCCCAGGCAGTGCGACACCCACGCCTTCGTCATCGGGCTCCCCGGACCCGCCTCGACCGCGGCGCGCGAGTGCTCACGGCGGGTCGTGTTGCGGTCGTCGACCACGGCCCGCCGGCGCGTGTGTTGCGCGGTGTCGGCGCCGGGGTGGAGCTCGCGCATCGCGAGTTCGAGAGCCACGAGTCCTTCGCCGACCTCGCTCGTGATCGACAGGTCGGAGCGGAAGTGGCGCACCGGCACGCGGCTGTACAACGGATTGGGGCCGAGGTGCACCACCGCGCACCCCGGCGCCGGCTCGTGCAGGTCGGGCATCCACGGGGCGAGGCTGTCGATCACGAGGATCACGTCCGCCTCGGCGACCCACGGTGACGGGTCCTGGCCCACGTACATCGCGTGCTCCGTCGAGATCGCGGTGGCGTTCGCCCAGTACTGGCAGACCGGGATCGACCACTGCTCGGCGATGGTCGCGACGGCCTCGAAGCCGGCCGTCGAACCGGCGCCGCGTTGGGCGACGATGAGCGGACGCTCGGCACCGGCGAGCAGCCGGGCGGCCTCGGCGATCTGGTCGGAGGCGGCAACGACAGACGCGGCGCGCATCGCGATCGGGGCCGCGAGCTCGTCGGCCGGGCACGGCTCGCACAGCACCTCGCGCGGCAAGCTGAGGTACACCGGGCCTTGCGGCGTGGACGTGGCGATCGCGTACGCGCGGTCGAGCAGCTCGGGCACCTGCTCGGGGAACCGCACCTCGTACTCCCACTTGCACGACTCGCGCACGAGCGCGGCCTGGTCGCGCATCTCCTGGCCCCACCCGATCGGGACGGTTCGCGCTCCGAACCGGCCGCGCTCGACCGTCGGCGTGCGGCCCG
>DATMDV010000158.1:0-6323 GCA_035557475.1 Ilumatobacteraceae bacterium
TCGAACCGGCGCACGGATTCAGAGGGGATGTCGTGTGCCGCGGCGGGAACCAAGCGGGCGACGATCGCCGCCGACACCACCAACAGCGGGAGCCCGAGCGCGAACACCCAACGCCACCCGAGCGAGTCGACGAGGACACCGCCGACGAAGGGGCCGCCGGCCGTCGTGATCGCCGAGCCGCTCGCCCACAGCCCGATCGCCCGGCCGCGCTCGTCCTCGGCGAAGCTGGCATCGACGAGGGCGAGGCTGATCGGGGTCACGCCGGCGGCGCCGACCCCCTGAACCAGGCGACCGGCAACGAGCACCCCGATGGTCGGCGCCGCGAGGCAGACCACCGAACCGGCGACAAGGGCCGCGCAACTCACCACGTAGACCCTTCGGCGGCCGAGCACATCGCCGGCTGATCCGCCGACGAGGATCAACGCCGCCATCGCGACGGCGTAGCCGTTGACGACCCACTGCAGACCGGTCAGGCCGACGTCGAGATCGTCGCCGATCGCCGGCAGCGCGACGTTGACGACCGACGCGTACAGGAACGCGGCCGACGACCCGAGCACCAGCGCGGCCACGAGCATCCGACCCGACGGTGACGCCAGCGCCAACGTGGTTCCTGCTGCGTTCCGGGGGTGGACGACCTCCACGTTCGCACCGTAGCCAACGACCCAGTCGTGGTTCCGGCCGCCGCCCGTAGGCTCGGCGAGGATGGACAGTCCGCGAGTGTTCACTGCCGGGCGGTTGCGGCGTCTGACCGAGGAGCTGGTCGACGAGCGGCTGGGGGTGATCGAGTCGACCACATCGCCGGAAGCGCTGGTCGACGAGCTCGACTACGCGTTGCGGCCCCCGCGTCACGAGTTGCGGGTGCCGAGCTACGGGTCGTTCGTGCTGCCGACGCGCCCGATCGCCGAATGGAACGAGCCGACCGGGCTCGAGTTCTTCATCAGCGAGGCGAGCGAGCGCGCCGACGACGACGTGCGACGGTACGCCGACGGGGTGTCGAGCTGGACGATCCGCACGACCGACGGCGTGAAGGCGCTCGTCGTGTTCGACCGTCCGGCGGGATCCGAGCGCGATCTCGTCATCCTGGCCGAGGCGACCGGCGCGATCATCGTGCAGCGTCATCCGAGCGGGCTGGTCCGACTCGTCGGTGGGTCGTTCGGTGTCGTCAGGTGGGATGGCGTGAGCTGGCATCGCGAACCACCGATCGGTGCATGGCTGAAGCGGGCCAGTTGCGGGCTCGACCGTGAGGACACGCTGACGCTCGACCGGTTCCTGCGCTTCGCGGTGCACGACCTGGGTGCACGAGGTGTCGGCACGATCATCGTGTACCGGCCGGCCGACCCGGATTCACCGGCGTTCCAGCCCCGGCTCCTCACACCGCCGCCGCTCCGCATCGATCGACCGTCGGACCTCGGGCCGCTGCGCCACGTGCTGAGCCAGATCGACGGCGCGGCGGTGTTCGACGTGTCCGGCACGTTGCGTCAGCTCGGCGTGCTGTTGGTGGCGAGCCCGGCGTCGGAGTCGGCGGTCGATCCGTTCCGCGGCACCCGCCACACGTCGGCGCGGCGATACAGCTTCGACGATCCGACCGCGATCCTGGTCGTGGTGAGCGAGCAGGGTCCGGTGACCGTGCTCCGGGCCGGGCAGATCATCGGTCGATCCCCGGTCGTCGCCGGTCCCGTCGAGGGGGACACCGCGCCGGACTCGGCCGAGGGCGCGCTCCACAACGCCGACCACCGCGGATCGTGACTACCGTCGGCGCCTATGCCGGAGATCAACTCGCTCGCCGAGATCGTGCGCGTCCATGGCCGCGACCGGGCCGCCCACACCGCCATCATCCTGGGTGACCGCACCCTGACGTGGGGCGAGCTGTACGAGCGGGCGTGCCGGGTCGCGCAGGCGCTGGCCGACGCCGGTGTCGGCGCCCAGGACCGGGTCGCGTTCATCGACAAGAATGGCATCGAGCACTTCGAACTGTTCTTCGGCGCATCGCTGCTCAACGCCGTGTGCGTCGATGTCAACTGGCGCCTCGCGGCGCCCGAGGTCGAGTACATCGTCAACGACTCGGCGGCCACGGTGTTCGTGGTCGGGCCCGACTTCGTGCCGCTCCTCGACGCGATCGCCGCCAACTTGTCGAGCGCCGCCACGATCGTCGTGATCGGCGGCCACGACGAGCACGAGTCGTTCGCCGACTGGGTCGACCGTTACCCCGCCGAGGATCCGGGCGCGACGAGCGCGCTCGACGACGTCGCGTTCCAGCTCTACTCGTCGGGCACCACCGGGCGCCCGAAGGGAGTGATGCTCTCGAACACCAACTTCTTCGGGCTGTTGCCGGTGGCCAAGGACATCTGGGAGCTGTCACCCGACGCCGTCAACCTCGTCGCGATGCCGCTGTTCCACATCGGTGGCGGTGGATGGGCGACGGCCGGCATGTACGAGGGCTGCACCAGCGTCATCGTGCGTGAGCTCGACCCGGCGGCGCTGGTCGGGATGTTCGCCGAGCACGGGATCACGCACGCCTTCCTGGTACCGGTCGCGCTCCAGTTCATGTTGATGGTGCCAGGTGTCGAGGACGCCGACTTCTCGAGCCTGCGGATCATCGTGTACGGCGCGTCGCCGATCAGTGACGACGTGTTGGCGCGGAGCATCGAGGTCTTCAAGTGCAAGTTCTGGCAGGCATACGGGCTGACCGAGTCGACCGGCACGGTCGTCAACCTGCCGCCGGAGGACCACGACCTGAATGGTCCGAACGCGCACCGCCTGCGTTCGTGCGGTGTGGCCGGCCCCGGGGTCGAGCTGCGGATCGTCGACGTGGATGCTGTGACCGACACCCCGACCGACGCGCCGGTCGGTGAGGTCGGTGAGATCTGGGTTCGCTCGCGGCAGGTGATGAAGGGCTACTGGAACCTGCCGGAGGAGACCGAGCGGGCGATCACTCCCGAAGGCTGGCTGCGCACCGGCGACGCCGGATATCTCGACGACGACGGCTACCTCTACATCCACGACCGCGTCAAGGACATGATCGTGTCGGGGGGCGAGAACGTGTACCCGGCCGAGGTCGAGAACGTGCTGATGGGCCATCCGGACGTCGCCGACTGCGCCGTCATCGGCGTGCCGCACGACAAGTGGGGCGAGACCGGCAAGGCGGTCGTCGTGCGCGCCGAGGGGAGTGACGTCAGCGAGCAGGGGTTGATCGACTACTGCCGGGAGCGGCTGGCGGGTTTCAAGTGCCCCACCAGCGTCGAGTGGACCGATGCCCTCCCGCGTAACCCGAGCGGCAAGATCCTGAAGAAGGTCCTCCGCGAGCCGTACTGGGCCGGCCGCGACCGGCGCGTCTCGTAACCCCGTTCTGTCTGCTTCAAACTGCGCTGCGCCTCATCTGAAGCAGACAGAACGTCGGGGTTTACGGTTCGTTGGCTTCTCGCGACCAGCCCGGGACCCCTGGCCGCTTGAGGCGGACCGCCGAGTTCCCGGTCGCATCCGCCGAGGCGGCGAGGAGCGCATCACGTTCGATACGCCGCGTCTGTTGCTCGTCGGGGTCCGGCACCGGTACCGCCGCGAGGAGGCGCTTGGTGTACAGGTCTTGCGGATCGGTCAGGATCTGGTCGCGGGTGCCGAGCTCGACCAAGCGGCCCTCCTGCATCACCGCGATCCGCTGCGCCAGGATCTCGACGACGGCGAGGTCGTGCGAGATGAAGAGGCACGCGAAGCCGATCTCGCGCTGCAGTTCCTGGAACAGGTCGAGCACCCGCGCCTGGACGGACACGTCGAGCGCGGAGGTCGGCTCGTCGGCGATCAGCAGCCGCGGGCTCAGGGCCAGCGCCCTGGCGATGCCGACCCGTTGACGCTGACCCCCCGACAGCTCGTGCGGGTACCGGTTGCGCAGGTCGCGAGCCAGGTGCACCTGGTCGAGGAGCTCCTCGACCCGCTTGCCGAGCGCGGCGCCCTTCGCCTCGCCCTGCAACAGGATTGGCTCGCCGATCGACTCGCCGACGGGGAGGCGTGGGTTGAGCGACGACCCCGGATCCTGGAAGACGAAGCTCAACCCGCGCCTGACGGCCCGCAGGTCCTGCTTGGAGATCCCCACCATGTCGGTGCCGAGCACCGAGGCCGTGCCTTCGACGAACGGCAGCAGTCCGACGATCGCCCGCCCGATCGTGGTCTTGCCCGAACCCGACTCGCCGACGAGGCCCACGACCTCACCCTTTTCGACCGTGAGGGTGACGTCGTCGACGGCGCGGAAGGCCGGGACTCGACCACGCTTGGGGTACTCGATCACCACGCCTCGCAGATCGACGACGAGTTCGGATTGCGAAGCGGGGGTTGACCCGGCGGGCTCGGCGAGCTCGGCGGGCGTCGATTCGTTCGCCAAGTCCCTCGACACGATCGCGCCGAGGTGGGGGACCGCCCGCAAGAGCTCCTGCGTGTATGTGTCCCGCGGCGCATGGAAGACCTGAATCGCCGTTCCGGACTCGACGATCCTGCCGCGCTGCATCACGAGCACCCGGTCGGACAGGTCGGCGACGACCCCCATGTCGTGGGTGATCAGCAGGATGCCGGCGTCGATCCGGTCGCGCAGGTCACGGATCAGCTTGAGGATCTCGGCCTGGACCGTCACGTCGAGCGCCGTGGTCGGTTCGTCGGCGATCAACAGTTTGGGGTCGAGGGCGAGGGCCTGGGCGATCATTGCCCGTTGTCGCTGACCGCCCGAGAGCTGATGCGGGTAGGAGTCGACACGACGCTCCGGCTCGGGGATCTCGACCAGCTCCAGCAATTCGATGGCGCGCTTGCGCGCCGCGCGCGGCGCCATCGAACGGTGGCTGCGCAGCATCTCGGCGATCTGGAACCCGATCGTGTACACCGGGTTGAGGGCGGTCATCGGTTCCTGGAAGATGACCGAGATCTCACGCCCGCGGATCGACCGCAGCGTCCGTTGGTCGACGCCGACCAGCTCGCGGCCGCCGAGCTGGATCGATCCGGCGACGTGGGCGTTCCTCGGCAACAGGCCCAGCAACGACAGCGCGGTCGTCGACTTGCCGGATCCCGACTCGCCGACGATCGCCAGCACCTCGCCGGCGTTCAGCTCGAACGATGCGTCGACCACCGCCGGGTACCACGTGCCGTCGACCCAGAAGTCGATGTCGAGGCCGTTCACGCGAAGAACCGGCTCGGTGCGGTCGGTGTTCGTCACGGGTCGACCCCACTCGTCAGGGAGCAACTGACACGACACGCAGTTGCGCGACCGGTCCCGACACGATGGAGCCTGACACGATGGAGCCGGTGCGCGAGGTGTTCCGTCCGGGGTTCGGTCGTGTGCTGTGCATCGCGATCGGTGCCATCTGCGCCGTGTCGATGATTGCGCTGATCGCGACGGACGGGCTGTCGGCCGTCTGGCGCGGTGGCCCGTGGCTGGCGCTGGTGGCGGGTTCCTGCTGGGCGTTCTTCTGGCGCCCGGAAGTCGTCGTCGACGACGGGGGCGTACGGCTCGTCAACGTGTTCCGCACGATCGATCTCCCGTGGCCGTCGATCCTGGCCGTCGACACCAAATGGGCGCTGACGTTGATCACGGCGTACGGGCGATACACCGGATGGGCTGCTCCCGCGCCGGGGATGCATGAGGCGGTGCGGGCAACGAGCCGCGATGCCGAGCACCTGCCGGCCAGCGCCTGGTCGAGCGATGGGATCCGACCCGGTGACCTGCCATCGAGCTCGTCCGGCAGTGCGGCGCTGCTGATCAGGCGGCGCTGGGAGCAGCTGCGCGATGCCGGCTACCTCGACGATCCGCGGCTGGAACGGGAGACCCCGCCGGTGACCTGGCACCGCGCCACGATCGTGGGCGGCCTCGTGCTCGCGGCGTTGGCGGTGATCGGGCTGCTGGTCTGACACGGCGGCCTCAGGACCTCCCGCCGATGGTTCGGCTCGCGCGCGCCAGCGCTCGGTCGTTCTCGGCGGCGCTCTCGAGGTCCTTGCGCTTGGGGATCCGCTTCTGCCGCGGGTCGAACGCGTCGCGCAGACCGTCGCCGATGAACTGCAGGCACAGCACGATGGCGATGATGAACACGCCCGGCCAGATGAACAGCCACGGGCGGCTCGAGAACGCTCCGTCGTAGTCGTTGACCAGCGACCCGAGCGACACGTTCGGGCTCTGGATGCCGAACCCGAGGAAGCTGAGGGCCGCCTCGGTGAGGATGCCGGCGCCCATCAGCAGCGTCGTGCTCACGACGATCGTCCCGACCGTGTTGGGCAGGATGTGTTTGAAGATGATCCGGCGCGACGAAGCACCGCCGACCCTCGCCGCGTCGACGAACTCGCGCTCGCGCAACGCC